>NZ_BROD01000001.1:929423-1239230 GCF_024345225.1 Clostridium sp. TW13
TAGCTGATTCTGTGGAAGCGGCAGTTAGATCTATAAATGATCCAACAAAAGAAAAAATTGAAGAAATGGTAGAAAAGATAATAAAAGATAAGTTAGATAATGGACAATTAGATGAATGTGACTTAACTTTGAAAGATATAAAAAATATAAAATTATGTTTTTTAAAGGCTTTAAATGGAATATATCATCAAAGAATAGAATATCCTACAGATAAGAATAGCAAGAAGGAGAGTTAGACATGATTTATGTAGATAATAGACAGAATAAAATAACTGTTAATTCTGAGTTGGAGGAAATACTTTCAAAGACAATAAGCTTTGCGTTACAGGAAGAAGAAGTAAAAGTTCCCTATGAGGTAAGTTTAGTATTTGTTGATAATGAAGATATAAGAAAAATAAATAATGAAACTCGTCATATTGATAAAGAAACAGATGTATTGTCTTTTCCAATGCTTGATTATCCAAAAGCCAAGGTGTTTAAAGAAGTTTATAAAGAATATAATTTCGATAAAACCTTTTTGGATGGAGAAGATTTAATTCTAGGGGATATAGTACTTAGCTTAGAGAAAGCCTTAGAGCAAAGCAAAGAATTTAATCATTCTTTCAATAGAGAAGTTGCTTATCTTGTAGTTCATTCTATATTACACTTATTGGGTTACGATCATATGGAAGAAGATGAAAAGATAATTATGAGAGGAAGAGAAGAAGAAATACTTAAAAAATTATATTTAACAAGAGATTAGGTGAGGGAATATGAAAGTAAGAAAATTAGTAGATAGCTTTAACTATGCAATAAACGGAATTTTAGATACATTAAGAACTCAGAGGAATATGCAAATTCACTTTGCTGTTACTGTAATAGTACTGATTTCCTGTCTTCTGTTTGACATATCAAAAATTGAATTTTTAATATTATCAATAACAATATGTATGGTGATTTCTGCTGAATTAGTTAATACAGCCATAGAAAGTGTAGTGGATCTGGCTGCTAATTACTATCATCCTGTTGCTAAGATTGCTAAGAATGCAGCAGCTGGTGCTGTGTTAATAACTGCTGTGAATGCAGTGGTAGTTGGCTATATTATTTTTTGGGATAAGTTAACTAATATAACCTTTAAGGTGCTTGGAGCAATTAAAAGTTCAAGCCCATACACTATTTTTATTGCATTAGTGCTTGTATGTATATTAACTATAATAGTGAAAGCATATTTTGGGGAAGGAACTCCATTAAAGGGAGGAATGCCTTCAGGGCATAGTGCATTATCTTTTTCCTTAGCAACAGCTATAACCTTAATTACAGAACAGCCAATTTGTATTGTTTTGAGTTTTCTTATGGCACTAATTACTGCTCAAAGTAGAGTGGATGCAGAAGTACATTCAATATGGGAAGTAGCAGCAGGCGCTGTATTTGGAACTTTATTAACAATATTGGTTTTTAAGATATTTGCTGGGCAGTAAGAAAAATAATTGTAATTAGATGAATTAGTGAGTATAATATGAGATACACTAATTTTTGAAGATAAGTATGAAAGAATCTATTAAAGCAAGAAAATTAGCATTCTTGTGACATATGTATGAAGACAATTGTAAGATTTGCGCAAGATGAGAGAATAGAATTATATAATGAAAAAGATTATGTAAAAAGACAATAGAAAAAATTTTGCCAGTTGCTTTTTAAAGGCTTGCAAAAACAAGGAGGAACAATGTTTAAATCAGGATTTGTATCAATTGTAGGGAGACCTAATGTAGGAAAGTCAACATTAACGAATTTATTAATGGGAGAAAAGTTAGCAATAGTTTCTAATAAACCACAAACAACTAGGAAAAATATGCAAACTATATTAACAACTGATGATTATCAAATGATATTTGTAGATACACCAGGTATACATAAGCCAAAACATAAACTTGGAGAATTCATGGTAAATGCCGCTAAGGATAGTTTTAAGGATGTTGATTTGGTTTTATTCTTAACAACTCCAGAAGGAGATCTTGGAAAAGGGGATCAGTTTATTTTAGAAGCACTTAAAAATACAAAGGCACCTGTATTTTTAGTATTAAATAAGGTGGATGAAAATACAAGAGAAAAGGTAGCTGAAACACTTCAAAAGTATTCATCTGCTTTAGAATTTGCAGAAATAATTCCTATTTCAGCATTGAAATCTAAAAATACAGATACATTATTAAAACTTATGGTAGATTATATGCCAGAGGGTCCTAAATATTATCCAGAGGACATGATAACAGATGTACAAGAAAGATTTATAATTTCCGAAATAGTAAGAGAAAAAGCTCTTAGAAATTTAAGTCAAGAAGTTCCTCATGGAATAGCTGTTGATATAATTCAGATGAAGCAAAATGATAAGGGAATGTATAATATAGAAGTGGATTTAATTTGCGAGAAGGCATCTCATAAAGGAATCATAATAGGCAAAGATGGCCAAACATTAAAGAAAATTGGTGAAAGAGCAAGAATGGATATTGAAAAATTCCTAGATGCTAGAGTTAATCTTAAAATTTGGGTAAAAGTGAGAAAAGAGTGGAGAGACAACCAACTGTTGCTTAACGAATTAGGCTATAAAAAGTCTAAATAAAGGGGGCATCTATTCTGGGTTTAGTAAAAACTAAGGGTGTAGTAATAAAAACAAAGGATTTTAAAGAAAATGATAAGTTGGTATGGATATTTTCTCAGGAAAGGGGAAAAATTACAACTATAGCGAAGGGAGCAAAAAAAAGCAAAAGTAAGTTTTTGTCTCCTACTCTTCCTTTAGCTTATGGAGAATTTGTAATGTTCAAAGGAAAAAGTTTATATAATTTACAAGAGGTAAAATTATTAAATTCCTTTCAGAAGCTACTTGATAATTTAGAAAAGCTTACATATTCCTCTTACGTTTGTGAATTAGTAGATATATCAATGCAGGATGAAGAACCAAATGAAGAGCTATATAAGGATTTTATAACATGTCTGTACTTACTAGATACAGATGCTTTAGATTATGAATTGCTAATTAGAGCGTTTGAGCTGAAGGTGCTAAAAGCCACAGGATATGGATTGAATTTTGATAATTGCGTTATTTGCAAGAGAAAGTTGAATAGCTCTGATTACATAAATTTATCATATTATGGAGGCGTTTGTGAAGATTGTGAAAAAACAAATGGATTAAAGATTTCAAAAGCAGCTTTCAGTGCTTTGAGATTTTTAAATAAGACTTCTATGGATAAAGTTTATAGATTATCTTTGAGCAAAGATGTAAAGAAGGAAATAGAGAAGATTAATACTTCAATTATTTTTTCTAATTATTCGAAGAAACCAAAAAGTCTGGAAATGTTAAAATTTATAGAGGAGTGAAAAAAATGAGCGAAATTACTTTGGAAAAAGTTGATCTTGTAAAAGATAGAATGGGTGTAAGTTATGCTGAAGCTAAAGAAGCATTAGAGATGAATGATGGAGATGTTTTAGAAGCTATTATATACTTAGAGAAAAAAATTAATGATGAGCTTACAGAAAAATATGGCGATGCAAATTGTTGGAATGAAGAGAACGAAAACAATAAGTATGAAACAATTGAAGATTTTAAAGTATGGTTAAAGGAATTGATTAATAAAGGTAATGTAAGCAGAGTCAAGATAAGAAAAGATGAAAAAGTTCTAGTAGATATACCTGTTAATGCAGGAATAGCAGCTGGTGTCATTGCAATAGTTATACCTCAATTACTTGCTATAGGTATAATAACTGCCATTGCTACTAAGCTTACAATAGAAATCACTAAGGATGATGGTACTGTAGAGGTAATAAATAAGATGGTAGCAAAAGCTGCTAAGGATGTTTCTGAAAAGACTCAGGATGTTGTTTCAAATGTAAAAGCTAAAGTGTCTTCAGTTAAATCAGATTTAGGACATCACACAAAAAATGGAAATACAAAAGCTGAAAGTGAGAGTATTTATTCCTATACTGTTAATTTTGATGAAGAACAGTAGCATTTTGAAGTAAAAGGGATATACTGCTAAATAAATCATCTATTGATAGAAAAATTTCAGTGATTTGTGCGATTTTTCAGAAAATTCAGCTTAGTAAAAAAATTGTTTGTATTATATAATTGATATATAGAATATATATCATAAACAAAGCTACAATCACTGAAATTCTATATCTATTATAGATGTTAGAAAGAAGGGAAAAGTTTGAAGTTAACGCCAAGACAGCAAGTTATAGTCAATCTAGTGAGGGATGGACAACCAATAACAAGTGAAGCTCTTGCCGCTAAAGTAGGGGTTACCAGAGCAGCATTGCGACCAGATTTAGCTATATTAACCATGCTTGGAATTTTGGATGCACGTCCTAAGGTTGGATATATATATGTAGAAAAGCCATCTGAGAGCTTAGTTAAGCAATATATATCTAATATTAAGGTTGGAGAGATAATGTCAAAACCAGTTTTTATTAGTGAAGAGGTTACTGTTTATGATGCTATAGTCTTGATCTTTTTAAATGATGTTGGAACTATGTTTGTTGTAGATAGTGATCAATGTTTGATTGGAGCAGTTTCTAGAAAAGATTTCTTGAAGATTGCTATTGGAGGAACAGATATACATAAGGTACCAGTTGGTGTTATTATGACAAGAATGCCTAACATTATTTGGGCAGAATCAGAGGAAAGTGCATTTAGTGCAGCAAAAAAGATTATAACACATGAAATAGATTGTATTCCTGTAGTTGAAAGGGTAGCTTCTACAATGGAAAAAGAACAACTTAGAATAGTAGGAAAAATATCTAAAACTAATATAACTAAGTTATTTTTAAAGTTAGCAGATAATAATATATAAATATAGAAATTAAAACAATTGAAAAAATGTAAATGTTTTAAATGGTCAATAAGCTATTAACAAAGCTTTGCTTTGCTTTAATATAAATATAAATAAATTAAATCTAGTATTGAACGGAGGAGTATTGAGATGGAAAATAAGAAGTATGTATACCTTTTTAAAGAAGGTAGTGCATCAATGAAGAATCTCTTGGGAGGTAAGGGTGCCAATTTAGCAGAAATGACCTTATTAGGTATTCCAGTTCCACAAGGCTTTACAGTAACTACAGAAGCATGTAATAAGTACTATGATGATGGAAAGATGATTTCCAAGGAAATAATGGATGAAATTTCTGTTAAGATGGGTGAATTAGAAGAGATAACAGGAAAGAAATTTGGTAGTTTAGAGAATCCACTACTAGTATCAGTAAGATCTGGTGCAAGGGTATCAATGCCAGGAATGATGGATACTATTTTAAATTTAGGGTTAAATGATGAAACAGTTGAAGCTATGATTAAATTAACTAATAATCCTAGATTCGTATATGATTCATATAGAAGATTTATTCAGATGTTCTCAGATGTTGTTATGGGAATTGAGAAAAGATTATTTGAAGATAGAATTGATGAAATTAAAGCTGAAAAGGGTGTTAAGTTTGATACAGAATTAACTGCTGATGACTTAAAGGTTTTAATTCAAAGATACAAAGAATTATACAAAAAAGAAATGTCAAAGGACTTCCCACAAGATCCAAAGGAACAGTTAATTGAATCTATTACAGCAGTATTTAGATCATGGGATAACCCAAGAGCTATTGTATATAGAAGATTGAACGATATACCTGGAAACTGGGGAACAGCCGTAAATGTTCAACAAATGGTATTTGGTAATAAAGGAGAAACTTCTGGTACAGGAGTTGCATTCTCAAGAAACCCTGCTACAGGAGAAAAGAAGATTTATGGTGAATACTTAATGAATGCTCAAGGTGAAGATGTTGTTGCTGGTATAAGAACACCACAACCAATTTCTCAATTAGCAGAACAAAATGCTAAGATTTATGAGCAATTTGAATCAATAGTTCATACTCTAGAAAATCATTACAAAGATATGCAAGATATGGAATTCACTATAGAAGATGGAACATTATATTTCTTACAAACTAGAAATGGCAAGAGAACAGCTCAAGCTGCATTAAAGATTGCTGTTGATTTAGTTGAGGAAGGAATGCTTTCAAAAGAGGAAGCAATTTTAAAGGTTGAGCCAAAACAATTAGATTCAATACTTCACCCAACTTTTGCTCCAGAAGCATTAAAGAAGGCGGAATTAGTGGCAAAAGGCTTACCAGCTTCTCCAGGAGCAGCATGTGGTAAAGTTGCATTTACTGCAGAAGAAGCTAAGGAAAGAGCTGAAAATGGTGAAAAGGTAGTTTTAGTAAGACTTGAAACTTCACCAGAAGATATTGAAGGAATGATAGCAGCACAAGGTATCCTTACTGTAAGAGGTGGTATGACTTCTCATGCAGCAGTTGTTGCAAGAGGTATGGGAACTTGCTGTGTAGCTGGTTGTGGAGAGCTTAAAGTTAATGAAGCAAAGAAAACTTTAGAAGTTCAAGGTAAGGTTTTAACTACTAATGATTGGATTTCTATTGATGGTTCAACAGGAAATGTTTATGCTGAAGCTGTTAATACTGTTTCTCCAGAAATATCAGGTGACTTTGCAACATTTATGAAATGGGCAGATGAAATCAGAAAATTACAAGTAAGAACTAATGCAGATACCCCAAGAG
This sequence comes from Clostridium sp. TW13, assembly GCF_024345225.1. NCBI lineage: Bacteria > Bacillati > Bacillota > Clostridia > Eubacteriales > Clostridiaceae > Inconstantimicrobium > Inconstantimicrobium mannanitabidum. The sequence continues at coordinate 936,012 of NZ_BROD01000001.1, forward strand.
ATGCTAAGCAAGCAGTACAATTTGGTGCTGAAGGTGTTGGTCTATGTAGAACAGAGCATATGTTCTTTGCTGAAGATAGAATAGCTGCTGTTAGAGAAATGATAGTTTCTAAGAGCATAGAGCAAAGAAAGAAAGCATTAGAAAAATTACTTCCAATGCAAAAAGGTGATTTTATAGGAATTTTTGAGGCTCTTGAAGGTAGACCAGTTACTATAAGATTCTTGGATCCACCACTACATGAATTCTTACCAACAGCTGAGGAAGATATCCAAAACTTAGCTAAGGAAATGAATTTAACTTATGAAGACTTAAAGGAAACTATTGATGAACTTCATGAATTTAACCCTATGATGGGTCATAGAGGATGTCGTCTTGCAGTTTCTTATCCAGAAATAGCTGAAATGCAAACTAGAGCTGTTATTGAGGCTGCTATAGAGGTTAGAGAATCAAAGGGATATGAAATTATTCCTGAAATTATGATTCCTCTTGTTGGAGAAATTAAGGAATTGAAATATGTTAAGGATATAGTTGTTAGAACTGCTGAAGCTGTTCTTGCAGAAAAGAATGTTAAATTTGATTATCATATAGGTACAATGATAGAAATACCAAGAGCAGCATTAACAGCTGATGCAATTGCAAAAGAAGCTGAATTCTTCTCTTTTGGTACAAATGACTTAACTCAAATGACATTTGGTTTCTCAAGAGATGATGCTGCTAAGTTCTTAAAAGATTACTATGAAAAGAAGATTTACGAACAAGATCCATTTGCAAAGCTTGATCAGACAGGAGTTGGTCAATTAGTACAAATGGCAGCTGAAAAAGGTAGATCAGTTAGATCAAACATTAAGCTTGGAATTTGTGGAGAACATGGTGGAGATCCATCATCAATTGAATTCTGCCACAATATAGGTCTAAACTATGTTTCTTGTTCTCCATTCAGAGTTCCTGCAGCTAGACTTGCAGCAGCTCAAGCACAAGTAAAGAATAAGAGATAATTTGAAATAAAAAAATATAACTGTAGCTTATATAGTTGCTAAAAGATTAAAGTAAGAATGTAGGATAGTGTAACTTAAATTCATTATTGATTTTAAGTACACTATCCTATTTGTATTTTGAAGTATTTATATAGAAATTAAGAAGATTTGCCATATCTTTAACAATAAACACAAAAAACTTCAAACTCACCTATGTAATATTAATTTGGTAAGTTGAAGTTTTTTATATAAACTAATTTAGCAAATCATGAGATATTTTACACATAAAGTCAAATTGTGATTCAGCTTTATCGTTTATTTTTCGCATTAAATTGCAAAATGATATTTTATTTACTTTATTGAGATTATTATAGTAATCTCTACTAAGACGCCAATATTTTTGAGGAAATAAAATATAAGCTAATACATAAGCTAAGTCATCTTGATTAAGTTTCTTTATTGAATTGTAAGCAGCTAGACAATTTTGAGTAAGATCCAGATTCCAATTAGTATTGTCCCGTCTTAATAATCTTCTAAAGAAATAACCTATATCGTGAGCTGAAAAATCTATACAACATTTGTCAAAATCTATGATGCAAGTTTCACCATTTGAATCTATTAAAATATTCTTATTTACATAATCACCATGACATATTGAACGAGATAGATTGTCTACATTTATTGAAGCAGCTAGATTAAATGCTTTTTTTGCTAATTGTAAGTTTATTTCAAAAGTAGATAGAAACATAGAGGAAAAGGTATCATTGGTAATGACAGCTTTATTATAACAATTCAATAGTTGTTCAAGATGTTTCCCAAGGGATATGTATAAATCATCATATCCGGTTTTAAAATTACTACCATGTATTGGAGTGAAATTTTCTGAACATTTGTGAAGCTTAGCTAGAGTTTTTGTAACATTTATCAAAGTATCCATGGAATCATAGTCACACTTTTCACCGTGAATCCATGGGGTTAATATAAAAAGCATTGAATTATAATTTACAAATCTACTTCCATTCTTTGAAGGTAAAAATCTTGCTACATGAATGCCATTTCTATATAGCCATTCCACTACTGAATAAATAAAAAGCAAGTCTTTTTCATTATAGTATACTTTTTTTAGGCAAAACAAAGTGTTATCTTGAGATTCAATTTTGTAAACAGCCCTTTGCTTATCAGTATTTTTTACTTTAATTTCTTCTATAGTTGAATTAAAAACATTAAATTCAGGTAATATATTTTTAATTATTTCTTCCTGAGATAAATTGAATTTTTGTATATTTTGTTCTTTCATAGGCATAGAAGACCTCCTTATTAAGCAACTTATTAATATAAGATATTAATGAAATTTATTTATTATACTTAAAATAATAAATAAGTAATATATAAGTTGATACAAAGATATATATTTAAAGTTAGAGGATTTTTTCAATTAGAGTAGAATAATATATTTAAGGAGGGGTTGTATGAATATAAGAGAGAAAAATCAAAGTTTAGAAGAGTTGACATTGATTAAAGAGGCTAAATGTTCAAAGGACACCTTAGGTAGAGTGTTTAAGGAACAGGAAGATGATATAAGAACTGTCTTTATGGTGGATAGGGACAGAATTATTCATTGCAAATCTTTTAGAAGGTTGAAACATAAGACTCAAGTATTTATAAAAACTTCTGGCGACCATTATAGAACGAGACTTACTCATACTATTGAAGTATCACAAATTGCAAGAACTATAGCTGTAGGAATCAGAGTTAATGAATATCTAGCAGAAGCAATTGCCATGGGGCATGATTTAGGGCATGTAGCTTTTGCACATACAGGAGAAAGTGTATTAAATAGTATGCTTAAAGATGGATTCAGGCATAATGAGCAGAGTGTAAGAATAGTATCTAAATTGGAGAATGATGGAAAAGGTCTGAATTTAACAAGAGAAGTTATAGACGGAATACTCAATCATAGTGGATTTAGCAATGAATTTTCTGAAGCTAAGACTTTGGAAGGACAAATTGTTAGATTTAGTGATAAGATTGCATACGTAAATCATGATATTGATGATTCTATTAGAGCTGGTTTACTATCAGAAGAAGAATTACCTAAAGATATAGTAGAGATTTTGGGGAAAAGTAATAGTGAAAGAATAGACACTTTAGTTCATGACTTAGTTAATAATACTATTAGAAATATAGAAAATAATGAGGTTAAAGTATCCTTAAGCAAAGAAAAAGGAGAAGCTTTAGCTGAACTTAGAAAATTTATGTTTAAAAATATTTATCTTGGGGATATCTTAGATATAGAAAGAAAAAAGGCTAGTTTTGTTATTGAAAATGTGGTAAAATATTATTTCGTCCATCCTGAGCAAATGCCACTAATTTATAGGAATATAGCTGAAGAAGAAGGAATAGAGCGAGGAGTTGCAGACTACATAGCAGGAATGAGCGATGATTATTGTCTTAGCACATTTAATAAAATTTATGTACCTAAAATTGTGGTATATTAGCAGGTAATAGATATATTTCTAAAAAATGTGTATAAATATTCTTATAGTAACTCAAAATATCTATGTAAACTTAAGTAATAAAAATGATGTGAAAAATTTTAAAATAAAAAAAGGAAACTATCATTTTGTGTCGAATATATAGTGAGTTGCGAAAAAATATTAAAGGTGGAGGGTTTCTTATTGCAAATTCCAGAAGAAATTATTGAAAGAATAAAAGAAGAAAATGATATAGTTGATATAGTTTCTGAGGTAGTTAAGCTAAAAAGAGCCGGAAGAAACTATTCAGGTCTTTGTCCTTTTCATCATGAGAAAACGCCATCCTTTAGCGTATCTCCAGATAAGCAAATTTATAAGTGTTTTGGATGTGGAGAAGCAGGAAATACAATTTCGTTTGTTATGAAAACAAGAAATATAGGATTTGTTGATGCAGCAATATACTTAGCTGAAAGAGCAAACATACCATTAAATCTTGATGAAGGGAAAAATAAAAAATTAATCCAGAAAAAAGATTTAATAATTAAGGTCAACACGGATGCAGCTAGATTTTATTTTTCTAATCTTAGAAAGAATTCTGCAGCAAAAGAATATTTTATGAGAAGAGGAATAAATGAAAAAACTATTAATAGATTTGGTTTAGGCTTTTCAATGAATAATTGGGGTACGTTATTAACGTATTTGAGAGGAAAAGGATACAAAGACCAAACTATTATAGAAGCAGGATTAGCTATAAAAAGTGAAAGAGGCACCGTTTTTGATAGATTTAGAAATAGAGTGATGTTTCCTGTTTTTGATTACAAAGGAAAAGTAATAGGTTTTGGAGGAAGAGTTTTAGATGATTCTAAACCTAAATACTTAAATTCACCGGAAACGCCTGTGTTTAATAAAGGCTTCAATCTTTATGGACTTAATTATGCTATAAAAAATGGATTGCCAGAAAAGTATTTTATAATAGTAGAAGGATATATGGATTGTATATCTTTGCAACAATATGGCATTTCTAATACAGTAGCATCCCTTGGTACGGCTCTTACTATTAATCAAGCTAGATTATTAAAGCGTTATGCTGAAAAAGTTATAATATCTTATGATGCAGATTTAGCTGGACAGAAGGCCACATTAAGAGGATTAGACATATTAAGAGATGTTGGGTTTGATGTTAGAGTACTTACAGTACCTCAAGGTAAAGATCCTGATGAGTTCATTAGAAGTAATGGTAAAGAAGCGTTTATGAAACTTATTGAGAATGCTATACCTTTAATTGAATATAGGCTTCTCAAAGCAAAGGAAGGTATTGACTTTAAAGACAATACTAAAGTAATTGAGTATGGGGAAAGGGTTACTGAGATTTTAGCAAATTTGAATCCAGTGGAAAAAGATGTTTATATAAAAAAGATATCAGAGGAAACTGGATTAAGAGAACAATCAATATATGATATGTTATCTAAAAAAATGACAAATTCTTTAGGAAACTTAGAATTAGAGAATAATAATACAAAAAATGGAACAAAATTATATGTGGAGCCTGCTTATGTTAAGGCTGAAAGAAGTATATTAAAATTAATGCTTCAAAAAGAATATTATAGTAATATTATACAATATATCGAAGAAGGCGACTTTGCAATGAAGTCCCATGATGAGTTATATAGAATAATTAAGGAACTTGTAGATAATAAAGAAGAAAACTTGGAATCAAAGATAGAGTTTAAATGCCAAAGTCCTGAGATATTAAAAGAATGGATATCAATTAAAGAGTTAGTGTTGGTTGTCAATGAGAATGATGTTTTGCAGGAAATTAATGATTATATGTATGAAATAAAAAAGTTTAAGCTTCAAGAAGAAAGAAAGAAAATTATGAAGCAACTTAAACAGTGTGAAGAAAATAATTTATTTGAGGAATCATTAAATCTTGTTAAGGCTAAAAAAGAAATTGATATGAAGTTAAAAAACTTGAACAGAAGTTAAGGATATGGCGGAAGGAGGCAAATTAATGAAAGAAAAGAAAGTGTTAGTTGAGGATAAGGCTAATGCAATTAATAAAGATAAAAATGCTAAAATGGTCATAGTAAAGAGACTTATAGATAAAGGCAAGAAAAGTGGGACTTTAACCTATAAAGAAATAATGAGCGAACTTGAAGAGATAGATATAAATCCAGAACATATTGAAAAAATATATGAGGTGCTTGAATCATTAGGAATAGAGATAATAGGTGATATTGCTGCTAATGAGGAAGTACAAGAAGAATTAGATATATCTATTCCAGAAGGGATTGCAATTGATGACCCAGTTAGAATGTATCTGAAAGAAATAGGAAAAGTGCCTCTACTTTCATCTGAAGAAGAAATAGTTCTTGCTGAAAAAATAGAAGAAGGCGATCAAGCAGCAAAGAAAAAGCTTGCTGAAGCAAATTTAAGACTTGTTGTAAGTATAGCTAAAAGATATGTGGGAAGAGGAATGATGTTCCTTGATCTTATACAAGAAGGAAATCTAGGACTTATAAAAGCAGTTGAAAAGTTTGATTATAGAAAAGGTTTTAAGTTTAGTACTTATGCTACATGGTGGATACGTCAAGCTATTACTAGAGCTATAGCAGATCAAGCTAGAACTATTAGAATACCAGTTCATATGGTAGAAACTATAAATAAACTTATAAGAGTGCAAAGACAATTAATTCAAGAACTTGGAAGAGATCCACTTCCAGAAGAATTGTCAAAGCATTTGGATATGCCAGTGGAAAAGGTAAGAGAAATCTTAAAGATAGCTCAAGAACCAGTTTCTTTGGAAACTCCAATTGGAGAAGAAGAGGATAGCCATTTAGGTGATTTCATTCCAGATGATGATGCATTGGCTCCTGCAGAAGCAGCAGCATTTACAATGCTTAAAGAGCAACTTATAAATGTCTTAGATACTTTAACTCCAAGAGAGGAAAAAGTATTAAGATTAAGATTCGGTCTTGATGATGGAAGAGCTAGAACTCTAGAAGAAGTTGGTAAAGAGTTTAATGTAACAAGAGAAAGAATAAGACAAATAGAAGCTAAAGCTTTAAGAAAACTTCGTCATCCAAGTAGAAGTAAAAAATTAAAAGATTATTTAGACTAAAATAGCACTTAGGTGCTATTTTTTTATATAAGAATATCTGATTAAGATATAAATTGTAATTAATACTTTATATTGATAACATAAGTACAGTTAGAAATGAGTATATAGTTTATTTGTTAGAATATATAAATGTGAGAAAATGCAAGGTTATAGCTTTAAATTATTGAGCTATTTGTGATATAATTTGCAAGGATAACAAGGAATCTTCAAAAAGATTTCCAAAAGGTTGAAAAGGAGCAAAAGTCAATGGAATTAAGCAAAAGACTTAACATGATTTTAAGTAAAGTAGATAGATGTGAATGTATTGCTGATGTTGGAACAGATCATGGATATGTAGTGGTAGAATTAATAAAAAGAGAATTATGCAAAAAGGCAATTGCTACAGATATAAATAAAGGTCCTTTAGAAAAGGCTAAAACAAATATAGGATTTGAAGGAATGTTGGATAGAGTTTACTGCAGGCTTGGAGGTGGCTTTTTTCCAATAAAGAAGGGAGAAGTAAATGCAGTTATAGTTGCAGGAATGGGTGGAAATCTAATAAGAGATATTATCTTAGCTGATATGTCAAAGGTGAAGTTAATGGATTATTTAGTATTACAGCCAGCTCAAAATCCAGAGGTGCTTAGAGAATTTTTATATAACAATTCTTTTGAAGTTCTAGATGAGGATATCTGCGAGGATGATGGGAAATACTATGAGTGTTTCAAGGTAAAGTTTAATAAGGATGTTAAAAATGTAGGTACATATGATGAACTTGATTATGAAATAAGTTCAGTATTAATTGATAAAGGTGACAGCACTATTAAAAATTATATAAGTAGCAAGATAGAATCTTATGAAAAAATATTAGGATATCTAAAAGATAATAGTGAGTCTGCTAAAGAGAGGAAACATGACTTAGAGGAAAAAGTTAAGAGATTGAAGGCAATGATAAACTAATCAATTTAAAAGATTGAAGGTGATGATATACAAATGAAGTTAAAAGATTTTATTGAGATTATGGAAAGTATAGCTCCAAAAGAGCTTAAAGAGAGTTATGATAACGTAGGTCTTATGATTGGAGATTCACAAAAAGAGATAACAAAAATACTATTAGCTTTAGATTGCACTCTGGATGTAATTGAGGAAGCAGTAGAGAATAAGGTGGAGCTTATTGTAACCCACCATCCTCTATTGTTTATAAAACCATCTAATATAACTACAGATACTCTGCAGGGCAGAAAGGTTATAAATTTAATTCAAAATGATATAGCTTTATATAGTTCTCACACTAATTTTGATACTGTATGTGGAGGCCTAAATGATAGTCTTCTTAGAATATTAGGTTTTGAAAAAGGAGACATTATTGAAAAAGTTAATGATAGTAATTATAATGCAGCTGGTATTGGTAGAATAGTAGAACTTAAGGATGCAAGTCTTGGAATGGTTATAGACTTAGTGAAAGATAAATTGAATTTGAAGAATTTAAGATATGCAGGAAATTTAAATTCAAGTGTAAAAAAATTGGCTATAGTAAATGGAAGTGGAGAAGATTATTTTGAGTTGGCAAGAGCCAAAGGAGCAGATACTATATTAACTGGTGATACTACTTATCACTTTGTTAGTGATTATAAAGAAATGGGTATGAATATAATTGATGCAGGACATTTTGGTACAGAGTGGTTATCATTCTTGCAAGCAATAGAAATGCTTAAAACTAAAGTAAAGGAACAATATAGTAATATAGAATTTATAGTATCTTCTAAAATAAAAGATCCTTATGAAATTATTTAAGTTAACAAGTTTTTGGGGGGAATATAAATGAATAAAAGGGTTATGAGAAAAGAGCTAATTAGATTAACGTGGCCTTTATTTATCGAACTCTCATTATTTATGCTACTTGGAACAGTAGATACAATAATGTTAAGCAGATACTCAGATAAGGCAGTAGCAGCAGTAAGTGTCAGTAATCAAATTGCAGGATTTATAAATTTATTATTTGCAGTAGTTACTACAGGTACTGCAATACTCTGTGCTCAATATAAAGGAGCGAAAGATGAGAAAAATTTAGGAATAGTAGCTACAGTATCACTGCTTTTTAATGCTACTTTAGGAATTGTATTGAGCTTAGTACTAATTTTATTTGCAAAAAATTTATTATCCTTACTAAATGTACCTCAAGAGGTTATGCCCTATGGAGTGGATTACTTAACTATAGTTGGTGGAGCGGCTTTTGTACAAGCATTGCTAAGCACTATATCCGCTATAGTTAGAAGCCATGGCTTTACTAAGATAACTATGTATTCAGCAATAGGAATGAACATTCTTAATATTATAGGAAATTATTTATTGATATTTGGAAAGTTTGGATTGCCTGCATTAGGGGTGAGAGGATCAGCCCTTTCAACCTCAGTAAGTAGAAGTTTAGCTTTAATAGTAATGTTTATTATTTTGGTTAAAAAGGTAGATAAAAATATATCCTTTAAGTTACTTAGGCCTTTTCCGTTTGATATGCTTAAGAGGATATTAAAGATAGGAATACCTAGTGCAGGAGAACAGATTTCTTATAATACATCTCAAATGGTAATAACATCATTTATTACGCAGATGGGAACAAATACTTTGGCTGCAAAGGCATATATAAATAATATTACCATGTTTACCATTGTATTTACAGCAGCTATAGGACAAGGTACAAGTATTTTAGTAGGTAATAAGATAGGAGCAAAAAAACAAGAAGAGGCTTACCATATATGTTTAGATAGTGTGAAGGTTGGAATTGGAATTTCTGTTTCTGTAGCACTTATGTCAGCCGTATTCAGCAGAGCTCTGACATCTATATTTACTTCAAATGAAGAAATAATAAAAATTGCCTCTTTAGTGCTTATTATTGATGTATTGGTAGAGGTTGGTAAGGTGTTTAATGTAGTAATTATAAGTTCATTAAGAGCTGCAGGAGATGTGAAGTTTCCAGTATACTGCGGGATTTTGTCTATGTGGGGAGTATCAGTCTTATTTTCATTTATTTTTGGTGTGAAATTTGGATTTGCTTTAGCAGGAATATGGATAGCTTGTGGGATGGATGAATGGTTACGAGGAATAATAATGCTTTTTAGATGGAAAAGTGGTAAATGGAGAAAGATGGGGCTGATCTAAAGCATATGGATATCAAGTGAAACTTGATTCAGGTGGGGTTTGATCCCCATCTGAATCTTAGTTGAACTTATCCAGGAGCGTGCAGCCGTTATCTCCAACTTAAGCAGAGAACCTAAATCTATGATTTAGTGTGAATCGCTTACTCATCTGACTTTAGGAAGAGGAGTTTCATATAAGATTGGAGTGTTACGGATGCTAGCTATCGGATAAAAATAGAAGATTATTAAATAAAGTGACTTCTCTCATCATATAATTTAATATGAACTAATGGGGGAAGGAATGTTATAAATGGCCAAAAGAAAGGGAAGTAGATATTACAGAAAAGGTACTAGTGAAGATAAATCCAGAGGATTTGATAATTTAGGGGATGACTTTAAAAAAGTAATGGATGATGTTAAGGATAGCGTATCAGATAAAGGTTTCAAAGGCAATATTGGAGGAAAAGGAATTAAATTATCTCATTGGTTTGATAAATGGAAAAAGAAGATGGAAAAAAGCAATAGATTAAATCTTATATTAATTTTATTAGCAGTACTTGTAGGACTATTTATTTTAAGCAGAATAGGAATACCATTAGTAATGCTTATCCTTCTCTTTGTTATTCTTTATCTTATTTTATTTTAATATGTTTAGAAGAATAGGTATTTATGAATAGAAGCTACACTGTAATTTATTGAGAATAATGCGGTGTAGTTTTTGCTATATGCATTAATTTTAAATAGGTGGTATAATTTAGAATGGCAATTATGCATATTAGTGTTTCATATTATTGATCTATACATACAGTTATGTTATTTGAGTATTTTGGAATTTCTGGAGGAAGCATAATGGAACTAATATTTCATATATAACTATAGTGGAGGATATGATGAAAGAAAAATTTCAAGAAATATGCCAAAGATTTAGTGAAAATAATAATTTTTCAGGGGTATGTTTAATAAAAAAAGGGGAAAAAAAGATATTCGAAAAAGCTTATGGATTAGCTCATAAGGGGTTTATAATAGAGAATAAAGTAAATACAAAGTTTGATACAGCATCAATTACAAAAGTGTTTACTGCTACAGCTATATTGCTGCTAATACAAAAGAATTTATTGAAGCTTGAAGATAAGATTACAGATATTATTGATCTAAAGGGAACTACCATACCAACAGATGTAACAATTTTTCATTTATTAACTCATACCTCAGGCATAGCTGATGATGCAGATGAAGAGGCTGGGGAAGATTATGCAGATTTATTTAAAGAAAAACCTAATTATTCAATTCGTAACACTGCTGATTTTCTTCCACAGTTCGCGTATAAAGAGCCTGTATTTAAGGCGGGGACAGATGTAAGGTATAATAATTGTGCTTTTGTACTACTTGGACTAGCTATAGAAAAAATAACAGGTATAAGTTATCATCAGTTTGTTACTGAAAATATTTTTAGGCCTTTGGAAATGCATAATACAAAATTCTTAGCTATGGATTGTGTAAATGAAAATACAGCAGAAGGTTATTATGAATATTGTGATGAGGATGGAAAGTTTATAGAATGGAGAAAAAATATATATTCATATCCACCAATAGGTGCACCAGATGCAGGCGTTTATACTACTGTAAATGATTTGGACATCTTTTTAAGAAAGCTCAAAGATAAAGAAATACTGAATGAGAAATATACAAATATGATATTTTCACCACAGGTAAAGTTCTCTAAGCCTTTTTCAAAATGGAAACCCGTTCCTACTGCAACTATAAGAAATGGGTTTGCTTTTGAATTTGTTGAAATAGAGGATCAGGTTTTTTGTATGAGGAAAGATGGGATGAATTATGGTGTTGGAGCAATGCTTTCTTATTATCCTAAAGCTGATACAACAATTATAATTTTGTGTAACCAAGATTGTAACATATGGGAGATGCATAGACAACTACAAACAGTTTTATATTATGAAGAATATTAAAAATGATATAATTTCTATACAAGCTTAAAAAGTATTAGGAAATCTGAAAATAGATTAGAATATGCCATTATCCTTAAGGAAGAAACAAATATGAATCATTATAATTACGAAGAATTACATTATAAAAAATACAAGGTAAATATAATAATTTGAAGGAGAGTATAAATTTGAGTAACACAAAAACAAGTAGGAAGAGCATGAAAAAAAGAATTTTTATAGGTATAGCTATAGTTTTAGTTGTATTCATTGGAGGAACTTTAATTTGGATGACAAATTCTTATAAGCATAAGTCTTTAGCGACTGTAGCACTTAAAAGTGATAATAGTATGGCAGTGACAGATGGAGATTTTATAATATTTGATTCTAAAAATGAAAATGCAACTAAAGGACTTATTTTTTACCCTGGAGCAAAGGTTGATCCTATGGCATATGCACCTTTGTGCAGACAAATTGCAAATGCAGGATATAAGGTAGTAATAGTATCAATGCCATTAAATTTTGCAATATTTTCTCCAAACAAAGCAGATGAAGTTATAGAAAAATTTCCACAGATACAAACCTGGGCAATTGGTGGTCATTCCTTAGGTGGAGTTATGGCGTGTAAGTATGCTTCAAAGCATGACAAAATAAAAGGCGTAGCTTTATATGCTTCTTATCCACAAGGTGATGAACTTAAAAATAGTAATAAGCAGGTAGTATCTATATGGGGAAGTAATGATGGTGTTGCTAAGCTTGATAAGGTTAGAAATGCAGCTTTGCCAAAGGATACAACTTTTGTAGAAATAAAAGGTGGAAATCATGGGCAATTTGGAGATTATGGAGCTCAATCTGGGGATAAGCAAGCTACAATTTCTCAAGAAGAACAAGTTAAGCAGGCAGTTGATGCGACTGTAGAACTTATGAAAAAAATACAATAGTAAGATTTTATAGATTATAATTTAAGGAATCACATAAGAATTAAAGTAAAATTAATAATATTTCTATGATAGAGAGATGATAGATTTTGAATATAAGTATAGTTGAAAAAGATATAACTGAAATTGATATTATAAGATCCTTATGGGAAAAGTTAAATGTTATGCATAAGGATAAGACTCAATATTTTAAGAGGAGATTTGAGAACTTTACCTTTGATCAAAGATTTGTATCTATTAATGCTCAAGGAAATTATAAATTTGATGTGATTTTAGATAATGATAATAATAAATATGTAGGTTATTGTTTAAGTTCTATAGATGGTGCTTCAGGAGAGGTGCAATCAATTTATATTGAAAAGGAGTATAGAAAGTATGGTCTTGGTGGAAAGTTAATGGGAAGAGCTTTGAGTTGGTTTGAGGAAAATGAGATAGCGAATATAGCCATTGGAGTAATTTATGGTAATGAAGAAGCGCTACCATTCTATGCTCGCTATGGTTTTATGCCATTAAGTTATAATTTGAAAAGGCAGAAATAAATTCACTATATATTTTTTTGAATATATATTATTCATAGATTTATAAAATTTAGTTAAGTTTATATCTTTATAAAAATAGTATGCCAATTAGCATGCTATTTTTATTTACATAGAAAGTGCGTAATTACTTAATCATGAATACAGGTTGGAGAATATTAAATTATAATACTTTATTAAAAGCATTGAAAACGATAACTAAAGGAATAAAGTTATAAAAATATGATGATAGTTATAAACAAACATTTATTTGATAGTAAAATATAACTAATATATTGATGAGTACTATTAAGAAGTTATTTATAGGGTTAATAGATATATATTCATTAATATGAACATTATATAGAACATTGAGAAAAAAATTGATGAGAGGTGTTTAGTTTGAAAGAATATGAACAAGCTTTATTAGATGAATTACAACAGAAAACGATTACTATTAAAAATAATGGAATTGATGTTATTTTTAAGCCAAGCCCTGGAGAAGATAGACCAGGATATTTAGATCCAAGAGAGTTAAATATTATGAAGGAACACTGGGCTGGAAACATGCAACAAGAGCCTCCGAAGGAACCTATACCTATGGAAGTTTTAATTCCTATAATGCGTGAGTTTATGGGATTTGCAAATCGTAATTTAAATACAGTTGAAATTCATACAAAATATGAGGAGTTAAAGGAAAGTGGGAATACTGTAGGACTTTGGCGCTATTATCCAAGAAAATCAGAAAAGAATAGAAAACGTCCGGCAGTTGTATTCATTCATGGAGGTGGATGGATAGGAGGTTCTGTTTACACTGTAGAGAATTTCTGTAGATTATTAGCCGAATTGATTGATGGAGTAGTATTTAATGTAGATTATTCTCTTGCACCAGAAAAACCATATCCAAATGGATTGAATGATAATTATTATGCAGTAAAGCATGTGTATGACCATGCAGAAGAATATGGCATTGATCCTGATAAAATTACAGTAGCAGGAGATAGTGCTGGAGGAAACTATACAGCTGCAGTTTGTTTAAAAGCAAGAGAGGAAGGAACACCTAAAATTGCACTACAAGCATTGATATATCCTGGAGTAGCTATTGGTGATGCTAGTGTTCCTGGGTATGAATGGTCAGAAGATCTTTTTGAAATATCAGAAGAACAGAAAGAGATAATTAAAGGATGCTTGATGCTTGGAAGACCAGCAAAGGATGCTTCAAGTGATCCTATGAGCGGTTGTTATATAACCAATAAAGAGGATATGTACAATCCATATGTTAGTCCAATGATGGCTAAGTCTCATGCTGATTTACCAAGAGCTTTATTGTTTGGAGCAGAATTTGATGGATTACGTATTCAAACAGAATTTTATGCAAAACAATTATCTGATGATGGAGTACCTGTTACTACTTTTAGATATAAGGGTATGACTCATGCCTTTATTGATAAAATAGGAATTGTTCCACAGGCAGAAGATTTATGTATAGAAATTGCAAAAGCAATTAAAGAATTATAAGTTATCTTCAAAAAATAAATAAGTCCAGATACTAGTTTATTTGGACTTGTTATTTATTTCTAGATACGTAAACTATAAAAGATAGAAGGATGGATATTATATAATGGGAAAGTATGATATAGATTGGAATTTATATGCTGATATTTCTAGAAGAGCTGCAGCAGAAGGAGCAGTCCTTTTAAAGAATGATAATAAGGCTCTACCAATTAAAAAAGGAGAAACAGCATCTGTATTTGGAAGAATTCAATTAGACTACTATAAGAGTGGTACTGGTTCAGGTGGTATGGTTAATACTAGATATGTGGTTGGTATTTTAGATGCGTTAAAGAATTGTAAAGACATATATATAAACAAAGATTTGTTAGGAATTTACGAAGAATGGGTAAAGGAACATCCATGTAACAGAGGTATACATTGGGGAGAAGAACCTTGGTCTCAAGAAGAAATGCCATTAACTGATGAAGTGGTTTCTAATGCAGCTTTAAACTCTGATCTTGCAGTAGTTATTATTGGCCGAACTGCAGGAGAAGATAAGGATAGCTCTGCAGAAAAAGGAAGTTACCTTCTAACTGATTTAGAAGAAGATATGCTTCAAAAGGTTTGCAAAGCATTCAAAAGAGTAGCTGTTGTTTTAAATGTTGGTAATATTATTGATATGAAGTGGGTAGATACTTATAACCCAGCAGCTGTATTATATGCATGGCATGGTGGTCAAGAAGGTGGAAATTCAGTTCTAGATGTACTAACAGGAGAGGTAACACCTTGCGGTAAGCTAAGTGATACTATTGCTTATAATATTGAAGATTATCCTTCTACAGCTTATTTTGGAGATAAAAAGCGTAATTTTTATGCTGAAGATATTTTTGTTGGATATCGTTACTTTGAAACTGTAGCAAAAGATAAAGTGATGTATCCATTTGGATTTGGTCTTTCTTATACTACATTCAAAACAGAAAATATCTTGTTTCAAGTTCCAAAGTTTGATGGACAAGAATCTGATTGTCAGTTGAAGCATGATAAATCAGGAATAGTTAATATTTTGGTGAAGGTAACAAATACTGGAGATGTAAAAGGAAAAGAAGTTGTTCAAGCATATTTATCTGCACCGCAAGGAAAACTAGGAAAACCTTCTAGAGAGTTAAAAGCCTTTGGAAAAACTAAAGAATTAGCACCAGGCTCAAATGAAACAATAGAACTTAGTATTTCTGTAAAAGATATTGCATCCTATGACGATAGTGGAGTAACAGGACATAAGTCTTGCTATGTATTAGAGGCTGGAAAATACGAATTCTATGTTGGAACAGATGTTAGAAATGCAGCTTTGTCTGGAGTTTTAGAAATTGCGGAATTGATAGTGGTAGAAGAACTTGAGGAAGCAGTAGCTCCTAAAATAGCTTATGAAAGACTTCATGCAAATGAAACAGTTGCTGGAGTAGAATTAGTAAATGAAGCGACACCATTACGTACTATTGATTTACAAAAACGTATTATAGATGGTCGCCCAGAAGAAATCCCTTATACAGGTGATAAAGGTTATAAATTAGGAGATGTTTTTGATAATAAGATTTCATTGGATGAGTTCTTAGCACAGCTTTCTGACGAAGATCTAATTCATATGTCTAGAGGAGAAGGTATGAGTTCTCCTAAGGTAACTCCAGGAACTGCTGGGGCTTTTGGAGGGGTTACTGATAATCTTCATGGCTTTGGAATTCCAGTTGGTTGCTGTGCAGATGGCCCATCAGGAATAAGAATGGATTGTGGAACTTATGCTTTCAGTATGCCAAACGGAACTTGTCTTGCTTGTTCATTCAATACTGAACTTGTTAAAGAATTATACGTTATGGAAGGTAAAGAACTAAGAAAGAATAGAGTTGATACTTTACTTGGACCAGGCTTGAATATTCATAGAAATCCACTAAATGGACGTAACTTTGAGTATTTTTCTGAAGATCCTTTACTAACTGGTAAGATGGCAGTAGCTTGCTTAAGTGGTATGCATGAATTTGGTGTTACAGGAACAATAAAGCATTTTGCAGGAAATAATCAAGAATTTGGGCGTAATGAAAGTGATAGTGTAATTTCTGAAAGAGCTCTTCGTGAAATTTATTTAAAGGGCTTTGAAATTGCAGTAAAAGAAGGAAAAGCTAGAAGTGTTATGTCTACCTATGGTGCACTAAATGGAATTTGGACAGCAGGTAATTATGATTTACTTACCACTATTTTGAGAAAAGAATGGGGATTTAAAGGAATCGTAATGACAGATTGGTGGGCAAAGATGAATGAAGATGGCGAAGAAACAGCAGCTCATACCAACACACAATACATGGTTCGTGCTCAAAATGATCTTTATATGGTAGTTGAAAATGCAGCAAAAAATACTGGTAATGACATTTTAGAAGAGAGCTTTAACAATGGTGTTGTTACTCGTGGTGAACTTATCAGAAATGCAGCAAACATTTGCTATATGTTAATGAATTCTCCTGTTATGGAACGTTTCCTTGGAAGAATGAGTGAAGAAGAAAAGGCAGCATCAGAAAATGCTCAGAATGAAGATAATATTGCTTTTGATTTAGCATATCAGAGAATAGAAGATGACACTTTACTTGATTTAACAGGATTGAAAACAGGTAGAGGAGATACTACTATGTTTGCTTTGAATTTTGCTAAGAGAGGACTTTATGATATCAGCTTAAAGGTCAAATCCCATTCGGGTGAATTAGCTCAGATGCCAGTTACAATTTCTATTGATAGAAGTATAGTTTCAATGATTACTATCAATGGCACCAATGGAGAATGGATAAATGTAACTAGAGATTTAGGTGTTATATTTAATCAAAACTGTTATTTAAAAATCTATTTTGCTCAAGGCGGAATGGAAGTAGATGAAATTAGGATTAGCATACGAGAAGAAATTGATTTAAAAAAAATAATGGAAGATAAAACAAAAGAAGAAGATAACGAATAATACAATGCTAATGAAAAAGTCAGAGAAAATAATAGAACACTTGGTACTAAAAATCTTTGTAACCAATAAGATTAATTTAAAAAAATTTGCAATACAGATTTAAATATGTTAATATAAATCTTGCGAGTAAGCCAGGCAATCGCTGCTAAGTTTTACTTAGGAGAGGAAAGTCCGAGCTCCACAGGGCAGGGTGCTGGTTAATGGCCAGTCGAGGTGACTCGAAGGAAAGTGCAACAGAGATATACCACCTTAAGGTTCACCAGAAACCTTAGGGAAAGGGTGGAAAGGTGAGGTAAGAGCTCACCAGCATATAGGTGACTATATGGCTATGTAAACCCCACTTGGAGCAAGACCGAATAGAGGGGCATTATGGGATTGCCCGTCCCGCCTCCGGGTGTGTCGCTTGAGCCTATTGGCAACGATAGGCCTAGATAGATGATTGCTTAATACAGAACTCGGCTTATACGACTTATCTCGCAACAATATAGCTAGTTTAACGACTAGCTATTATTTTTTTGCCACCAATTTGCCACCAAAAATATTATTTAATTTTTCTGTAGCATTTTTTTGCATCTCTTTATTAACATGAGCGTAAATATTTAAAGTTGTATTAATATCCTCATGCCCTAGTCTTGTTTGCACTGTTTTAAAATCCACACCTTGTTGAATTAATAAAGTCGCATTAGTATGTCTTAAGTCATGAAAACGAATAGTTTTATCTATTCCAGCAGCAGCTACAACCTTTTTTATTTTATTAGTGTAGTACATAGGGTGAATGTATTTTCCATTATCCCACCTCATGACTAGATCATAACTTTTATCATTAAAAATATTATTTTCATAGAACTCTCCGTATTCATTTTTTTTGAATTCTTGCCTTTTATTTAA
The DNA here is from genome assembly GCF_024345225.1 of Clostridium sp. TW13. Classification (NCBI taxonomy): domain Bacteria; kingdom Bacillati; phylum Bacillota; class Clostridia; order Eubacteriales; family Clostridiaceae; genus Inconstantimicrobium; species Inconstantimicrobium mannanitabidum. The sequence goes on from NZ_BROD01000001.1 coordinate 954,461, forward strand.
TTGAGTTAACATCTCTAAAAGTTCATTTGAAACATAAATAGTTCTGGTACTTCCTTTTGTTTTTGTAGTTTCCATGTAAGTGTGTCCGTAGTTATAAATTAAATTATTGTGAATGGATACCACATTTTCTCCGTAGCTTATATCTTCCCAAGTCAACCCAGCTAATTCTCCACGCCTAAGACCTAGTTCTAAGGTTAATCTAAAAGCTACATAAAACATATAATCATATTCATTTTCTAAATCTAAAGTTTTAATTAATAATGGTATTTCTTCAACTTCTAATACATCGGTTTGTTTTTTATTTCTCTGTGGTCGCTCAACGCCTTTGCAGGGATTGTTTTGTATCAGATGCAGTTTTATACTTCTTTCAAATATGGAATTACAAAGCGTATATATTCCTTGCAAAGTAGTATCGCTAATATTATTCTTTTTTATATCTAGTAACATTCGTTCTATATCTAAAGCGGTTATTTTATTTATTTCTTTAAAACCTAAATAGGGAATCAAATATTTTTTATTCATTTCTTTATATCTACTATATGTCGTTATTTTTCTAAGAGGTTTTATATATTCCTCTAACCATTGTGTAGATACACTTGTAAAGTTAACTTTAGTAGGCTCAATATATCCTTTTTCAAATTCGCTTATTGCATCACGGAGAGCCTTTTCGGCTTCTTTTTTTGTTTTAAAACCTCCTTTTTCTTTCTTTTTACGTTTCCCGTCGATTAATCCTAGGTTAAAATAGTAACTCCATGTGTCACCACGTTTCCTTACAGCACCTTTCATTTTTCCTCCTTCTTGGAAATAAAAAGCCACTATTTAGTGGCTTTTTCTAACTCGGATAAGTAATTTTCAAAAATCATATTGCAAAAATTACTTAAAGTTCTTCCATCCTTTTCCGCTAACTCTATTAATTTGTCCTTTGTTGCTTTTTTTGAAACAACCATGATTTTGTCTTTGTTCTCCGCAATAGCCATTATATCACCTCAATATCATTGCAATTTCAGTATACACTTATATACACTTATAAGCAAGTTGTTTACGAAAATAAAATTGCAAAAAGTTTTTGCCACAGTGTTGACGAGTGTATAACCTATATGGTAATATATTGATATGGAATAAGTAAACTGAATAAATAAAAAATACTGTGGTTGGGGGAGAGCTATGGAGACTAGACTTAAGCAAATAAGAAAAGATTTAAAAATAAAACAAGAAGAATTAGCTTGCCAAGGGCTAAGCAGAACTGCTGTGAGTAAGTTAGAAAATGGACAGAATAAATTAAAACGCAGGCAAGCAATAAAGTTAGCCAATAAAGCAGTTGAAGTGCAAAGGCAAAAAGGCATAATCTTAGATTACGCAATAAATTCCGATTTTTTAATGGGGATAGTGGCTTGCGATGTTGAAGAAATCCTTGCAAATTTAGATATAAATAATGAAAAAACAATAGAGGAATTTGAAAATGCTCTTAGATTTATTGTACCAGAAGAACAAAAAGATATGTTAATGAAAGCAAATGAAAAGTTAGGAAAAGATTTATATACAAGCAGTTCTTTAATAAAAACAAATTGTCTTAAATTAATTCATCTAAATCTTAATAGCAATGAAAGAATAGATAATTTTTTATTGTTAATTAAATCTTTTTATGCAACAGGAGATTATAAAAATGTAATTGATACTAGTAAGTTAATACAATACGATATCGAGATAATAAAAGACGAAAAGAAAAAACTGTCTTATTATTATAATTTAGGAGTTGCATATTATGAAGAAAAAAATTATAGCAAGACTTTGCAAATACTCGAATTAATTAAAAAGTTAAAAATCAAAGAAAATATAGAAACAGTATTGACTTTAGAAGCTAATACATTAACTATGCTAAAAAAATATGATGAAGCATTAAACATATATTGCAAAATAGTTCGCAGAACTAATGACGAGAATCTAAAAGCTAACACTTATGCTAGTATTACTTATATATATACATTATTACATCATTACAAAACTGCAGAGAAATATATTGATAAAGCGTGTGCAAATATAAGTAATATTAGAATCTGGTACAAATATAATGTATTAAGCAATAAAATGATTTTACAAATTGCTAAAAAAGATACGGAAGAAAATGTTTTTAACACATTTGCAGATGTAGCATACTTACTTAGCAAAATGAACAATGAAAAAGAAGTGGTAAAAATGTATAATTATATTTTCCCGTTTTTTAGTAAGTCCGAATCATATTCATATAAAATTTTAGAAATAATATTGAAAAAATGTAACTTGCCGATAGATGTAAGAATGATAAGTAATATAGTGAAAAGTTTTTCTTGCGACGATAAATTACGTGGGTTATTATAGAAATGAAGGGTGGTGTTGGAATTGAAGAAGAAAATATCAATACTTTTAGCTGGATTAATGCTAGCGTGTACATTTACAGTTGTGAATCCTGCAACTAGAATAGTTTGTTTTAGTAATGATCCAGGTACAACAGAACCGTTATAGTATTAGAAATGTGACGTATTCGACAAGATGTGAGTCACATCGAGTGTTGTAAAAGCATTCCTATAGTTGTAATATATTTGTAACGCAACTTTGGGGGTGCTTTTATGTTAAGGCAGAGGTTATTAAAATTTAAAAAAATTAAACAATTAAAAGAAGAAGATATTCAAACCATAATTAATTATGTTGCAGAAAAGAAAAAAGCTAGTAAAAGCTAGCTTTTTTCTTTTATTTTTTTGTCTATTTGTAATTTAACAGCGTATGCGATAAGTTCTTCTGTATCGGGATCTATATTATTTACATCAGTGATAATATTACTTTCTATTAGTTTATCTATTAATTTATCTACAACAGCTAGAGAAGCTTTATCATTTCCTTCTATACAATCAATATCATCCAAATCTTCAACAGTAACATTAAAAAATTCTGCTATAGCTTTAGCAGTTTCTAAAGTAGGAGTTCTTTTATTAGTTTCATACATTCTTATGCTACTTCCAGAAATATTTAATTCTTTTGCAAGTTGATTTTGCGTTAAATGCTTACTATCTCTTAGTTTTTTTAACACTTCACCTTTCATATTAATACCTCAAAACATATACTTTTTTATCGATTATATCACATTGTGTGACAAAATTAAAGAGAAACTTAATAATTCAAAGCAAATGATATAAACCAAGTAATCGAACAAGCCTATTTTTGTCAACGATGTGATAAAAGTGATACTAAGGTTTTGAAAATATCACTGTGGGTGATATTATAATAACTGTAAGGAGGTTCAAAACATGAAACGAAAAACATTCGGAGATTTAAGGAAGATGAGCAAAATGAGTGCTACTCAAACTGCTAAAAAGCTTGGGATTAGTGAATCGGCTTATAGGAAATATGAGTGTTCTAACAGATTGCCACCGATACCTATTGTGATAAAAATGTTACAAACGTATCAATGTAGTGCGGAGGATTTATTAGAAGCATGCGAGTTTCACAATACAGTTAGAAAATTTAGAAAGGATAATTAGTATGGAAAATATTTATACAGTTAAAGAAGTGTCAAAAATGCTTAAAACAAGTATTAAAAGAATTTACACATTAATAGAAAGCGGAGAGTTAAAAGCAATTAAAATTGGGATTTATAAGATTACAGAAACAGAATTGCAAAGATTCTTAAACCAATAAAAAAAGGAGTAATGAGTATGGAAAATCAAAAACAATTATCAGAAAAGGATAGAAAATTTTTAGAGAGGTTAGCAGAAAATGCTTATGAAAGTGAAATTTTAGAAGCAGATGAACTTGAAGTGGCTCTAAAAATTATAGAAAATCTAAACGGAATAAATGTATTTAGAGCCACAGCAATATTAAATGTTTGTATTAAACTTTGTAAGTTTAAAAATTGTAGATCAAAAAGTAACTAGGGTTCCATATTATCTAAACCACTTAATGCGCTATATTGGTAATCTTCACTTTTTAAAATATTCGCCTTAAGTTCTTCAAATGTTTTTTGGTAACTTTCTAATAATTCTGTGGCGGTTTTATTAGAAAAGTCAAAAGTTTCAAAAACATATTTTTTAGATAATTCTGATATTAAATTTTGGTCAAAAACAGATAAGTCCATGAAAAAACACCCCCCTTCCATTACTAAATATTATCATTTATAAAAAATATTGCAAGGGGCAGCAAATATAAAAAGGAGTGATTAAAATGGAAAAATTAGAAAACAAATTATCAAGCAGAGAAGTAGCTGGAATGATGGAAATGGATCATAAGCATTTATTAAGAAAAATAGAAGGAATCAATGAAGATTTAACTAAGTCCAAAATTGGTCTCAGTAAATATTGGGTTGAAGGAACTTACAAAGATACAAGCGGTAAATCTAATAAAGAATATCAAATTACTAAAAGAGGTTGTGAGTTTTTAGCACATAAGACTACTGGAACAAAAGGAAACTTATTTACAGATAAATATATGGACAAATTTGCAGTAATGGAACAGCAATTACAACAACCACAAAAACAATTAGCACCTTTGGAGTTGCTAAGACTTCAATACGCAGCAATAGAAGAACAGGAAAAGAAACTAGGGAATATAGAAAATAAAATGGATCATTTAGAAAATAACATTCCGTTGTTTAATGTAGAGTGCAAAGAGCTCCAAGCATTAGTTAAAAAGGTAGCAACTAGAGAACTAGGAGGATATAAGAGCCAAGCCTACAATGAAAAATGGCTAAGAAGTAAAGTATATTCAGACTTACAACAACAATTAAGGCGAGAGTTCGGAGTAAGCAGGTACGAAGCAATCAAAAGATCACAATTAAATCGTGCTTGCGAGATAGTAAAAGCATATAAAGCACCACTGGTATTACAAGAAGAAATAACACTTTTAAATAGCCAAGTAACCATATAGGTGTGAACATGACTAAAAGTTGCAAAAAAGAAATAAGAACGAATGTATTTTATAGTACAGTATGGCTTTTAATGTTAATGGTTTTAGAAACTATAACTTTTAAAATTTACAAATAGGTGGGGATGATTATGTTGGAAATTATTAAGCAAAACCTTAACGAGGAACTAAGAAAGGCATATCCAAGTAAGTCAATGGAAGATGTAGAGAAATACGGAAAGTATTTAAGAGAAAAAGCATTGTTCGCTTATAGAGTTAGTTTTCTAGTAGATAGAGTAATAAGGAGGGCGAAGTAATGGACAAGTATAAATTGTTCGCAATCGGTGGTTTAGCAGCTATGGCAGTAATAGCGTGGACACCATTTGCAGCAGCCGTAGCAGGGATAGCAAGTGTAGCAATAGTGTTGACAGATGAAAATAAGAAAAATAAATAAAAAATTAAATTTTAGGAGGATTCAAAATGATAAAAGGATTTAAAGTATTTGAAAATGATTGGACATGTAGGGAATATCAATACGAGGTAGGTAAGACTTTTAAACATGAAGGAAATATCGAAATGTGTGGAGCAGGATTTCACTTTTGCCAAAAGGCTAGTGATTGTTTTAATTACTACAGTTTTAACAGCAACAACAAAGTCGCAGAAGTTGAAGCAGTAGGACATGTAGAAACTAGAGAGGATAAATCTGTTACAGATGAATTGAGAATAGTTAGAGAAATAAGCTGGCAAGAGTTATTAACTATAGTTAACACTGGCAAAGATTGCACAGGCTTAAATAATAGTGGTAACAGGAATAGTGGTGACTGGAATAGTGGTAACAGGAATAGTGGTGACAGGAATAGTGGTAACAGGAATAGTGGTAACGGGAATAGTGGTAACGGGAATAGTGGTGACTGGAATAGTGGTAACAGGAATAGTGGTGACAGGAATAGTGGTAACAGGAATAGTGGTAACGGGAATAGTGGTAACGGGAATAGTGGTAACAGGAATAGTGGTGACAGGAATAGTGGTGACTGGAATAGTGGTGACTGGAATAGTGGTGACAGGAATAGTGGTGACTGGAATAGTGGTAACAGGAATAGTGGTAACGGGAATAGTGGTAACGGGAATAGTGGTAACAGGAATAGTGGTGACAGGAATAGTGGTGACTGGAATAGCACTAACCGATCTAGCAATGTTTTTTCTACCAAACAAGAAAAACTTAAGATATTTGATAAAGAAACAGATATGACATTCGACGCATGGAGAAACAGCGAAGCTTGCAGTATATTAGCTTGGAATTTTAACTCTACAGTTTGGATATATGAAGAAAATATGACAGACGAAGAAAAAGAGAAACATCCTTCTTATAAAACTACAGGCGGTTATCTTAAAGAGTTTACATTTAGAGAAGCATGCAAAAATATGTGGGGCTGCCTAACCACAAGAGAAAAAGAAGTTATTGAAAATATACCTAACTTTGATAATGATAAATTCAAATCAATAACAGGTATAGAGGTAGAAAAAGAATGAATGAGTTAATAGAAAACAATCTAGGTTTAGTTTATTCATATGTAAAGAAAAACAGGTGGTTACAAAACTTAATGGAATATGATGATTTAATAGGTTATGGAATGGTTGGTTTAACTATAGCATCGAGAAGATATGATCCAAGCAAAGGCACTGCATTTTCTACATTTGCTTACTTTTATATAAGCGGAACAATAAAATCAGCTATAAGAGATATGTCTGGTTTTATAGCTTCAAAGGCAGAAAGAGGAACTTATAGAGTTCATAAGCCTACACCTTTTAGTTTCTATGAGGGTTTGAATGAATCTAAGCAAGATAAAGACAGCAGTTCTCCGATGGATTATTACATCCATGAACAAAGTTTCGAAGATGAAAGCATTTTAAATGCTATGTTAGATAAATTCAAAGCGAGTTTAGATGAAATAAATAGAACTATATTCGAGAAATGTATATTACAAGGCATTCCACAACGAGAAGTTGCCGAAATAGTAGGAATGAGACAAGGCTCCATTTCTCGCAAAATGAGAAAAATGGATAAGCAGTTAATAGATATATTAACCGCCTAACCAAAAATAAAACGCAAATTTATTATATCACTATGGAAGGGGTAATTCAAATTGACAGAAGTTAAATTAAATATATATCAAAAGTTGCAGAAATGCAGAGTTGAGATACAAAACAAAAAAATTAAAGCCACTGGTAAAAATGAATATTCAAATTATGAGTACCTAGAACTTTCAGACTTTTTACCAGCAGTTAACGAGGTTGCTAAAAATAATAACTTATGTACCTTATTCCAATTTGGAATAGAAAAAGCAACTCTAACAATTATAGACACCGAGGACTTAAATTCAAAAATAGAATTTTCAACTCCGGTTGCTATTGCTCAATTAAAAGGGTGTAACCAAATGCAGAATGTAGGAGGAACACAGACTTATGCCAGAAGGTATTTATATATGTCAGCGTTTGAAATATCAGAAAGTGATCTACTGAACAAGCTAGAAGAAGATAAAGAAGCCGTTGAGGGTATGCAAAAGATAGATTCAAGTAAAGTTCAGACATTAAAAAATTTGATAGAAAAAACAGGTACCAAAGAAGTTGACTTTTTGAAATGGAGAAAAGTAAAGAGTATTGAAGACATAACAAACATAGCATTTTACGAGTGTATAAATATGCTAGATAAAAAAATGAAAAAAATAGAAGATGATTTGAAAGGGGCAATTTAGAAATGAAAGAAATTGAATTAAACAAACAACTACCAATAGTAACAATGAATTTTGAGGAAGTTAAGCAATCCTTGGTGCAGACCATGGAGAAGTACAAAGGAATTATAGTAACAGAGGACACATTGCAAGATTGTAAAGCAACACAAAAAGAACTTGCAGGAATCCGAATTAAGATAGACACCTATAGAAAAGATGTAAAAAAAGAAATGGAAGTGCCTATCAAAGCTTTTGAGGGACAATGCAAAGAATTAATAGGACTTATAGAAAATGCGGAGCAGCCTATTAAAAATGGAATTTCTGTATTTGATAATAAGCGCAGAGAGGAAAAGAAAGACAAGGCTTTAGAACTTATCAAAGAAGCTATAGAAAGCCACCAGTTAAATGGAAACTATGCTAGTAAGCTTACTATAGTAGATAAATATTTAGTGCTTAATGGAAGTGTAAAGGCAGTTAAAGAGGATATAGAATTTAGAGCAAAATTTTTAAAGCAAGAACAGGACAGGGAAGAACAACAAAGGGCAGAGAGAAAAGCAGCAATAGAAACAGCTTTAGAAAGTGCTAATAGAAACATTAATAAAAAACTAAAACTTGAAGATTTTGAAAGATATATTAGTTCTAATCAACCTTTATCAACTATATTGCAAGCTGTAAATCAAAGAGCACAAATGATCTATGAAGCTGAAAATCCTCCAAAAGTTGAACCTAAAGAAGAAATAAAAGAAGAAATTAAGCTGGAAGTTAAGACAACGCCAGTTATTCAACCTAAACCAATAGAAAAGGCAAAGGAAGAAATAGTATATTTCGTAAATTTAAGAACCGAAGGAACTAGGGAAGAAATAGCAGCCTTAAGCAAATTCTTAAATGATAATGGTTATAAGTATAAAGTAATTGGAAAAGGAAGGGTTTAAATGGACCATTGGGTTAAAGAAAATGTAAAAGAATTTTTGGAATTTCTATTGGTTGAAGCTAAGAAACAAAATGACAAGCTTTTAATAGAGGACATTGATAGGGGATTGGAACAACTTGAAACGACAGGAATACTAATACCATTCTAGGAGGAAGGACATGGCAGAGGGTTGGATAAAACTCCATAGAGGAATAACAAACAACCCTCTATGGACACAAGATGTATTTAGCAGAGGTCAAGCTTGGGTTGACTTACTTTTAATGGTTAATCATGAGGACAAAAAAATATTATTTGATGGTGGCTTAGTAGAGTGCAAAAGAGGCGAGAGAATACTTTCAATAAGGCATCTAAGCGAGCGGTGGAAATGGTCAAGAGATAAAACAAAGCGTTTTTTAGATTTGCTTCAAAGTGATGGAATGATTACGTATAAAACCGACCACAAAAAAACCATCGTAAACGTAGTGAATTACAGTGTTTACCAAGATACAATTATTCAAGAAAAGCCAGTAAAAAGCCACAGAAAAGCCACTGAAAAGCCACTGACCGACACAAACAAGAATGAAAAGAATGAAAAGAATGATAAAGAAGATAAGAAGTATATATACATTCGAGAATTTACAGAAAACAAAGATTTGATAAAAACAATAATAGACTTTATGAAGATGCGAGAAAAGATTAAGAAGCCAGTTACAGACCGAGCGCTGAAAAGCATGATAAATAAATTAAATGAACTATCCAAAGATGAATCTATACAGATAAAAATATTAGAACAAAGTATTTTTAATTGTTGGCAAGGGATATTTCCATTAAAGGAGGGAAGCTATGGAAGCACTGGACAGAATACTGGAGCAGATAAGAAAAAATACAATGTCAAGCCAAGCGAATGGAAACCAAAAGCAACAGGGGGCGACGATCCAATATAAGTGTGATTTATGCAAGGACTTAGGATATATAATGACACCTCAAGAACACTCTCAACCTTTGTTCACTCCTTGCAAATGCCAAGAAAGAGAAAAACTTAAAAGGCTATGGAACGCTAGTGGTATAAATATTGACAACTTAGATAAGACATTCACTAATTTTGAAGAATGGTCAACTAAAGCTAAAGAAATGAAAGATAAGGCTATAGATTACTATAGGTGCTTTAACACTATAAGAAAAGAAAGAAAAAACAGTATATTGTTGTGTGGGAATCCTGGAAGTGGTAAAACTCATATAGCCTTAGCACTGGCTAATAACTTTCTTAAAAAAGGTATAAGGGTTGTTTACATGCCTTATCGAGATATAATCACAAATTTAAAACAAAACATGGTGGATGAAGAAAACTATAAAAAGACCTTAAGCAAGTATCAAACAGCCGAAGTTTTACTCCTGGATGATCTATACAAAGGAAAGATAAATGAAACAGATATTAATATCATGTTTGAGTTAATCAATTATAGGTACCTCAATAATTTACCTATGATAGTAAGTACGGAATTTTCCATAGAAAGGCTATTAGAGTTTGACGAAGCAATAGGCAGCAGAGTACACGAAATGTGTAAAGATTATGAAATTGAAGTAGAAGGAAAGGAAAATAATTATAGATTGAGGTGAGAAAGTGGAACATTATTGTGAAATATGTGGAACTTGGCAAGGCATAGAAAAGCACCATATAGTTTTTAGGAGCCAATGCAAGCCACTAGAGAATTGCAAGAGAAACCATATTTACCTATGCAGAAAACACCATAGGGATCATAAAACAGGAGTTCATTTTAATAAAGCATTAGACCACAAATTAAAGTTAGAATTTCAAAATTATTTAGAAGCTGTTTTTGATAAAGAATATCTAACCGAGGAAGATATAAGGCAAGGTTTGGAAATATCTATACAGAATGTTAGAAGGCTGTTAAAAACGGTTGAATACAGTTCAAAGGGTTATGAGAGGTTAGAAATAATAAAAGCCTGTCTAGGCGGTAAATTAATTTTAGAAGGGGAGCAATAAAAATGAGTATTAAAGAAAGAATAGAAAAGTTTGATTGTTTAATTAAGCAACTTAAAACAGCAGAAAGCTACAGAGAAAGGATTGAAGATATACCATCTGGTGATTGCTTTGTACTAATAAGAGGGGAAGAGCTTCTAGTAAACGAAGAAACAATAGTAAAAATTAAAACTGTACTTTTAGAAGAGTACGACAGAATAATAGCAAAAATTTTAAAAGAAATTAAAGAGATATAGTATGAATCCACAGGGTTTAATAAATAGAATGGAAAACCTAGTTAGCCAGTTGGGAAAAAAGAACGAGGAACAAAAGCAACTAGGGAGAGAGAAAGCAGAAGCAGAACAAAGCTACAGAGTGGCAAAGGCTAAGGAGATATTAAGACTAAAAGCAGAGAAATATCCAGTTACCTTAATAGCAGATTTAACAAAAGGCAATGAGAAGGTAGCAGAATTAAAACTAAAAAGTGATATAGCTGAAAGTGCTTATTTTACGGCAATAAGTGCAACGGAGAATATAAGGCTAGAAATTGAGATCATAAGAAGCCAATTAACTTGGCTAAGAAGTGAAATGAATAATCAATAGGAGGGCAAACATGGAATTTAAAGAAGCTATAACTCAATTTAAAAACTATATAGCAGGGATAGAACTATCAAAGGAAACTTGTTTATACAACAGGAATGAAAGGTGTTCTTTAGATAATAAGAAATGCAAGTGTAAGGATTGCCAAAGCTACAAAAGGAAGTGTTTAAAGTGCTAAATAGAGAAGATGGAAAGCTAGAATTTAATCAAGCAAAGGCTGAAATAGAAATAGGAGATATACTCCACAAATGCTGGACAAAGGAAGAAGTTGAGTGGTTAAAAGAACAATTAAAGCCAATAGTTAAACAATTAGTGGATGAAAGAATAAAAAATATAGAACGTTGCAGGAGGAGTTAAAGGAAAAAATGATACTAGCAATTGATCCAGGAAATATAGAAAGTGCTTATGTTCTAATAAGAGAAAAAGATTTAGAACCTGTAAAATTTGCAAAGATTGAAAATAAAGCCTTGCTGGGTTATTTAAGGAGCCTATATGCAAACTATGACATTAAATATGCAGCTATAGAAATGGTAGCTAGTTATGGAATGGCAGTAGGGGCAACAGTTTTCGAAACTTGCGTGTGGATAGGCAGATTTTACGAAACTCTAAAAAATATAGATAGTGAGTGGGGAATTTCTGATATAACTTATATTTACCGCAAAGATGAAAAAATGAATTTGTGTGGCAGTATGAAAGCTAAAGATAGTAATATTATTCAAGCTTTAATCGATAGGTTTGCACCTAATGCTAGTAATAAAGGCAAGGGAACGAAGAAAAATCCAGAGTGGTTTTATGGATTTAAAAAAGATATTTGGCAAGCTTATGCTGTAGGTGTAACTTACCATGATATGTATCTAAATAAGGATGGTGGATTGATTGAAAATTAATATAGGAGATTATCTAATAGAAACAGATAACTTACAATTCATAGTTAAGTCTAAAAAGGTAATAGAAGAAAGCAGACTTACTAAGCAAGAAAATATAGGCAAAGAAGTTTATAAAGTAGTAGCATACTGTAGGAACTTTGAAGGTGCTTTGAAATTCATTCCACAGGACATTTTAAGGACTAATGACGATATAAATGTCATTAAGGAAAAACTACAGCTTATAAACGATTCTATAAAGGAGATTAAAGAAGTGCCACAAATTGAACATGATGAAATGAAAACATTAGGAGGGGAAGAAGTTGAATAAATATATAGTTAATGGAAACCTAGTAAAAGAAATAGATTTACAATTTGTAGCAGGAACAGGAACAGCAGTATTAAAAAATACAATAGCAAGTAAGAGAAAGTTTAAAGAAAAGGGAACAGATGAATATAAATCTGACTTTATTCCAGTAGTAGCATTTGGAAAGACAGCGGAGTTTATAGCCAATAACTTCATTAAAGGACAAGGTATACAGATAGAGGCAAGGATGCAGAGCGGAAGTTATGAAAAAGATGGAGTTAAGCATTATACACTAGAAGCAGTAGTAGAGAATGTAGAGTTTTATGGATCAAAGAAAAATCAAGGCAATACAAATAGCTTCGGTGAGGACATGACACCAGTTGACGATGGAGATATACCTTTTTAATACTTAGCTTGTAGAAAGGGTGAAGGTAGAGATATGAAACAAGAAAAAGGGCAGCAAAATTTCTTGGATCAAGGTTTTGGAAGAGATAAATGTTTATTCGATAGTAAATATCCATGTACACATTATTGGGCAGTATGGACTATGCAACTTTGTGAAGATAAAGATTGCGATAAGAAATGTTGTAAAGGATGCGAAGAAATGTGTGGGTATAGATGCAACGCATCAAATGATCTATAGAAATTTATAATTGCTACAGAGAATAAAAACTAAATAGGGAATAGAGAATAAAAGCTTTATTGTTATACTTCTCTATTCTCATATGAAAATCAAATGAGAGGTAAAAATGATTATAGTAAGTCTATTTGACGGTATAAGCTGCGGGAGAGTAGCTTTAGAAAGAGTAGGAATAAAAGTAGATAAATATTATTCAAGTGAAATTGATAAAAATGCAATATCTGTTACTAAAAATAATTATCCAGATAATATTCAATTAGGTGACGTAGTTAAATTAAAAAGGTTCTTAAAAGCTAAGATGTCAGTATTAAAAAAGCTTATTTTAAAAAATAATAAGTACGCAAAATTAATTTTAGAATTAAAAAACAATAAAATAGATTTGATTATTGGTGGAAGTCCATGTCAAGGGTTTTCAAAAGCAGGATTGCAATTAAACTTTAATGATCCAAGAAGTAAATTATTTTTTGAATACGTAGAAGTATTAGAAATTCTTAATCCTAAGCATTTCTTACTTGAAAATGTATGTATGAAACAAGAATATAGAGATATTATCTCAAGCTATTTAGGAGTACAGCCAATAAGGATAAATTCAAGTTTGGTGTCAGCGCAGAAAAGGGATAGGTTATATTGGACAAATATACCTGACGTTGAAGTTCCAGAAGATAAAGGAATATTACTAGAATCTATATTAGAAAATGGTGATGTGGATCAGGACAAAGCATATTGTTTAGATGCAAATTATTTTAAAGGAACTAATGTTAAAACATATTTAACTAAAAGCAAAAGACAAATTGTTTGGATGATTCCAGAAGCAACTAAAAAAGGCTATGTTGAGGTTTCAGAAGGTCAATGTATAGATTTAACTTTCATAAAGTCAAAAACAAGGCGTGGACGATTAATGATTGAAAAGAGTAATTGTCTTACAGCAACAAACTTTAATTATTGCAAGGTTACATCAGATTGGTTTAGAAAGTTAACTCCAGTAGAATGTGAAAGGCTGCAAACATTACCGGACAATTATACAGAAGGAATAAGTAATACACAAAGGTATAAATGTCTAGGGAATGGATGGACAGTTGATGTTATAACACACATCTTAAAAGGAATAAAAGAAAATTAATGAGAGGGTGAATTTATGTATATAGGTTGTAAAGTAAAAATAGAGAATGTAAGACTTAATAGAACAGAAATAGCAAGACCAAATGTAAAAGTCGGTGAGGTTGTGGCTATATATCCACATCATATTGTTATTCAGTATGAAAAGTTGGCTAGTAAAGAAAGTTTTAATTTTGCGGATGTATGCCAGCCAAGAGAAACATTATTAACTTTTAAGAAAGACAAAGAGTGGTTAAGAGTAAAAGCAGGCAGAGCAAGAGATTTTAAGGAATTAGGGTGGATATAATGAAAACTATGACAGAAAAGGATTGGGAAAAAGCCAAGGAATTAAGAGAAAGCGGAGCCAAGTATATAGTAATAGCTAAACAATTTGAAAAAACTCCGCAGACAATAAAGCAAGGATTAGATAGAAGATACGGAAAAGAAAATAACACAACGCAGACAGAAAAAGTAATGAAGTATTTAGAAGAACATCGAGAAACATATGAAAATAAGCTGGAATCTAAAGAAGGAATTAAAAAGTTAGCGAAACATTTTGGAATAAGTCCAGATACAGCAAAACATTATTATTATCAGTGGAGAATTGTTTACTTAAAAAAGAGATCACCATTAACAGCCAAACGAAGAAAAGTAGAACTTAAGAATATAGACTTAACAGGAATAACAGAAACAGAGGAATATGCAAAGCTGGCGGAAGAACATGGAGAGTTTATGACAGCCTTAGAGAAAAAGGACAAGGAAAACGCGATTGAGGAATTTTGGGACGTAGTGCAAGTATATCTAGGAATATTAGACATTGAATTAGGCATACCAGCGGACGAGATCACATTAGGGTATTCTAAGCACTTAGAAAAGATTAAAAATAGACCAAGAGCAAAGGAGAATTAGAAAATGTTATGTAGTTGGTTAACATGTAAATATAATTCAGCAGTAGTTAAAGATAATGCTTGGGTGTGTGACAAGGTAATAGAGGGTACAGAGTTAGGGACATGCAAATGTAAAGGTGAGCTCGCTTTGACAACTTATCAGTGTACAGAAAGGGAACAGCAGGAAGAAGAAGGATTATATTGTACAGGGTATGAAATCAAAGCAGATTTTAGAGTGTGTGAAGTTGAATAACAGGCAAAATGTAGCTAATACAAGGGCGACGGTAAATAAAAAACCAAGGAAGGCAAAACAGCCAACCTTGGCATGTACTAAAGCCCTATGTATTTACAAACCATATTAGCAAGAATACCTGCCAACACACCGCCTATAAATCCAGTAGTTAATAGCTTTACTACATCAATCTTTACGGTTAAAGTAAATTCAACCATAAACTCACCCCCCTTTTATTTTTTTAAAATTATTAATAAATTTAAAAAATAAAAAGGAGAGATAATAAAATGACAATTTGTACAAGCAAGCTGTACAAAAACATTGTACACTTTTTTACTATAAGTGTAAAGTATTACAATAATATTAATAAGCAGAAAGTAAATTGAAGTGATTCTAAAATCAAGCGAGGTGTAAAATGGATAAAGAGCAATTTAGAAAAATAGAATCAAGGTTATATAAATACTATAGGGATATAAAGCTAATAGAAAAGCTTAAAAGAAAAGTAGTATTACTATATAAGCAAGTAGAAGCAATATCAAAAGAGAAAGTAGAACTTAAACACATGAGCCTAGATACCTACACCAATTTAGGAGTGGACTACAGCAGAGAGAAAATACAAAGTAGTTCTACTGGTACAAGTGAAGCAGAGAGGGAAACAATAAAATATATAGACAAGTTAGAGAAAGAGAGAATAAATAAAATAAAGAAGATGCAAAAGACAAATTGCAGGATCAGAACAATAGAAGAAGAACAGGAAGACATGAGAAGCAATATAGAAATGCTCAACGAAGAAAATAAAAGGTTCCTGGAATGGAAGTATGGAGAACAAAAGTCAATGGATTGGATAGCAATAGAAATGTTCCAAGGTGCTAGAACTACAGCATATAGAAAAAGAGAAGAGATAATACAAGATTTGGGGCAATGGTCATACTTTAAAAAAAGTGGTACAAAAGTGGTACAAAGTTGGGATTTTTAAGCATAAAAGTAAGGTAAAATAGATATTGTAAGATTATTTCATTGAACCCCTCCTTATTAGATTAAAGCATCTAGTTAATTGCTAGGTGCTTTTTTGTTGCATAAAAATAGTAATGTTCTAACCAGTGCGAACAATAGGAGGATAAAGGAAAATAAAAAGCCGATAATTTTGACATAAACACGAACAATAGTAAATACATACCAATAAAAAATAATTTATAAAAGGAAGGTGAAATCTTCCTAAACACATATAGTACACATAGGTATGTCATGCAGCAATCACCATCAAAAAGAATTAGCAAGGGTGTGAGTATTGTTGCATGTTACATAATATAAGGAGGAAAAAAGATGAAATTTTTAATAACTGGAAGAAGAATTATTGAGCAATTAAAAGCTATGGACAGAAAATATTCAGCACTTTTGGAATTAGAAAATAAGCATCCTATAAAGAAAAAACTATATGGTACAGAATTTGAGATATGGACTAAACGTGACTTTGTGGAGTCTTATATGTCAACACATACAGAAACAGACATAGAAAAAGTAAATGAAAAATGGAATAAGCTAAGGAAAAATCATAACTTTATAATAGTAAGTATAAAGCCAAATGAAATATGTTTTTACAGTGTAGATTATTTTAATAAAGTATTTTGTTAAAGGAGAGATAGTATGTTTATTTTAGAATTAATTTTATTATTCATATCTGTACTTGTAATAATAACAATGACTAAAGAATTAATAAAAAGTTATGATGCAACAGAAAGGGCAAGTTATTGTGTAGCAATAGCAATTTTCTTAATGGTTTTAGCAGAACAAATATTATTATTAAGTAAATAAAATGCCAATATTAAAACAATGCAGTTATAGAAATTGTATAAAGATAGTAGATCAAGATACAAAGTATTGTGAGTATCATGCTAAGAGAGCAGCAAAAGAAGAAAAAGAAAGATATAGAGTGTATCAGAATAAGCGCAGACATGATGCAGAACAGAAAGTATACCAAGACTTTTACAGTTCTAGTCCATGGCTAAATCTAAGTGAAACCATAAAAAGACATTTCTTTGGTATGTGTGTAATATGTTGGGTAAGAAATAAAACAAATAGAAGTAAAATAAATGAATGTAGTACAACACATCATATAGAGGAATTAAGCGATAGATATGATTTAAGATTAGATGAAGACAACTTAATATGCTTATGTAGTAAGTGCCACCAAAGAACACACGTTGAATATAACAATGGTGAGAAGGAAAAGGAACAAATGAAAAAGATATTGTATTCAGCAGTAGAGAAGTTTAATGAAGAATATTATTAAGGAGAGTAAGAGAATGAATTATAAAGAATCATTATTGAACATGATAGACATAGCTATAGATAATAAAAGTAAGTATATAGCAGTAGTGGTTGTCAATGCAAATAGCAAAGGTAGAGAGCTAATAATAAATCCTACAGATAACTTTGATTATAAGAAAGAATACTATAACAACGCTTATGATGATACCCTTAAACTAAAAGCATGTAAGGACATAAGCATAGTAGCTTTTGCTCATGACAGTGATTTAAGCCAGCTTGCTTACAAACTAAGATATTGGCTTTAGAATGGAAGGAGAGATACTATGTTTATAAAGGCAATGGCAGTAATAGCGACTATAAGTACAGTGATGGATGTACGATATGTAATCAAACGAAATGATATTAAGAAGTTAAAGTCTATTGCAGCGTTCAATAGCTTTTTATTATGTTTATTTTTTATTGGAATGATTTTCGGAAAAGTAAATTAAATACCCGGGGGAGGGTGACTCTTTAATTTTTGTGTTGCGGAAGTCGCAATGGTAATCTAGCGTGAGTTATTTCGCAATATTTTACAAGGGGTGGTTTGAAAGGAAGTGGTAGGATGGCAAAAAAAGCACCAGAAAGTTTAGGGACAATAGGTCAAAAAGAATGGAAAAGAATGTACAAGTTAATAGAAAAAGAGTGCAAAGATTTTACAGACAAAGACCTTGCATTATTAGAAGTCTACTGTAAGAACTATGAAAAGTGGATAAATGCAGAAAAGTTTTTAGACGAACATGGCTATAGTTATATATGTTCTACTGGGTACCCTTCACCATACCCCGAAGTGACAATATCTAATAATGCACAAAAACAAATGATGTCAGCAATGAGAGAACTTGGTTTAAGCCCTGCCGCACGATCTAAAATTAAGCAGCTAATAAAGCCTAATTCTAATGTAGATGAAGAAATGGACAGGATGATTGCTAAATGATAAGCAAAGAATTAAAAGAAAGCTTAAAACTAATTAAAAAAAACATAGAATATCAAACAAATTACAAACTCGATCATGCTATAAAGAAGCAGCAAGAAAAGTATGACAACGATAAATACTTTTTTGATGTTGAAGAAGCACATCGAGTTTTTGATTTTATAAGTAAGCTTACTTTAGATAAGGGCAAGAAAGGACAGAAAGTAAAACTATTAAGATTTCAATTCAATATACTTACTTCTATTTTATGTGTTAAGGATAGAGAAACAGGTTTCAGAAGATTTAAAGAAGCACATTTAAATATTGGTCGTAAGAATGGAAAAGGAAGTTTAGTAACTTGGATAATGATTTATCTATTCTTTACAGAGCCGGTTTATGGAGCGGAATATATTATCGTTGCTAATACAAGAGATCAAGCTACTAATTTATATAACAGTATATTAATAACTATAAAGAATAATGAAACTCTTAAGGGGTATGTAAAAATCACAGAAAGCAAAAAGATGATAGAACGTAAGAAGTTCAATAGTACGTTAAGGGTATTGAGTAATGATGGTTCTAACCTAGACAGTTACGCTTCGTATATAGTTGTGTTGGATGAAGTTCATGAATATGCAAGTGATGAAGCATACTCGAAATTGATAACAGGTATGGGACTTTGGGATAATCCAATTATGTTCACTACAACAACGGCATCCAGCGGAGAAGATGAAACAAACTTAGAGTATCAAATGTACAGTTATTCTAAAAAGCTAGAAACTGGAGATATAGAAGACGGTGACGATACTTTTTTCTATGATATTTACGAAGCTGAAAAAGGTTGCGACATAATGGATGTTAAGCAATGGATAGCAGCAAATCCAGCATTAGGAATATTTAAAAAGATAGACGATTTTATTAAACTTGCCAAGAAAGCAGTAAACATGAAAACTTTTGAAGCTAAGTTTAGAAGGTTGTACTTAAATCAGCATGTCGCCACAGATAATATAAAGAACGCTATTAATATGGAACTATGGAATAAAGCCTTAAGAGATGTAAACCTAAAAGAGTTAATAGGTATGAAAGCATGGAGCGGTATGGACTTGTCTAGTAAGAATGATATTACTGGATTTGTACAAACTTTTTACGATGAGAGCAACGATAAGTATATAGTTTACCCACATTTATTTACGCCGCTTGATACTTTGCAGGAGCGTGAGGAAGAAGACGGCAACACATATACAACTTGGGTTAAAGATAAACAATTAATAGCGTTTGAGGGGCGATATATAAAGTTTAATGAGGTACTAGAGTATATTATGAAGCTTGATGAAGACAATCCAACCGAAAAATTAGGGTTTGACCGTTGGGGAACTCCAACTATTTTAAATGTATTAGAAAGTAACTGGACTGTTATTCCGCTAGGTCAAGGCACCGTTACAATGACACAGGCAATTAATATATTTGAAAATCTATTAGCTGATGAAAGATTAATAATTGCAAATAATGCTACATTTAACTTTATGGCAAAGAACTGTATAGCAATAGTAACAGAAAGCGGGGTTAAATACAGTAAATTAAAATCTAAACTAAAGATAGATGGAATTATTGCATTGCTAATGAGCCTATTATTAGCAGTATGTGACAATGATGTGGAACATTACAACGCTATTGATGCTTTAGATAAGATGGATTGGTAAGAAAAGGGGTGAAAATGTGAAGGAAAAACTAAATAATTTACTCAAAAAGACCGTTTCGAATGAGTTGTTTATCATTGAAACGATCTTTTTTATTGGGGTTTTTATCATTGTTTTCACTAATTTTATTGTAAATTTGGTGCTTGGATTGTACTTTTTAGGTGTGATTTTAATACTTTTCAGCGTGTTTTTATTTAAATTTCCAATAAAAAGAGGTGATAAACAGTGATATTTGACAGAATACAAGAGAAAAGAGAAACAGACGTAAACGAATGGAAAACTATATATAGCTTTGAGAATGGTTATGATGTTACACCTTTTGGTTTGGAAATGAAAGAGAGTGTTTATTTTACTTGTATAAAAATAATAGCTGAATCAATAGCGAAATGTAATCTGCAAGTTAAACAAAAAACTGATAAGGGCGAAATACTTGGAGAAGATCATTACCTTTACGAAATGTTAAGCTTAAGACCTAATGCTTATATGAACGCTATTGATACACTCAAAACTTTTGTTGCTTTATCTAAACATTATGGTTATTCCGGCATGTTTATAAATAGACAAGGCAGCAAAATAGAGGGATTATATCCAGTTAGAATAACTAATTGTACCATAGACGATGCTGGATTAATAAAAAGCACTAAGCAAAATAAAATATTGTGGGATTTTCAAGGCGTAAACGGCGAAATTGGATCATGTTTCGATAAAGAAATACTTATCTTAAGAGATTTTACACTGGATGGAATAAAGGGAAAATCTAATAGAACTATACTTTCGGAAAGCTTAGATACAAGCATAAAGAGCCAAAATTACCTCAATAAACTGTTTAGTAATGGACTTACTAACAAAATAGTGGTTCAAATGACTTCTGATATCAAAGAAGAGAAGGAAATAAAGAAAGTCCAAGATAAGTTTGATAGAATCTACCAAAATAATGGAAGAGTATTCACAGTTCCAGCAGGCTATAACGTAAGTTCTTTAAATTTATCTTTAAGTGATGCACAGTATACAGAACTTAGAAAGCTATCAAAAGAAGAAATTGCAGCAAGCTTTATAGTTCCACTTTCTAAACTTGGCATAATGAGAGATACAGCAGTAAGTGAAGAACAGGATAATATAAAATTCTTAACAGATTGCTTGCTAATTATCTTTGAACAGATTGAACAGGAAATGGATTGGAAGCTTTTAACCCCACAGGATCGTGCAAAAGGCTACAAGATAAGGTTTAATATTAGTACATTATTGCGAACAGATGCAAAAACACAATCAGAGGTTATTTGCAATTATGTTAAGAATGGAATTTATGACCTAGAATACGCTAGAGATATTGTGGGGGTAAAGAAAATAGACGATGATATGATAATTACTTTACCAAGCGGTCAAGTTTTATTAAAAGACTTGTTAGCAGGTAATGTAAGTTATCAAAATAACAAAGAACCAACTCAAAAAGAAGGTGATAATGTTGACACTCAATGATGTTAAAGAATATCTAAAAATTGATTATACCGAGGAAGATAATTATTTAACTAATTTGATAGAAGTATCACAAATTTACATCGATTCTATGGTCGGTGAAGCTTACAAGATAGACACAAAAGCCACTAAGTTGGCAGGATTATTACAAATGAAACTTATATCAGATATGTATGATAACAGAGGAACAGAGATTGAAGCCAAGACTAAGAAAGATATGATAGTTACAAGTATCTTAGATAAATTAAGTAATTATACCGAGGTGATAGTTTGAGAATTGAAATAAGAGAAGATAGTGTTTTGATAGCAGGCTATGTCAATGCAGTTGAGAGAGATAGCAGGGCATTGAGTTCGCCGCAAGGCTCATTTGTAGAACAGGTTAGAAGTGGAGTGTGGCAAAATGCTATAAATAAAAATCCGGATATTGCTGTTCTATTAAACCATGATTGGAATAGAAAACTAGGATCAACTAAAGATAATCTTAAGCTTAAAGAAGACAATATCGGACTTTATGCAGAAGCTAGAATTTACGATAAAGATGTAATTCAAAAAGCAAAAGACAAGAAACTAAGCGGCTGGTCATTTGGCTTTAAAGCTAATAAACAAAGCTGGGGGAAAAGTGATGCAGGAACAGAAAGAAGGTACTTGGATGATGTTGATTTGTTTGAAGTTTCTATATTAGATGATACGCGAACACCAGCTTATTACGGTACTTCCGTAGAAGCGAGGGACAATGAGGAAATTTGCATTGAGCAAAGATTTGTAAAAGATGAAATTGAGATTATTACAGCAGATACAAAGGAAGAAGAAAAAAGAGAAGATGAAACAGAATTAAAACTTAAGTTATTAAATTTAGAACTGGAATTATAACAGTTCTTTTTTTATGCAATTTTCTAAATATGAAAGTGAGGAATTAAAATGAATTTAAAAGAATTATTGGCATTATTAGACGGTAAAAAGGCAGAAATAAGAAGTTATATTGCTGCTAAAGATGTGGAAAACGCTGAAAAAGCCACACAAGAAAAGAGAGATTTAGAGAAACTTATAACAGCAGCAAAAGAACTTGAAGAAGAAGAAAAAAGAGATTTAGAAACACAAAGAGATAATAAAAAGACTTTAGGTGAAGAAGTTAATGAAATGAGATCAATAACCAAGAAGGTACTTGGCGAGGAAATGACAGCAGAGGAAAGAGCAATAGTAAAAACAACAGATAATGCAGCAGTATTACCAAAACAATTTATAAATCAATTAATGCAAATTGAAAAAGGATACGGATCACTTGAAGAGTATGTTGATGTTATCCCGGTTACAAAGAATGAGGGAACAATGCCAGTTTCTATAGTAGATGAAACTGAATTACCGGATGTTTTAGAGGGTGATGATATTACTGATTCATCTTTAACAACTTCTGATATAGCCTTTAAATGTTCTAAGGTTGGAGAAATTTATACTTTAACAAGTGAATTAGTTGATGATGCAGAAGCTGAAATTGAAGGGCTGGCACAAAATAATTTCACAGCAAAAACAGTTAGAACTAAGAATGCAAGGATCACCAAGGTTATAAAGGATAATGCGGTTGCATTTACAGGAGTAGGAAGCTATGAGGACATAAACACAGTTATAGATAAGGCTGTTCCAGCAGTAAAAGCTAGATTAGTGACATTTACAAATCCAACTGGATATTCTTTGTTGAAGAATATGAAAGATGCACAAAAAAGACCATTAAATCTAGTTACAGAAATAAATGGAAAGTACTATTTCAATAACAAAGAATTAGTTGTTGTGGATGAAACTTTATTACCAACAGAAGCAACTAAAACTGCTACTTTTTATGTGTGCAATTCTAAAGAATTAGTAAAACTTTTCAAGAGAAACGAAATAACAATAGCAAGAAGTACAGAAGCAGGGTTCAACAATGATACTATTAAATTAAGAGTTCTAGGCAGATTTGGAGTATCAAAAGGATATGCAAGAAACTGCTATGTAATATCATTCTAATTTTTGAGTGGCTTAGCGCCACTCTTTTTGAGGTGATGTTATGTTAGAAACAAGCAAAATGAATAATAGAATTCTAATAGAAAACAGAACAATATCAAAAGTTAAAGGTGTGCCAACTGATGTATGGAATGCCTTTTATTCTTGTTGGTGTTTTATAAATAGCTTATATGGTAGTGAATTATATAAAGCATTAGAAATAAGAGAGGAAAATGTACTTAACTTTACAGTTAGATATAGTAAAAATTTAGAGGTTTTAAATACTAAAGATTACAGAGTGGTTTGGAAAGATAGAGTATTTAACATAATTGCAATAGATTTTTACGGATTTACTAAAGAAAAAATAACAATAAAGGCTAAAGAGGTGGTTTAGATGGACATTGTAGAAAAAGTAGATGATGTATTATCAACATTACTTAAGCCACTTGGAATAGAAAGCTTTTACGGATGGTATGACAAGGATATCAATGATACTCATGTAACTTTTATATTGGTTAGTGATACCGAAGAAGACTATTCAGACGATGAAGCAGAAAGTATAAATTATCTAATTCAAGTTGATATTTGGAGCAAACAAAACATGGAAACATTGAAAGAAAACATAAAAGCAACTATGAAAACATTGGATAATTGCACATATGAGAGTGGAGCAGACTTATACGAAGATGATGTAAAGATATATCATAAAGCTTTAAGGTTTAATTTTTGGGTGGAAATATGAGTACGAATGATTTTGAAGTTGAAGGACTAGACACTTTACTTAGAAAATTAGAGAACTTGGGAAAAGAAGGGGCAGTTATAAAAGCCGAGTCTTTAAAAGAAGCAGTTGAGCCAGTTTTGAAGGACATGAAAAACACTACAAAATTTAAAGATAGGACAGGGAAACTAAGAGAAAGCCTAAAAGTAAGTCCAGTTAAAAAAACATCATTTGGCTATATGGTGTGGGTAGGCGATGTAGATAATAAAACAAAGTATTCTTGGTATGTTGAATATGGAAGTACTAAAAGTAAGCCACATGATCCAAGAGAATTTGTTAGATTAGCATATAGCAATAACAAAGATAAAATTTTTAAGAGGTTAAAAGAAGCAATAGAAAACAACTTAAAGAAATTATAGAAAGGAAGTATAGAATGAGTAGACAAATAGGTTTAAAAGATTTTAGTATAGCAGTTCTAAAAACTGATGATATATCAGGGGTAACATATGATGCAGTTAAAAAATTAGAGAGATCAGTTTCAGCGAAAATAACACCTAAAACAGATTCATCCCCTCAATATAGTGATGATTCTTTGGAAGAAGTAATAAACAGTTTTTCTTCTGTAGATGTAGAAATAGAATTAAATCAATTATCTTTAGCAAGTAGAGCAATTTTGCTAGGCAAGACACTTATTAATGGTGTTATGGTAGAAAATAAGGATGATGTAACAACTTCCCCTTATGTTGCTTTGATATTTAAATCTAAAAAGAGTAACGGTGCTTATAGATATGTTTGTTTGTATAAAGGTAAATTTGAATTAGCAGAGGAAGATTATGAAACAACAGCAGATAAAATAAAGGCTCAAACTGCTAAATTAAAAGGCACATTCATGCCAAGGCAATTTGATGGTAATTGGAGATTAATCGGTGACAGTGATGCAACAGGGGCAGTAGTAGCAGATTTAGATAAATGGTTTACTACAGTGCCTACCGTTCCAGTAGCAGCATAAAAATAAATTATTTCGAGAGTAGTTAATTACTACTCTCTTTATTTTTTGAAAGAAAGGTGAAGCAGAATGGCAAAGAAAAAAGTAACTGCAAAAGAATTGCAAGGTAAGAAACCAGTAACTTTGGAGATAGGCGGAAAAGAATATGAATTAACATATAATTTCGGAGTTTTGGGAGAATTAGAGGAATGTTACGGGACTGTAGAAAAAGCTATGCAAGAACTACAGAAAGGTAAAATCAAAGCTATAAGTAGATGGATTTGGGCGAACATGCTCGTACAGGATGATAATGAGAATTTGACAGTAAGACAAGTCGAGAGAATGTTGAATGTTGATTTCATGGAAAGAGTTATAGAAAAAATGAATTTAGCTATGGAACAAAGTTTTGGCGATCCTACAGGTGAAGAGTTGGGGGAATAGATACGTCCGATTCCGAAAAAGGTTGGGATTGGACGAGAAGCTTATATATTTGGCGCAAAAAACTAGGGTTTGAAGAAGAAAAGTTTTGGAAAACAACGCCTAGAATGTTTACAGAATATTTAGAAGTTCTGCAAGAAATTAATGATCCAGAAGGGCAACAAGAAAAAGAAACAGGTTTTATTGATGATATTTTATTTTAGAAGCGAGGTGAGAGAATGGCAGATGAAATACAAGGTTTAGCGGTCAAAACTACCATAAGTGATGATTTGTTTACGAAAGGTGTAAGTAAAATTAATGCTAGTATGAAGCTTTTACAAAGTGAATTTAAGGCAAGTAGCGAACATTTGAAAACATTCGGAACGGCTTCACAGCAATTAAGTGTTAAAAGTGAAAATTTAAACAAAGCCATAGAACTGCAAAAGCAAAAAGTAAAAGCACTTCAAGAAAGTTACCAAAAGTCTAAAACAGAGTGTGGAGAGTTCGCTAATTCTACTATGAGCGCTGGAACTAAAGTAAATAATGCGGTCGCTCAACTTGCTAAAATGCAAAACGAGTTAAAATCTGTAGATGCAGAACTTAAAAAAGCCGAAGCAGATGAAAAGAAGCTAGGAATAAGTGAAGGATTAAATAAGTTTAGCACCAAAATAGATAATGTGGTTGGCAAATTTAAAAAATTAGCTGTGCCTTTAGTTGGAGCAGGTGTTGCAAGTGGGAAAATGGCTATGGATTTTGAAGATAGCATGGCAAAAGTAAATACTATAAGCGATAGCACGCAAGTGCCACTTGATACATTAAGAAAACAAATTTTAAAACTTAGTAGCGATACTGGCATAAGCGCAGATGAAATAGCTAATAACGTATATGATGCAATAAGTGCTGGTCAAAAAACTGGAGATGCCGTAAACTTTGTGTCCAATAGTACTAAACTAGCAAAAGCAGGATTTGCAGAAGCAGGGCAGTCATTAGATGCTTTAACAACAATATTAAATGCTTATAAACTTAAAGCAAGCGAAGTTAATAATGTAAGTGATATTCTAATTCAGACTCAGAATGTTGGTAAAGTGACTGTTGGAGAATTAAGTAATGATATTGGTAAAGTAATACCTACTGCATCTGCATTAGGAGTAAATTTAAAGCAGTTAGGTGCAAGTTATGCGTTAATGACTTCTAATGGTATTAAATCTGCAGAAGCAACAACTTATTTAAACAGTATGTTAAATGAGCTTGGCAAATCTGGAACTGTAAGTGATAAGTCATTAAGACAAATTACAGGGCAATCTTTCAAGCAATTAACAGCTGGTGGGAAAAACATAAGCGATGTATTAAATATACTAAATAATAATGCCAAGAAAAGTGGAAAATCTTTAAGTGATATGTTTGGAAATGCAGAAGCAGGAAAAGCAGCACTAGTATTAAGCCAAAATGCAGGACAAGATTACTCAAAAACATTAAAAGATATGGGTAATGTAGCAGGAGCAACAGAACAAGCATTTGATAAAGTTAATAATACAGATGGACAAAAGTTTAGAAAAAGCTTAAACGAAGGAAAAAATGCAATGATACAATTCGGTGATACTGCATCTCCTATTATCGATGTTTTTTCTAGTAATTTAAGTAGTTTGACTAAATGGTTAAATAGCTTAGATAATGGACAAAGAAAAGTAGTGTTAGGTTTAGGTACTTTTACTTTAGGAGCAGGTGCAACATTAATAGGTATTAGCAAATTAAGCAAAGGTATTATAGCTATTACAGATGGCATTAATATATTAAAAAGTAGTACATTAATTGCAAATGGAGCAACAAAAATGATGACATTAGCACAAGGAGCATTAAATATTGTTATGAATGCCAATCCAATAGGCTTAGTGGTACTGGCTATAACCGCTTTAGTAGCAGGATTTATATTGGCTTACAATAAGTGCGAATGGTTTAGAAACATGGTTAATGGTGCTTTTAAGGCTATAGGTGGAGCAATAAAGTGGGCTTTAAATGAGGTCGTAGGATTTATTAAAAATTGGGGAGCAGAAATATTAATTCCGATTGCTCCTTTTATCGGTATTCCACTTACTATTATGAAACATTGGGGGCAGATAAAAGAATTTTTCGGGAATTTAGGAACTTGGCTAAAACAAAAACTTAAAGATATGTTCCATTTTGATTTGCCACATATTCCGTTACCACACTTTAACATCGATGGTAAGTTTAGCTTGACACCTCCAAGTATACCAACCTTAGGGGTTAAATGGTATGCAAAAGGTGGTATTATGACACAACCAACGCTATTCGGCATGGATGGTAATAACGCAATGGTCGGCGGAGAAGCAGGACACGAAGCAGTTTTACCGTTATCTTTACTATGGCAACAACTTAATTCTAATTTTAATAGATTGGAGCAAAGATTAAATTCTAATTCTAGTGTTCCTATCTATGTAAATATTACTGTAGATAATAATTTAGATAGTAAAAAGTTAAGCAATTTAGTTACAACAAAAGTAATTAAAGCAATAGATAAAAACAAGGATAGAAAGAGGGTGTAGAAGGGTGTTTTTTGTATATTTCAATGGCAAGAGAGATTTAGACTTAGGGATAAAGACAATTAAACGTCCTTCTATTCCAATTCCTAAAAAGCGATATAAAACAACAACAGTAAGTGGGAAAGATGGAGATTATTACACTACAAATGGAGAATACGAGGATATAACAATTCCCGTTGATTTTAATTTTATAGATAGAACTAATTTTCACGCTAAGTGTAGGCAGATTGATAAATGGTTAAATAAAATAAAAGATTATCAGCTTAAATTTAGTGATGATTTAGGCGTTTTTTATAAGGTAAAAAAAATTGAGTGTGACGAGATAGAAAGAGTTTATAAAGTCTTGGGTAAGTTTACTGTAAAATTTACTTGCGATCCGTATGCTTGGTTAGTAGAAGGGCAACAAAGTATAACTTTGAATGGCAATAATATAATTAATGATTTTGAAGCAACTAAACCAATTTATATTATTAATGCAGAAGGTTTAATAACTCTAAAGGTAAATGGTAAAGAAGTTACTATAAATGTGGGACAACAGGTAACAATTAATACAGAATTGCAACTATGCTTTAAGAATAAAGAGTTAATAAATCTGGCTTTAAAGACAGGGAAATTTGAAGATTTATATTTAAATGAAGGTATAAATACTATTGAGTATTCGGTAGGAACTAGTGGAACGCTAGCAAGTATTCAACTAATTCCTAACTGGAAAACATTATAGGAGGGATTGGATGATACAAGTATATAATGCAGGCAATACAAATTTTAATGTAAATGGAGATATGGTGATCCAACCTATAAGCGTTATTTTAAGTAATCAAATTAATATTATTCCTTCCTTAGAAATGGAATTAAGTTACGATGAATATGGTGTTTGGGAATATGTAAAAGAAGATTGTGTAATTAAATGCAATACTCCTTATGGAGAAGATTTATTTCGAGTTTACAATACTGTTAAAAATGATGATACCTATACAGTTTATGCAAAACATATTTTCAGTGATCTAATAGATACAGTAGCGAAAGATATGAGTAATGATGATATATGTATCGTAAAAACAGGAAACGCAACAGGGCAACAAGCAATAGCAAAGCTATTTAATAACACAGATTTTACTGGACATAGTGATATATTGAAAACTGATAGTGTAGTTTGGGAAAGAAAATATATAACTACAGCATTACTTGGAAATGATGATAATTCATTCTTAAAACGCTGGGGTGGTGAATTATATATAAACAAATTTGATGTTTATATGTATAACCAACTTGGCAGTGATAATAATACATTAATTTCCTATGGTAAAAACCTAGAAAGTATAGAAGAAGAAATTAAGATTGATGAAGTAGTTACTCGTATAATTCCAGTTGGCGCTAATGGACTAAGGCTAACAGGTCAAACACCGTGGATAGATAGTCCTAACATAAATAAATATTCTAATATAAAAGAAAAAGTAGTAGAGTTTTCTAATGTAAAAGTTAAGGAAAAACCAGAAGATGAAGAAGGATTTGCAACAATAGATTTGGCAAGAGCGGAACTGATAAGACTTAGTAATCTTATGTTTAGTGAGCAACATGTAGATACCCCAAGTGTAAATATTAAAACTAACATGACAGATATTAGAGATTCTATAGAATACCAACAACTAGGCTATTCTGGAGTAGAAAAGATAGGATTAGGAGATACAGTTACATGTAGACATTACAAACTTGGGATAGAAACTAAGGCAAGAGTTATTTCTTATAAGTGGGATGTTCTAACAGAAAAGTTTGTAGAGATTGAAATCGGTGATACTCAACTTAATTATTTTGACAAGCAGACGGATATAAGCAATAAAGTTAGCAAAGTTCTAAATGATAATGGTAATGTTATTGCAGAATATGTCCAAGGAATTATAGATGCAACTAAATCTAAATTTAGAGCATTAAAGGACGTGGCACAGACACAGCATATAAGAGCCATGTTGTTCGAGGATTTAGACAGTTCTAGTCCGACTTTTGGCGCAATGTGTTGTGGCACGGCTGGGTTTGAAATATCGAATAAAAGAAACTCGGATGACACTGATTGGAACTGGACCACTTTCGGTACTGGGAAAGGCTTTGTAGCAGATTGTATTACAGCAGGAACTATAAATGCTAATCTAATAAAAGCCGGAATATTAAGTGCTATAAAGATACAAAATCAAGATGGTTCTTTCATAATGGATTTAGGCGGTACTGGTGGTTTAACTTGTAAAAGAAATGGTCAAAATTCCTTGTCTATAGAGGGAAGTCATATAAATTTTTATAGATTCGATGATAGCGGAAAATATAGTGGCAGTATTGGTACTACAACAATAATTGGAGATAACACTAAACAAGCAATAAATATATACAACGATAAAGGTTCTTATGTAACAATTGGATATATAGGGGGCGATGGTAACATCCACTCATATATGGACTTTGATGAAAGCCAAGTTGAGTCTACAAATAAGCGTAGTATAAATTTTTGGAAAAATGCAATGTTGCACAATGGAGCTTGTTTATATATAGGAGATGTAGATAATTGTTATTTAACATCGTCTTCTACAGGCGGAGCGTATTTAGGAGGAGATATGTATGTAAGCGGAACATTAAGTGCTGGTGGTAGTAAAACAAGAGTAGTAGACACAAGTCAAGGTAAAAGAGGACTTAATGCATATGAAACTCCAAACGCATTATTCGCAGATTATGGACATGATACATTAGACAGTAATGGAGAATGTACTATTAATATAGATACTTTATTTTTAGAAACAGTAACAGCAAGTGAAGGCTATGAGGTGTTTTTAACTAAATACGGAAAAGGTGATATTTGGGTGGAAGAAACAAATGATACAAATTTCAAGGTATGCGGTGAGCCTAATTTAAAATTCAGTTGGAATATTGTACTTAAGCAAAAAGGATATGAAAATACACGGTTACAAAAAATAGATGTAGGAGATGCTAAGAATGAGACCATTTAATATAAATGCAGACTTATATAATAAAGGTTGCTACTCTTTAGAGTGCAAGCAAAACGATGATATAGTCTTAAATCTTAATATTTTGGAAAATGGAGTAGCAAGTGATTTAAGCAATGCTACTTTTTCTTTTAACTTTAGGAAACCGGACAATACAATAGTATCCATAGTAGGCAGTAACATAAGCGCCAGTGGAAACACAGTAACTATTATATGCCCTACGGATTGTACTAGAGTGCCTAGTACTGCATATTGTGAATTAACAATAGTTCAAAATTCTAAACAAATAACAACGTTTGATATTGCTATAAATGTACTACCAAGCGTATTCCAAGGACAAGAAGTAAGCAAAAATGTGGCTACTCTGATAGAAGAAATTAATAATTCTAATGTAACAGTTACAAATCTTTTAAATGCTTTGATTAATTGGCAGGCTAATAATGGCAGTGTTATAGACTTAAATAATAGATTTAACAATATGAAAATAGGCGTGAGAAATCTATTATTGAATAGTACTGGCAACTTAGGCACTAATTATTGGCAAAATGGAATTATATCAGAAACAAAATATAGTTTTCAAAGTTTTAGAATTTCAAATACTTTAACAACACAAGAATTAAATTATAGTTCTTATAGAATAGCTTTAAAACCAAATACTACCTATACAATAAGCTTTTATGTAACAGCGGATAGCAATTTAGTAAGTACAGACATGTTTGTTTTATGTAGAAAAATAAATTCTACGCAAACATTTGATTATATTTATTCAAAGACGAATTTAATGCCTTCGGTAAATAATTTTGATTATGTGGTTTGGCAGTTTACAACCGCAGCAGATGTGCAAGATGGATATATAAGATTAGACAATAATGGTACAAAAACAACTGGTGTTGCTTCGAATGTTTGGTTTAGTCGAATAAACCTAGTAGAAGGTAATAAATCTCCTATAGATTGCCTTCCAGCGCCAGAGGATACACAATTACAAATTGACTCAATTAAATCTGCTTTACCTAACAAAGCAGATAAAACTTATGTAGATAATTTAATTTTAACAACTAAAGGCAAGTGCCGGTTTATAGCACACCGAGGATTAAATGTGGTAGCACCAGAAAACACCTTGCCAGCTTATACCGCGGCAGGACATTTCGGATTTTGGGGAGCGGAAACAGATGTAACGACCACTGCGGACGGTGTTTGGGTGGTTATGCACGACGATACAGTAGATAGGATGGCAACAGGAACCGGCAATGTAAGTTCTTTAACTTTGGCGCAAATAAAAGCCTTAAATATAGATGCAGGAAGTTTCTACAATGCTTATCCTAACTTAAAAATACCGACTTTTGAGGAGTATCTTTTAACTTGTAAGAAAAACGGTTTAGTTCCTATCATAGAGATCAAAATAACCGCGGACATTACAAAAATATCAAATTTGATAGCAATATTAAAAAAATATGATATGGAACAACATGTAATTATCATTTCTTTTGGTCTTAATTTTTTACAAGAAGTTAGAAAATATAGCAATGTAAAAATCCAATACATTGTAAACAGTATAACAGCAGATACTATAAATTCAGCAGTGGCACTCGGTAACGCTGGTATAGATTCTAGTTATACAAGCGTAACACAACAAAATATAGTAGACTCGCATAATTTGGGAGTCGAAGTCGGGGCTTGGACGGTTGACGATTTTAATGCTTGTCTGCAATTGGTTAACTGGGGTATAGATTTTATAACAAGTAATTCGGTAGGGGGGATGGAATAATGGAAATGTCCGTTTACACAGCAGACGACTTTTTAAAATATGTAAATAAAAATTGGGCGTATGCAAAGAGTTATGCAAACGACCAAACTACAATTTCAGCTAACTCTCTAGCGTGGAACACAAATTACAAAGCATTCCGAACAAATGATGCAACGAGTAGTAGCAGCGCATGTATACAAATACCTATAGGCTATTTGCGAGTTGGGGATAGAGTAGAACTAGAAGCAGAATTTAAAAATGTAAGTGGAACTAAGGCTAAAATAGCTTTAGATATATTTCCGGATACAACTTATACAGCGGGGATGAATAATGTGTTTGTTTTAAATAGCACATATACAGACGGTCAGTTTGAGCATATAAAAGTTACGGTTATATGCACTTACGAAGGGTACGGAGTAGCTGACTTCGGAGTCTTTACCGCAGATGTAGGGGATTTTTATGTTAGAAATGTAAGAATAAAAACTTATATATAAAGAGGTGTAGCATGGATGAATTAATTAAAGTAGCTTTGAGTCAAGGGCTTGGTTATGGTTTGTTCGTCTTTTTACTATTATATGTGTTAAAGACAACAAGAGAGCGGGAAGAAAAGTACCAATTATTGTTGGATAAAACAGTAGATAAACTTAGCATAGTAGAAGATATAAAAGAAGATGTAAAAGAAATTAAGAGTAGATTTAAATAGTCTACTCTTTTTATATTAAAAAAATTATAAAAAGGTGGTATATAAATATGAAAGAATTTTTATTAACAACAATGTTACCTATTTTAGTACAAAGTATTAAGGCTGCTTTACTAGCTTTAATAGCTTATGCAGGAAATGAAGCAGTATTATTTATTAGAACAAAGAAAGAAAAAGTAAATCAAGAGATCAAGTCAAGTGGACATGAGCAAGATATTAAGGCAGCTTGGGAAGTATGGAACATGGTCGAAGAAAAATTTAGAATATCAGATAATGTTGATAAATTTGTAAATTCAAAGGCTGATATGTTTGAAAATTTATTGATGCAAAAATGTCCATGGTTAAACAAGCAAGATATAGAGGGCTTAAGGTTTGCTATAGCTGGAGAATTTAACAAAGGAAAAGCGGCTGTTTTATCAAGTGATGATGCAGCCAAACAGTTACAAGCAGAAAATGAAAAATTACAAATAGAAATTACTAATCTTAACAGTAAATTAAATCAAGTACAAAATGTAGTTGTACAAAGTAGATAGGTGGCTTTTTAGTCACCTTTATTAATTTTATAGAGGTGTAGTATGGAAATAAAAGAAGTATATTTACAAGGGCAGGAAGAAGCCTACGGGTATAATAATCCTAACAAAATAATAATCCACCATCCAGAGTGGCATGGAGATATTCAAGGGTTAAACGACCTTATGCGTGGTATGGATTACTATATGATAGGTTATAACTATTATGTGAGAATGGACGGTACGGTGTGGAAGGGTAGACCAGATAACGTGACAGGTGCTAACTGCTATGGTCAAAATAATTGTTCTTTAGGTGTGTGTTTTGAGGGTAACTTTGAAGTTGACACGATGCCAGAGGTTCAATTTAATAGTGGGGTTGAACTTATTAAGTATTTAAAAGAAAAGGATAATATCAGTGAGGTTGGAGGACATAAAAAGTACTTTAATACTGCGTGTCCAGGAAAGAATTTTCCACTTGATAGGATGCTAGATGCAGTTAATGGAACAGTTATAAATAAGCAAGTAGCAAGCAAACCAATAAATAATGATGGAGGTTTTAAAGAAATGGATAAAGTATATAAGAATGGAAGTACACCAGAGCCAGTTTATCAAACAGAAGCTTGTAATAATCAAATAGGTTCCCTTGATCCTTGGGAATTAGCAAACGCTATAGGTGATGTAAATGGTAAGATAATTGTCTTATATAATACAAACAGCGGTAAAAAGGTTGGCTTTGTAAAGTATAGAGCAGGATTATAAAAGCAGGGTAGTATGCAGATTAATTTCTGTATACTACCTCTTTTTTTATATATAAAAATAAATTAGAAGATTCAATATTTAAATATTAAACCTTCTAATTTTGAGAAAAATGGACATAACAGGATAATTGGTACCAAACATTTACCCTGCTAGTTACATATTAAATGTATTTATATTCAAAGTCAACTAAATTATAGTAAGTAGTCCAACCATACATAAAGTTAATATTCCAATAATTATAGATAAATCAATTTTTATAAAACTTCTTTTTATTTTTACCACCTCATAGATATTTTTGACAATTAATGTTAAAATTAATCATAGGAGGGTGTATATATGGTTAAAAATAGATTATTACAAATAAGATTAAGTTTAGGGTATAAGAAACAAAAAGACTTTGCGGATTTTTTAGGAGTTGCGCAAGCTAATTATAATAAGTGGGAAAATAATAGTAGCCAACCAGGTATAGAATTTGGGTTAAAAGTTGCTGGAAAATTAGATATGACTTTTGAAAGTATATTTTATTTAGAGGATGAAGGGTAAAAACTTCGTTCTTTTCTTTTTTACATAAAAAATAATAAATTTATAAAAAAATGAGAAACTTTAAAGAAAATTAAGCATATATTAAACCATAAAGCAAAGCAAGAGAGGTTGAGCGTATGGCGGTAGTTATTCCGGTATCTTTCAAAAACAAAGAGAAGTATTTACTAGAATACGTAAAAGATAAAGATTTTAGTTATTATGTTAAGCAGCTAATAAAAAAAGATATGAAAAGTAAAGAGAAAGAAATATAAATTTTAGGAGGTATTTACATGGAAAATAGTAAAGAAGAATACACACAATTTTCTACAGAAATTATAGTTGAAGGTGAAGAAAGTGTACCATTTTGCATAAAAGTTGTACTTACTAGAGAAAACGGCATAAAGAATCAATTTTCAGTTTATACACCTACGGATCTTTTAAGGTTTTTTAAAGCAATCATAGCTGAAGGTAAAGAAAAATTATATCGTTGTATTGATTGTTTTTTTGAAAGAGATTATCGTATTCTTTCCATAGGACAGTTACATTTTGACTATGTTGATGAATATAATAGCTTTCTTATAGCTTTTGGTGATAGTACATTTGTTGACGAGATTAATAGTCATCTTGAAGAAATTTTAACTACAAACATTTTGGAAGGAGAAAAGTTATGAATAGCAGATATGAAAAAGATGAAATAGACATTAATAAAACAATAATTAAAGGAGTTGCAATTACAGTAGTATCATTAGTTACTATAAAGTTCATGCCACTTTTAGGTATAAATGCAGCTATAGGAAATGGTGTAACTTGGATTACTGGAGGGACAAGAGTTGCAGATGGCTTTATGATCCCAAACTATTTTAAAGCATTAGTAGGCTTAATGTTTGGAGTGGATGTTTACTGTGTTGTGAAGAAAGATAATAGCAATTTTAAGAAGGTTAGAAGATGATACCAGCTATTGCATTAGTGCCAGTTGCAGTTGGGTTAGGGAGTTATGCTAGTTACTTATATAAAAGTACAGCATATATTAGAAGGTTTAAGGAAGATTTTAATAACATTATGATAGCTACAGGAATAGAAAACAAAAACCATGAAACATTTAAAATAGTAGATATTCATTCTAAAAATTATGGATTAGAGGTATTTTTAAATGTACCAGATGGCTTATCTATAGAACATTTGAATAATAAGCTGAATATTTTACAAGATAATTTTAATGGAATTGTAGAGTTAGAAAAAGATAGATTTAAAAATTATATACAACTAGATTTAATAACTAAAGATATAGCCAAGTATCAATTTACGCCAGTTAAAGCTAAAGAAAGTGAACTGTCATTAGGCAAGGACTATAAAGGACGAGATTTCCTTTTAGATGTAAATAAAAACCCACATTTAGGTATATTCGGGACTACTGGAAGTGGCAAAAGTTTCTTACTAGCAAGTATTTTAAGCAACCTTTTATACAATTCTGCTGATATGGTAGACATTTATTTAAATCAAGTTGTAAAGAGCGAACTAGCTTGTTTTAGGGATTGCAAGGGCGTTAAATTCACAGCAACTACATTTTTAGAAGTAGATTTAATATTAGATAAGATACGCCTAATATTGGAGAATAGAAGTGAGTTATTCGATGTATACGGAATTAGAAATATAACTCAATACAATAAGCATTATCCTAAGCGGAAATTAAAACGAATATATTTCGTCATAGAAGAAATTAGTTTCTTTATGGAGGAAGGATTTCAGTATATATGGAATAACTTATTATTAATTGCCAAAGCTGGGAGAGCATTGGGTATACATCTTATTTGCGCTAGTCAGAGAGCGGTGGCAACCGAAATTAATCCAACATTTAAGCAACAACTAACTAAAGTTTGCTTACAAATGTCTTCTTTAGATTCAGTTAATATATTAGGCGTAGGTGATGCCAAAGACCTTAAAGAAAGAGAAATTCTAATTTTAACAACTAAGGGATTTATAAGGACGAGCTCACCATGGATAGACGAAGATTATAGGATCCTGCATAATTTCATTAAAGAAATTCACATTCCCAACCATGATAAAAAAGAGCCTACCAAACCAGTTTTATTATTATCTAGTCCGGCTACAAAGAAAAAGGACAGTAAAGATATTACCATTGTAGATGTACCATTTAAAGAAGAACCCCCAAAAGATAAAAAGAAACGCAAAGGCGAAATAGATATTGACGAATGGAGTGATTTCTAATGCTTACAGAACGTGACACAAAGGTTTTAAAATGGATAGAAGATAATAAGGTTATTACTATAGAAGAAGCTAGATACATGTTTTTTGAGGGCAATTATAAGGTATGTTGGAGAAGGCTAGACCAATTAGAACAAATGGAGATTTTAAAGAGTTATAAGAATAAATACGATGGTAAAAAAGTTTATTACCAAGATAAGAAAATCAGCAGTCATGATTTATTTATTCATTACTTTTTGGGAGAAATTTATAAAAGAGGTGGAGAATTACTGCAAATAAAGTATCAGCCAAGATACCTAAATGACCTCATTCGCCCCGATAGCTTTTTAGCTTTTAAATGGAACAATAGAGTATTTTTAATACTATTAGAAGTGGATTACACTCATTTCACTGATACAAGCAAATTCATTCTTTATGAAAAGATGTTCAAAGAGGACTCTCTAGGAACAATAAAAAAATTCGGAACATTCCCCAAACTTTTAATAGTAAGACCAAATCTAAATACTACTAGATACAGTAGTAAAAACTTTGAGGTGATCTATACCACGCTTAATTATAAAAATTTGGACGAGTTCTTGTTTATTACCTAATTACTTATTATTATATTCCTTAAATCCTATATTCCCTTATTATTATCAAGAAACAAAAATGACTTATTTACTAAGTTTGAAGGGTGCACTTTGTAGATAATATAAAAAAATATCTCCATAGTTTTCTACACCCTTTTCTACACATTAATCTACAGTTATTTCTACATACCACTATAGAAAAAACTCACACAAAACACAAGATTAAAATTATACAAAACAGGAGCGTGATTAACTATGGAGACAATATCCATACTAATAATATTATGTACAGTAATAAAAATAATATACACTTGGTGTATAAATAAACTTTTTGCTAGTACCCCAGCATTTGCAGAGATCAGCGCAGAGCAGTACATTGATTATGTTAATTCTAAAACATTACGTAGCTGCGATGTAGAATGTGCCTACGCTCAAACTCGTAATCTATTCAATCAGGCTTTAAAATCTGGTGAATTAGATAGGGGTAAAATACTTGCTGTTAAATTATACTTAGAGAAACATGTCAAGAAGTACCAAACACAAAGGAAATTCGAGAATGATGCTCACAAAATCTATGCGATGTTAAAGGCGGCTGACATTAAGGTTAGGGACTTTAAAGTCGTAGATTCAATTATTTTTAAATAACTAGATTGACTTAGGAATTACAGTGGTATGTTTCCTAAGTCTTTTTTTACATAATAAGGAAGGATTTTTAAATAGAATATAGAAATGTACTCAAGGAGGTGGAAAATTATGAAAAAGGTGAAAATGATAAATGGATTCAAAGTTATTGAAATAGAGAAGGAAGTTGACGAGAAAACACTTGAAGAAAACAGAAGAAAAGCACTTCAAGAATTATACGATATCTTCTATAATAAAGATACGGAGAACTCTATAAAATAAAAGGGGTGAAGAAATATGGTTAAGGTGACTATAATAGAACCGGATATCACACAGGAAGAAAATGAAAGACGATTAGAAATTGTTAAACAAATACTTCAACAGATAGCAAATGAACCAAATGAACCAGATGAGCCTATAAAGAGCGGCAATAAAAAATGACCTAATATAAAATTGGTGGCAA
The DNA here is from genome assembly GCF_024345225.1 of Clostridium sp. TW13. Lineage (NCBI taxonomy): Bacteria > Bacillati > Bacillota > Clostridia > Eubacteriales > Clostridiaceae > Inconstantimicrobium > Inconstantimicrobium mannanitabidum. The sequence goes on from NZ_BROD01000001.1 coordinate 993,707, forward strand.
GTTTAATTTTGCCACCAATTTGCCACCAAAAAAGAATAAAAAGTAATAAAAAGTAATACATAAAAATACATAAAAATAATTTAAAAAAGTTGAAAATGCTATACTTACACAAAAATAAACATAAGTGTCAATAAGTAAAATGAAATACAGAACTCGGCTTATAGACTTATCTCGCTAACTTGATTGAAACACTCACTTTATTGTGGGTGTTTTTTTAGTTATACGCTGATTTTTAATAGTCTACGACAGAGTGTTATTACTTCTTTAAACATATATTGATCTATAATAATAAATTGCTTGATTAAATAACAATATAGAATGACCTACTATCCCCTAGTAGATCATTCTTTTGTTTTATTAATTATAAAGTCATTAAATAATATGAGGAATTGTATTATTAAAATAGGAAATATTAAATATAAGTTAGATAATGGAGCCTAATTAGGAGGGGAATATATTTTTATCAGAAAAAAAGAGGTGTTTTTATTGGAAGAAAAAGTAGTCATTATTGGAGGTAGCATTGCAGCTATTTCAGCAGCTAAAGCAATACGTGAAATAAGTCCACACAACGAGATTATTATATTTGGGGAGGAAAAATATTATCCATACTACAGGATTAAGATTTCCAAGGGACTTTTAGGTAACTTGGAGGAAGATAAGCTTTTAATTCAAAAAAAGCAATGGTATAAGGATAATAATATTCAGGTGCACTGCGATAAAAAGGTGACTGATGTAGATCCGAAAAGTAAAGAAGTAGTTCTTGCAGATGGAACTCGTATATCTTATACTAAACTACTTTTAGTAAATGGAGCAAGCAATCGTATGCCTCTAATTGAAGGGATAGATAAGCTGGGAGTATTCGATTTAAGAACATTGGATGGAGCTTTAAGAATTTTAGAGTATTTAGAAGATGTTAAAACAGTTTTGCTTATTGGTGGCGGAGTTCAGAATTTGGAGATTGCTAATGTAATATCTGGATGTGGAAAAAAGGTTATTATTGCAGAATTTGCTTCTCGTTTAATGCCTCGTCAGTTAGATGAATTTGCATCAGATAAGTTAAAGCAGGCAATTGAAGATAAAGGTATTGAAGTAATGTTAGATACTCAAGTACAAGAAATATTTGGTGAAGAAAAGGTGAAAAGATTTACAACACAATCTGGAGTACAAGGGGCTTGTGATATGGTGATTTATTCTACTGGAATTACACCTAATGTTTCGGTTGTTCAAAATACTGATTTAGAAGTGAATAATGGGATAGTAGTAAATAATAGGATGGAGACAAATATAAAAGATATATTTGCTGCAGGAGATGTTTCAGAGTTTAATGGCAGAGTTTATGGGCTATGGGGCACGGCAATGCAGCAAGGCAAAATTGCAGGAGCTAATATATGCAATCAAGATTTGATTTTTGAACCTTCAATACCAGTAACTTCGCTAAGTGCCTTTGGAATATCTGTGTTTTCTATGGGAGATATTGAAGGTGGTGAAGATATAGATTCATTAGTTGAAGTATCAGATGATGAACAGAGATATTATAAGATTTTTATGCAGAATAACCGTATAGTAGGAACTATAGTATTAGGTGATAATAAGAAATTTATGGTGATTAAAGGTCTTATAGAAAGTAAAATAGATGTTGATTTTAACAAGTCAGCTAAATATTCAATAGATGAATTTATTAAAGTTATTGGTAACAAGAAAAGCAGCTAGAAATCGAGCTGCTTTTGCTTTAGTTTAATTTGTATTGCTTAAATTTAACTAAGTAATAAATCACAAGTGTAAGTAACTAATCTATCAATACTCTTTAGGTTATCTTCTTTTGATGAAAATCTGATTCTTAGTGGTAATTCTATATCAGTCATGCCGGTAGATTTAATTATGTCAGAAGTATTTAGTACTTTTAGATTACTTTCATTTAAGTAGTCTTGTATAATTTCTATAGCTTCACCACTCCAGCCATAAGACCCAAATGCTACACCTAGCTTGCCTTCTAAGTTTAGAGTTTTAAGATTTTTTAGTACTTCTTCCATATGTCCAATCATGTCACCATATTTAGTTGAACTTCCAAAGAAGATTGCATCAGATTCATTAATAGCAGTTATTATTTCTTCCATTGGAACTCTATTTACATCCATGACTTCTGAAACTATGTTTTGTTCTTCAAATTTTTCCTTAAGAATAGTTGCAATTTTTTTTGTATTACCTGTCATAGAGGAATATAAAATTAATGATTTCTTACTTAGATCTGTACTCTTACTCATATTATCATAAATATCTATAAAGCTTTTAACATCATCTCTAATAATAAATCCATGAGAAGGAGCTATCATTTTTATATCTAAATCTTTGATTTTTTCAATCATTTCTTGAACATATCTTCTATGAGGATGCATTATTAATTTATAATAAGTAATAAAGTCCTCCTTTATATCTACTTGAGCTAAGTCATTGAAGTACTCATAATTTGCAACATGGGTACTGAAAATATCGCAAGGAAATAAAATTTTATTATCTTCACAGTAAGTTATCATAGTTTCCTCTGTATGAAGATATGGTGTTTGTATAAACTTAAGAATTTTACCTCCTATATCTAGAGTGTCACCATCACTTACAACTAAAAATTCTCTATTGTGAAGTCTATACATTTCCTTAAGTTCATTTACAGCTGGTTTGGTGCATACAATTACAGCATTTTTTGCTTTGGCTGCCAAACTTCCAAGTGCACCAGAATGATCAGGTTCTGTATGATTAATTACAATGTATTTAATTTTATCAAGTTCGATTATATTACTTAAGTTTTGTACAAATTCTCTTCCAAAGCTTATGTCAACAGTATCAATTACTGTAGGTTTTTCACTCATTAATAAATAACTGTTATAAGTAGTTCCTTTAGTTAAAGTCAATCTATGAAAAGGCACATCTCTATCATCTACCTTACCAACCCAAAATATATTTCTACCTAGCATAATATTTTTTTCCATAATATAAAACCTCCATATATTAAATTATTTTATTTAATAGTTTAATTAATTTACTAAGTTGTTGTTTTGCTATGGTTTTATTTTATAATCATTTAATTAATTAAAATATGATTTGAATCAAATGCTAATAAATTAGATTTTTTGTATTTATTGATTGTAAAATTGGAATAACATGATTTAATCTTTTAATGGTTGAAGGAAAAAAACTAGCAGAGTATAATGTATATATCTTATAGTAAATTGCAATATTTTATCTATGTGGAGGTTGCGTGTATGCCTAAAATAGTAGTTTCAAGAACTTCTCAGTATGTTAATAGCATGAGAGAATATGATATTTATATTGATAATGAAAAAGTAGATGTAATTAACGATGGCGAAAAAAAGATAATTGAAGTTTCTGAAGGTAATCATGAAATTTATATAAAAATAGATTGGTGTAAAAGCAAAAAATTGAATATGAATTTAACTGAAGGACAAGATATAAATCTAAAATGTGGAAGTGAAGCAACTGGAATAAAGCAGGTTTTTGCTTTAGTATATTTGTTTTTACCTTATAAATTTGTATATTTAGATTATTTATTAGATGATGAAGAGATTTACAATGATAATAAAGTTTCAAATTATAGTAGAATTAAAGATATGGGAATGAGAGAGTTTGTTTTAAAATGTGGAATCATTAGGTTTGGAATTCCCACAGCTATCATATATTCTATATTAATGGTACTACTTAATTCCAATATAAATTCAATAAGAAGTTTTATAACTAACACAATAATTAATCTATTAGTATTCACATTAGTGGGTGGATCTCTATTTGGATTTACTATGTGGAAATATATGAAAAGTAAAAATGCTTAGCAGCATAAGAAGTATTCTAAGTTAAGTAATAATATTTTTGGGGGAGAGTGATTAGTTTTTATATGCAGTGGATTTATTTGTTTCTTGCGATTGGATTTGAAATTACAGCAACAACTTTAATGAAAGTATCTAATGGTTTTTCTAAGATATTACCGACTATAGGGACAGGCTTGGGATATATAATATGTTTTACTTGTTTATCTATGGCTTTAAAAAAGATAGATATAAGTGTTGCATATGCTATATGGTCTGCAGCTGGAATAGTTATAATATCAACAATTGGAGTATTGTTTTTTAAAGAAAATATAAGTTTTTTAAAAGTAGTATCTATACTTCTTATTGTATTGGGTGTTATTGGATTGAATTTGAGTGGAGCAACTCATTGATAGAAATTTTGTAGCAAAGTGAAAGTTGAAAATGGAAGGTGGATAGATTTAGTGAGAGTTTTGTAATTATAATATACAGTCTTACTAAGGATAAAAATGAGTAAAATAGCATTTAAATTATTATTAATTTGTATTCTAATAGGAAATTTTTCTTTATCAGTATCGGCAGCAACAATAAATCCATTAGATAAAGTTTCTTCATATAATATTTATTATGGATATGTTAATAAGACGGTACTGCAAAATATGAAAAAGTATCAATTAATGGTTGTTGAACCTAAAGGGATTTCTCAATCAAACATAATGGAGTTGAAAAAGAATAATACCAAATTATATGCATATATTTCAATAGCAGAAATACCTAGTTGGGATAAGAGTGTTAATATTCCTCAAAATGATTATCTGAAAGTTTACGGAAAGATAGTGAAAAACTATGGTAATATTGTTGGGGATATAAGAAATACGAGTTATCAAAATATATTACTTTCGCAGATTAAAAACTTGATGAATAGAGGATTTGATGGGGTGTTTTTTGATACATTAGATGATTATGAAAGTTTAGATCTTGTAAAAACAAATTCTAATGTAGCTTCACTAGAACGTGCAGCAGTACAGTTTGTAGCAAATGCAAAAGTTAAATACCCTAATCTTAATATAATACAAAATAGAGGATTTAATATTCTTTCTTTAGGTTCGCAGAAATATGTAAAAGGAATACTTTATGAGGATTATGATTACGCTAGCAACGATTCTAATTCAAAAAGAACATTAAATCAATTAAAAAATGCCAAACAAAGCTATGGAGTAAACTGCTTTGTGCAATATGCGAAGAATTCAACTCAAAATAAATCCACTGCAATAAAAAATCATTGGAAGTATCTCTACAGAAATACAAACTATAATATATGGAATTAAAAAAACTGCCTATTTAAAGGCAGTTTTTTTATAAACATTCTTGTGCATACAAGTTCTAATTAAAAAACTATTGATATAATAAAAAACTTAATGACTATTTTCTTAGGTATATTGTGTCTACTGTTAAGGGATGAATTTGTAAAGTAGTTAGTATATAAATAAATTGTACGTACATGTTTTGAATTTATATGCTTATTAGTGTAATATTGTAGTATATAAAGGTAAGTTGTTAGGTACGTACAAATTTTTAATTTTTGCACACATTTGTGTAAAGGTTTTAAAAGTTGTGTGGTTTATCATATTTGATGAAAGGAGTTGATGAAAAGTGAAAGAATCTAAAACAAAGCATGAGATGATTGAAAATTATTATATAAATCTTATTAAAAAGGCTAAAGTTTTGACAGGGGAACAATTACCTTCTGAAAATGAAATTGCTAGTAAATTTAATGTCAGTAGGCATACAGTCAGGCAGGCACTCAATTATTTGGTGCAAGATGGATGGATATATAAAGAAAGAGGAAAAGGAAGTTTCTACTCAAATAAAAAGCAAAGCGTAACTAGAAAAAATGTTGCCGTACTTACAACTTATATTTCAGATTATATCTTTCCTAAAATAATATCAGGGATAGAAGAAGAACTAAGGAGAAGAGGATATAATTTGCTGCTGTTTAACAGCAATAATGATATTGAAAATGAAAGAATTTGTTTTGATAACATAATCAATCAGGATATAGCAGGTTTAATAGTTGAACCAGCACAAAGTACTATTAATAATTTGCATCATGAAAGTATTAAAAAGTTAGAAGAAAGAAAAATAAAATACATTGCAATAAATTCTAGTTGTGATGAAGAAAATTCTGCTTATATTGTGGTTGATGATGAACAAGGTGGATACAAGCTTACAAATTATCTGTTAGAGCTTGGACATAGAAACATAGCAGCAATATTTAAGGCAGATGACTTGCAAGGGGAAAATCGTAGAAAAGGTTATTTAAGAGCCCTTAAAGAATATGGTTTAAGTTTAGATAATAACATAATTGGTGAATTTATAACTGATAATGAAGAAATGTATGTAGAACAATTTGTAAGAAAAATATTAAGTATTGAAAATAGGCCAACTGCAGTAGTTTGCTACAATGATAAAGTGGCATTGAAGGTAATAGATAGTTTAAGAAAAGAAAATATAAAGGTACCCAAAGATATATCCATTGTAAGCTTTGATGATTCTAGTTTAGCAGTTTCATCAGATGTTAAGCTTACAACAATTAAGCATCCAAAAGAAGAAATGGGAATAAAGGCAGCAAGATGTATTATTGATATGATTGAAGGCAGAATAGATAAACCTCAGTATATTTATAGTGCTGAATTAATTGTAAGAGATTCATGTAGTAGAATTTAGAGTTTATAGATGATGTATAAGTATTTTAAGTCTGATTAAGGACATATAAAACTTGATTAATATAAAGGGTCATATGTACTTGGATGTACATATCAGATGATAATAATAAAAAATAATATAGATGGGGGAGTTATTATGAGTATAGAAATGAATAATATAAAAAATACAATTGTAAGTGGTAAAACAGTACTTGGGATTGAGCTTGGTTCAACTAGAATCAAAGCAGTTTTGATTGGAGAAGATAATTTACCTATAGCGTCAGGTAGTCATGAGTGGGAAAACAAATATGTTAATAATATTTGGACATATGGCTTAGATGATATTTGGAGTGGTGTACAGGACAGTTATAAGAACATGGCTGAAGATGTTAAAAATAAATATGGAGTAACTCTTGAAACTATAGGAGCAATAGGTTTTAGTGCCATGATGCATGGCTATATGGTTTTTAACAAGGAAGGAGATCTTTTGGTGCCATTCCGTACATGGCGTAACACTATTACTGAAAAGGCATCAGAAGAATTGACAAAACTATTTAATTATCACATTCCTCAAAGATGGAGCATTGCGCATCTTTATCAGGCTATTTTAAATGGAGAGGCACATGTAGCTGATATTGATTTTCAAACAACTTTAGAAGGATACATACATTGGAAACTAACAGGCAAAAAGGTTATAGGTATTGGTGAAGCATCTGGAATGTTCCCTATTGATATAGATACCAAGAACTATAATGCACAGATGGTAGAGAAGTTTAATGAATTGATTGCTTCTAAAAAATTATCATGGAAGCTTGAAGATATTTTACCTAAGGTTTTATTAGCAGGTGAAAGTGCAGGAGTTCTTACTGAAGAAGGAGCAAAGCTTTTAGATGTTACTGGAAATTTAAAAGCTGGTATTCCACTTTGTCCTCCAGAGGGGGATGCAGGGACAGGAATGGTTGCAACTAATAGTGTTGCAAAGCGAACTGGTAATGTTTCTGCTGGAACCTCTGTTTTTGCAATGGTTGTACTTGAAAAGGAATTATCAAAGGTTTATGAGGAAATAGACTTAGTTACAACACCTACAGGAAATTTAGTTGGAATGGTTCACTGCAATAACTGTACTTCAGATCTTAATGCATGGGTTGGCTTGTTTAAAGAGTTTTCAGAGGCAATGGGTGTAGAAGTTGATATAAACAGATTATTTGCAACTTTATATAATAAGGCACTTGAAGGGGATTCAGACTGTGGTGGTTTGTTATCTTATAATTATTTCTCAGGGGAGCATATAACAAATTTTGAAGAAGGACGTCCTTTATTTGTGCGTGCACCAGAAAGTAAATTTAACTTGGCTAACTTTATGCGTGTCCATTTATTCACATCTTTAGGAGCACTAAAAACTGGACTAGACATTCTTCTTAAACAAGAAGGCGTTAAGCTGGATGAGATTTTAGGTCATGGAGGTTTATTTAAGACTAAGGATGTGGGACAAAAGATTATGGCTGCAGCTATAGATGCTCCTGTTTCTGTTATGGAAACTGCTGGAGAAGGTGGAGCTTGGGGAATTGCGTTACTTGCATCCTATATGATTAACAAAACAGAGAATGAGACTCTAGAAGATTTTCTTAATGAGAAAATATTTGCAGGTAAGGTTGGGACAAAGATAGGTCCAGACCCTAAGGATGTAGAAGGGTTTAATGAATTTATCAAACGTTATACAAATGGACTTGCTATTGAAAGATCAGCAATAGATAACCTTAAATAATGAGTTAGAATAATATACTGAAGACTTGGAGGATTTATTAATGTTAGAGGAATTAAAAGTAAAGGTTTATGAAGCAAATATGGAACTTCAAAGAAAAGGTCTTGTAATTTATACTTGGGGAAATGTTAGTGAAATTGATAGAGAAACAGGATTAGTAATTATTAAGCCAAGTGGTGTTGATTATGATACTATGAAAGCAGAAGATATGGTAGTAGTTGATTTGGATGGAAATGTAGTAGAGGGGAGATATAAACCGTCTACTGATACACCAACACATTTAGTTATGTATAATAGGTATCCTAATATAGGAGGAGTTGTACACACTCATTCAGAATGGGCAACAACCTTTGCACAAGCTGGCATGGATATACCTGCATTTGGAACTACTCACGCAGATTATTTCTATGGAGACATTCCATGCACAAGAGATTTAACAGATGATGAAATCAGTGGAGAATATGAAAAAGAAACAGGAAATGTTATTGTAGAAACAATAGGAGATAAAAATCCATTAGAAGTTCCTGCTATTGTAGTTAAGAATCACGGACCATTTGCTTGGGGACAAGATGCTGATTCAGCAGTTTATAATGCAGTTGTGTTAGATAAAGTTGCAGAAATGGCATATAAAACTATGACTCTAAACCCAGAAGTAATGCGTGTTAAACAGCATTTACTAGATAAGCATTATCTTAGAAAACATGGTGCAAATGCATATTATGGGCAAAAACTATAGATTAAATAATTAAATTAATAGGCTTGAAACAGTAGAATGAAAAATTAATAATTTAAAAAGTCTTATTTGAGCACCGAATACAGAACTCGGCTTAAAGAGTTGCTCACTTAAATAAGTTATAAAGTGATTTTAGGAGTAATAGAAAAATGGATAATATGATAGTAACGAGAATGGAAGAAAACATGATAGATGAATGTGTTGATTTGTTTATTTCAACTTTTTCAAGAGAGCCTTGGAATGATGTATATGAATCAAGAGATCAGGTAAGGCAATTTTTTGTTAATCATTTCGCCAATAATTATTTTTTAGGATATGTGGTTAGTATTAATGGAAAAATAGAAGGGCTAAGTGTTGGCATTAAAAAACCTTGGATAAATGGCTTAGAATACTATATAGATGAATTTTGTATAAATTATAGTTGTCAAGGCAAAGGTATTGGAAGTAAGTTTATTAATGAAATTGAAAAAGATATTAATAGTCAAGGGCTAAATGGAATGATGCTAAATACAGAAAAGGGTTATCCATCTTTTGAATTTTATAAGAAGAATGGTTTTGAGGAACTTGGAGATTTGATAGTAATGGGAAAATAATTTATTAACTGAATGTTTAAATTTAATAAGGGACAAGTAATCTTCAGGGTTTGTTTTAGTTCAAAATGGGATGTTTAAAATTCATCCCATTTTTTTGCCCAAAAGTGTAATTGCCATGTTTGTCAGTTTATGATATGATGTGATAAATTATCGTATTTTAGGAGGAATTTTGATGAACAAAAAAGAAAAGTTTTTAAATCTTACTGTGAATTCTATTAAATTTAAATTAATTATTGCGGTAGTAATAGTTCAATATTTTAGTTCTTACATAGGACAAGCTATTCAGTTTGGAGTAGAGCAAAGTAGACAAGCTTTAGTAAATAGAGGATTAGATTCTGGTTTCTTTAGTAATTCTTTGGGCATACGTATCTCTTCAGGCTTAAGTATAATAGCATCAGTTATTATTATAGTTTTTGTTTATGATAGACTTGTTTTAAAAAGATTAAAGAAAGCACTAAAGTTCACAGAAAGATTAGGAAACGGTGACTTGTCAGAAGAACTTAACTTCAAAGGTAATGATGAAATCAGCAGATTAGGAAGATCCTTAGATAAAGCTAGTTCAAATATTAAAATTCTAGTATCAGATATAATGGAGATTTCTCAAACAATTAATACTACTGGAAATGAGTTATTAGCATCAACTCAAAATTCTTCTTCAAGTATAAATACTATAAATTTAACTTCAACTAAACTTAATGATGATGCATTAAGTCTAATACATACTACTGAAAAAGCCAATTCAGAAATTGAAGAAATATCAGAAACTACAGATTATCTGTTATCTAAAGTAAAAAATGCGCTAGATTCATCAGATGAAATGAAAACAAGAGCTATGCAAATGAAGGAAAAGGTTTCTTATTCCCTTGAAAAGGCAGATATAACTTATAGCGAAAAGCAGGATAAAATACTTAAAGCAATTGAAGCAGGGAAAATAGTAGAGGAAATTAAAGTAATGTCAGATACTATAAAAGGTATATCTGATCAGACAAACTTACTAGCATTAAATGCATCTATTGAAGCTGCTAGAGCTGGTGAACAGGGTAAAGGATTTGCTGTTGTAGCTGAAGAAGTAAAAATACTAGCAGAGCAATCTTCAGAAGCTATTTCAAATGTTGAAAATTTAGTTTCACAAGTAAGAGAAGTTTTTGATAATCTATCAATAAGCTCTCAAGATATTCTAGAATATATTAATACTAATGTTAAATCAGATTATGAATTGTTACTCCAGACAGGAGATCAATATAAAGATGATGCAAAATTTATTAATGATATATGTAATGAAGTAACTTCATCAGCTAAATTAGTGAATATGTCAGTTGTAAAAATAAGCGAAGTTATGGAAGAGGTTGTAATGATGTCAGAAAAATCTTCTGATTCTACTGCTGAAATAAATGCAAGCATAACAGAAATAAATTCTGTTATGGATGAAGTGAATAATTCTATGGAGAATCAGGTTAATTTATCAGAAAAACTGGAGAAGTCTATTAATAAGTTTACTTTATAAGGTTTTTAGTATTGAGAATTTTAAGGATTATATTTTTTTGTAAATGCAATGAATTTGCCATATGTTCCAAAAAGTGCAAAACATATTTATGATGTAGAATATTATTTAGAGCACATATAATTTAAATTATATAAATGGATATTTAAAAATAGGGAAGTGAATTCTATAATAGAACACTTCTCTAGTTTTTTATAAGAGTTTAATATAAATTTTAATGAATTTAGTAATCGGAGTGTTGTAGTATTGCATGGAAGTACATAGCATTTTGCCCAAAGGTACAATTGTTGTAATTATTGAGTTGCCATAAAATAAACATGTAATCATTCATAAGATTGATAAAAAATATATTGGAGGAGAAAATTTATGGCAAAGTTATTGTATAAACTGGGTGCATGGGCTTATAAGAAACCTAAAAGAATCATTTTATTTTGGCTAATGATCATAGCGGTTGCAGGTGGTTTGATAGCGATGAATGGTATGGAGTTTAGGGGGAGTATGAGTATTCCTGGCACAGAATCTGGGCAGGCAGGTGAAATACTAAAAAATGCAACTGGCTCAACTAAAGATTACGGCAGTATAAGACTTATTTTTAAAGTCGATGATGGAAAAACAGTACAAGATTCATCAGTAAAAGATGCAATAAATAAAACAATAGAACAGGTGCAGAAAGAAGATAATAATGTTAAATCTGTAGCAAGTCCATATGTAAGAAAAACTATTAGCAAAGATGGCAAAATTGCTTATGCAGATATTACATATAATAGCGAATCTGATAAAGTTACACAAGAATCTAAGGACAAAGTATTAGAGAGTATAAAAATAACCAGAGATGCAGGGATTCAAATTGAATTAGGAGGAAGTGTTACCTTATCAAAGACTGAAGTTGGTGGAAGTTCTGAGATAATAAGTATTGTAGCAGCATTTTTTGTTCTTATCTTTACGCTTGGATCGCTTATGGCAGCGGGATTACCAATAGTAACTGCTATTATTGGATTAATTACTGGATTACTTGGTATTATGGCTGCAACAAGTGTTGTAGATATGTCTGCAATGTCAATATCTTTGGCATCCATGGTTGGTTTGGCTGTAGGAATTGATTATGCATTATTTATAATTTCTAGATACCGCCAAAATCTTAGTGAAGGTAAAGACTTACAAGAATCTACTGCTTTGGCACTAGGTACAGCAGGTAGTGCAGTTTTATTTGCAGGTGTAACTGTTATTATTGCACTATGTGGACTATCATTATGTGGTGTACCATTTTTAGGGGTTATGGGAAAGGTTGCTGCAGTGATGGTACTTGTTGTAGTAATGGTTTCGCTTACAGCAGTTCCAGCAGGTATAAGTCTTGCAGGACATCATATACGTCCAAAGAAAAAGAAGAAGACTTCTACAAGGTTTGTTTGCAATGAAAAAAATCAAAAATCAAATTTATGGGGAAGAATAGTAACCAAGTACCCAATTATTACAATTGTTCTTGTTTTAGTACTAACTTGTGCAGTTGGGTACTCAGCTAAGGACATGGAACTGGGACTTCCTGATAATGGAATGATGCAAAAAACAAGTACAGAACGAAAAGGCTATGATATTATGTCAGAGGGGTTTGGAGAAGGAATTAATGGTTCTCTTGTGGTTGTTATGCAGGCTTCTAATTCAGGAGGCAATACCTTAAAGGCTATGCAAGAAGCAACTAAAGAAATTAGTGATTTACCGAACATAGCTAGCATTACACCAGTAGTTCCAACTAAAAATAAAACAATAGCTATGGTATCAGTAACACCTAAAACTGGACCAAATGATATGGCAACTAAGGAATTAGTTAAAAATATTCGTGATAAGAGTAAAGTTACTGAAAGCAAATATAATATTAATTTAATGGTAACTGGAAGAACGGCAGTTAATATAGATACGTCTGATAAACTTAGTCAAGCTATTCCAAAGTTTGCTGGAGTTATTGTGGTACTTGCTTTGATTTTGATGATTTTAGTATTCAGATCTATACTTGTACCTATTAAGGCTGTTCTTGGATTTGTAATGACTTTAGTTGCAACACTAGGATTTGATGTTTTAACTTTACAACAAGGAAATTTTGCTGACCTATTAGGTATAGCTAAAGCAGGTCCAATATTATGTTTCATCCCTGTAATAGCTATAGGAATATTATTTGGTTTAGCAATGGATTATGAGGTATTTTTAGTAAGTGGAATGAGAGAACATTTTTCTAAAACAGGTAAGGCGCAGGAATCTGTTCTTTATGGAGTAAAAAATAGTGGAGTTGTAGTCGCGGCAGCAGGATTAATAATGACTATTGTTTTTGCAAGTTTTGCTATGCAAAATGATATAAATATTAAATCTATGGGAATTCCACTTGCATTTGGTGTATTATTTGATGCATTTATTGTAAGAATGACATTAGTACCAGCGGTTATGACACTATTAGGAAAATCAGCTTGGTATATGCCAAAATGGTTAGATAAAATTCTTCCTAAATTTGATATTGAAGGTGAGGCTATAAGAGAAGAAGAGAAGATTGCATAAGTAAATTAGAGTGTTATGCAAAATATCTTTTAACAAAAAGGCTGTAGTATTATAGTTACTTAATGCTACAGTCTTTGTAAATATTTTGATTTCTATGATATTTTGACACTGAAAATTAAGTATGACATAATTTTAGAATGAGGCAGGTGATGATTTTGATAAATAAGCTTAGATTAATACTTATTGAGGATTTAGAGTCGATTAAATTATCTAAATCTCCAATAGTAGTAGGAATTTTACTAGTTTATGCAGCTACAATATTTATGCAATATAAGAGTAAATTATCTTTGCATTCAATTATAGTTTTTACGTTAGTGATGATTATACATTTATTGTTATACTTATTTTCAAATGTTATATTTAAAAATAAGTATTTACTATATTTCATAATACAAGGAATAATAGTTTTTGATTGTGCAGTTATAATGCCTAGTGGATATGAAACTATATTTCTTGGATTAATTCCTGTTTTAATTTTTCAAAGCACTATAATTTATTATAATGCTATAAAAGTTATAGTTACATCAATTTTTTATTACAGTATTTTTTGTGTTACTATTATTATATATGATGGAACACGGGAATTAGTTAGATACATACCAATACTTGTTTTAATTACTATAGCTGTGCGTGCCTTTTCAGTAATTTACATTAAACAAGTAAAATTACGTGTAAAAAGTCAGAAGGTTTTAAAGGAATTAGAACTTGCTTATGAGAAGGTTGAAGAACTGACTTTAATTAATGAAAGGCAGAGGATGGCAAGAGATTTGCATGATACCCTTTCTCAAGGGCTTGTAGGTGTAATTATGCAATTAGATGCAGTAGATGCGAATTTAAATAATAACAATGTAAAACGAGCTCAAGAAATTGTTCAAAGAGCTATGCAGCATGCAAGAAATACTTTATCGGATTCTAGGCTTGTTATACATGATTTGAGATTTCAAGAAAGTACAGATATAGATTTTTCAAAGGCAATAGAAAAAGAGATAGCTACCTTTAAGGCTGTTTCTCATACTTTTATTATAACGAATATTACAGTAGAATCACAAATTTCCCCAAAGATTATTAAACATGTTTTATATATTTTGAGAGAAGCTTTAAATAATATTGCAAAGCATGCAAGGGCAAAGAATGTGGCAGTTAAAATAGTAGAAAATAGAAATGTGTTAGATATTAATATTAGTGATGATGGTATTGGATTTGAAATTAAGCTTCTTGATAAATTATTTGGACATTACGGCATACTTGGAATGACTGAACGAGTAAAAGCAATAAATGGTGAAATTGAAATTGAAAGTAAAAAAAGAATAGGTACTAATATTAAAATTAGAATACCAATTGGAGAGGAAATAAATTAGGAAGATGAATAGGAAAAGAATATTAATAGTAGATGATCATTTGGTAGTTAGAGAAGGATTAAAGCTTATTTTTGAAACAGAAGAAAATTATGAAGTTGTAGGCGAAGCGGAAAATGGAGAAAAAGCATTGCTATTAGCAGACCAGTTAAAACCAGACTTAATATTAATGGATTTAAGTATGCCTAAAATGAGTGGAATAGAAGTAATAAAAGAATTGAACAAAAGAAATAATTTGGCACCAATAATTATCTTAACGACTTTTAATGATGATGATTTAATTAAGGAGGGTCTTTCATTAGGCGCTAAGGGATATCTCCTAAAAGATACTAATCGTGAAAATCTTATTAGGACAGTTGAATCTGCCATAAGAGGAGAAATCCTTCTCCAACCAGAAATTAGTCAGAGTCTTTTCATTTCAAAAAAAGAACAAAAGCAAGATAATACTTCAATGAATATTCCTATTACAGAAAGAGAATTATTTGTTTTGCAAGCTATTGCAAGAGGCTGCACAAGTAAAGAAATAGCCTTTGATATGGGAATATCTGAAAGAACAGTTAAAGCTCATTTAACTAATATATATAGCAAGCTTAACGTTGAATCTAGATCAGGAGCAGTTGCGGTAGCTATAGAAAAGGGGATAATACATATTGAGAGATAGTAGATAATTATTTAGAGCAAATAAGAATATATCAACCTGCTTATACATTAGCTAGGGAAAATCCTAATTTATGTTTGCAAATTTATTAACTATAATAAATTTTGATGTATAAAGGGTTGAAATATATTCTGGGTTGGCACATAATTGGTTAAAGAAGGATTTTAAACTATGGTGAAAAAATAATAGACTAATTTATAGTCTATTATTTTTTATATGTCTATATTTAATCAGGAGAAAGGAGCGAGAGAAATGAACAACCGAGAATTAGCAACAGAAATATTAAAGTATGTTGGAACAGAAAATAATGTTGATTCATTAACCCACTGTGTCACTAGACTAAGATTTAAATTGATAGATAATGATAAAGCAGATAGAAGCAATATAGAAAGCCTTGAGGGTGTATTAAGTGTAGTTGAAAGCGGTGGACAGTTTCAGGTGGTAATAGGGAATACTGTTGGTGATGTTTATAAGGAAATAGTTAAGTTGTGCAAATCTTTAGATGATAACAAAAAAACAAAAGAAGAAATTAAAGAAAAGAGCAGTATAGGAAGTAAGATTCTTGATATAATATCATCTATACTTTCACCTGTTTTAGCAATATTAGCTAGCTTAAGTTTGCTTAAAGCTTTACTAGTAATATTAGTTCATTTAAATTATATTTCAACCTCAAGTGAAATTTATTATTTGTTTCATGCAATTGAGGATGGAGCACTTTATTTTATGCCTATATTAATAGCTCTTTCATCAGCTAAGAAGTTTAAAACAAATGAATTTATAGCTGTAACCTTAGGAGCTATATTACTGTATCCTAATGTTATTGAGTATTTGGTTAAAGGCGGCAATTTTACTTTTTTATCAATAAACAATAAAGCAATTAATTATGCATATACTTTTCTTCCTATAATAATATCCGTGTTGATTTTATCAAGATTAGAAAAGTTCTTAAATAAAGCAATAAATGATAATCTAAAGTTTTTCTTTTTGCCATTTGCGTGTCTAGGGATAATGGCTCCGATAACATTTATAATTGTAGGACCTGTATCAACTTTTATAACTAATTCAATTGGAGACATTTATGAGTATATATACAACTTAAGCCCAATAGTTTTTGGGGGTATAGTAGGTGGGTTTTGGCAAGCATTAGTTGTTAGAGGTATTCATTGGGGGGCTATGCCGATAGTTATAAACAATCTATCCATAAAAGGTACAGATACTTTTATGGCTCTTGCACTATGTGGAGGAGTTGGACAAGCTGGCGCAGTATTAGGAGTTATATTAAAAACTAAAAACAAGAATATAAGAAAAACTGCATTGTCTACAATACCAACTGGATTATTAGGTATAACTGAACCAACTATATATGGAGTGACTTTAAAGCATAAAACTCCATTTATTTGTGGATCTATAGGTAGTGCTGTAGGTGGTGCAATTGCAGGTTACTCTGGAAGTGCAGCAATGGGATATGTTATTCCAGGATTTTTGACCTTACCTGTATATTTTGGCAAGGGGTTTAAAGTTTTATTGGTTGCTGTTGCTGTGTCTTATATTTTATCAGTTGTGTTAACTTTTATAACTTTTAAAGATACAGTAGAAAAAAGTAGTGTAACTGGAATAGAGAATTTGGACAAAAAATATAAACCCATTAAAGATTACTCTAATTTAAGTAAAGACAATAATATAGAAATTATATATAGTCCGTTGAAAGGTGAAATTAAGCAATTATCTCAGGTTTCAGATAAAGTTTTTGCAGAGGGGGTATTGGGAAAGGGAATAGCTATAACTCCATATGATGGGAAGTTAGTTAGTCCTATTGACGGGGTAGTTTCAGTTGTGTTTCCTACAGGACACGCGGTTGTTGTAACTTCAAAGGAAGGTGCTGAAATATTAATGCATATAGGATTTAATACAGTTAGTTTAGATGGAAAGTATTTTAATACTAGGGTTACTCAAGGGCAAGTAGTAAATAAGGGTGATGTATTAGTTGAATTTGATATTGATAATATTGTAAGGGAAGGATTTGAAGTGACAACTCCTATAGTTATTACCAATTCAGATAATTATGCTGAGATAAATGGAGTAGAGCAAGAAACAGTTAAGTATAATGACAGTATTTTGTGTATCAAAAAGAAATAGTGTTTGTAGGGGCAAAAATTATAAGGTTTAGAAAAATATTCAGGATGAAGTTGTTTGGAGATATTTTTATAGAAATATATTTGAAGTATTACTATATATGAGTGTGAATTATACGATAATAATCAAGATACATTATCTAAAGGAGGAATGGATGAAGTGGAAGAACTAGAAAAGAAACTCACGGCAAAAATAGCACTGCTAATTATTTTGGCTATTTTTCTTTATATAGGGTTTAATTATTGGAACAGCGTAATGGGAGTATTAAAATCAGTGTATAACATGCTATTTCCGTTTATTTTAGGAGGATGTATTGCATTTGTTCTTAATATTCCAGTTACAATTTTATCAAATAAATTATCTAAGGTTAAAGGAAAGAGAATAGGTGCAATAATTCGCAAAGGTAGTACAGCTATAAGCATAGTGCTTTCTTGCTTTATTATAATAGGACTTTTAGGGTTAGTTTCATATATTATCATTCCTAATATTATAGATACTCTTATGATATTGCCTAAAACTTTTGATGATTCTACAGTAGCTTTTAAGAAGTGGATAGACTCTAATACTTGGTTATCTAATAAGGTAATTGATATGATTAATAAGATTTGGGTGAATTGGGATAGTATTTTTGATAATTTGAAGTCAACCATTTTTAGTGGAGCAAGTTCTATGATAACTACTACATTAGGAATAGCAACTTCCTTTGCGAGTGCTGTTGTAGAGTTCATATTAGGATTTATATTTTCAATTTATATATTGTCACAGAAGAAAAAACTTGGGGCACAGTTTAAAAAAATATTATATGCATTTCTTTCAGTTGAGAGAGCAGATTCAATTTTGAATGTTATTTCACTTACAGGTCAGACATTTTCAAATTTTATTACAGGACAATGTATCGAGTCAATGATATTAGGAGTTATGTTTTTTATAACAATGCTTATATTTAATTTTCCATATGCTTTGGTTATTAGTATTTTAATTGCTTTTGCAGCAATTATTCCAGTTTTAGGTTCTCTTATTGGATGTGTAATTGCTGTATTTCTAATAGTTATGGTGAATCCAATGAAGGCTGGCTTATTTATAATTGTTTTCCTAATACTTAAACAAATAGAGGACAACCTTATTTATCCTAAAGTTGTAGGAAATTCTATTGGACTTCCATCTATTTGGGTATTGGTTGCAATCACAATTGGTGGTAAAATGTTTGGAATAGCAGGAATGATTATGTTTATACCTTTATTTTCCGTTGCCTATGTATTATTCAGAAAAGAAGTGTACGAAAGATTGGCTAAAAAAGAATTAAAAATAGATTAGTCTAATATTTATTCTTCGCTTACAAGTATGTTTATCACATATTTCTAAGTGATTTTTTTATTGATTTTATTTATTAATTTAAATTAGTTTTGATAAATGTAGATTTCTCCGCTAAATGCTTTTTGGAATAAATAATGAGTACATCTTATAAAATATAATAAGAGATTTAGGAGTAAACTTATGTCAGATATTATTATTTCGGAAGCTAAGAGATGCTTGCAATGTAAAAATCCATTTTGCAAGAAAGCATGTCCTGTTAATACACCCTTTAATGAGGTTGTGAAGTTGTTTTTAGAAGGAAACATTATTAAGGCTGGAGAAATACTTTTTAATAATAATCCTCTTTCAGTGGTATGTTCTTTGGTATGTCCTCATTCAAATCAATGTGAGGGTAACTGTATACGAGGAAGAAAGGGAGATTCCATTAAAGTAAGCATGGTAGAACATTATATATCAGATTACTATTTAAACTTTGTTTCTGCGGAGGTAAAAAAGAATAAGGATAAAAAGGTTGGCATTATAGGTTCTGGTCCAGCTGGAATTACTATTGCGATTATTTTAGCGTCAAAGGGGTATGACATAACAATTTTTGAAGCACATGATAAAATCGGTGGAGTTATGAGATATGGAATTCCTGAATTCAGATTACCTAAGGCTATTTTAGATAAGTTAAGAGAAAAACTTATTAGTATGGGGGTTAACATAAGACCTAATACCCTAATTGGTTCAGCTATTACAATAGATGATTTATTTAGGGATGGATATAAAGCGGTGTTTATAGGCACAGGAGTTTGGAATCCAAAAGGATTAGGCATAAAGGGGGAAACCTTTGGTCATGTTCACTATGCTATTGACTATCTAAAAAGTCCAGAAGTATATAATTTAGGAGAAAAGGTCTGTATAGTAGGAGCAGGTAATGTTGCTATGGATGTTGCAAGAACTGCATTAAGGAATGGTTCAAGGAAAGTTTATATAATGTATAGAAAAGGTGAAACTAGCATGCAGGCAGATAAAAATGAAATTGAGTTTGCAAAGCTTGAAGGGGTAAGATTTAATTTTTATCAAGTACCTGTAGAAATAAAAGAAAATGGAGTTGAATTTATTCATACTAGACAAGCTAGTATAGATGAAAAAGGAAAAGAAATAGTAGAACTGATAGAAGGTTCAGAAGAATTTTTTAAAGCTGATTCTGTAATTTTAGCAGTTGGGCAAAAGCCTAGAAATAATATAATTTCTACTTCAAAAGGAATTGATGTTAATAAAGAAGGCTTAATAGTTACAGATGAATGTGGGAGAACCACTAAAGATGGGGTATTTGCTTGTGGGGATGTTGTAACAGGGGCTAAAACAGTTGTGCAAGCTGTAAAAGTAGCTAAGATAGTTGCTGAAACTATTGAATATCATATAAATAGAGGTTAATATAGAGTCTCATCAGAAAATGATGAGATTTTTTATATGTTTAAATAGATATTTATATATTGCTGATTTATTAGTAGATATTATTTGAACAAAACGAGTTTGTATAAAAATTTTTTATACAAAAATAGAGAACATATAATCGAAGCATTATGTGAAACTGGACTATATTAGAGTATTGAATATAATTGGAGTTTGTGATAATAGAATAATATAACTTATATATTATAGAAGAAAATAATTATGCTCAAGAATAGAATGTCGAAAAGTGTTAAAAAAGCTCAAGCTTTCTTAAAATATCGCGATAATAAAAGAATGAATAATAAAAATATTGCGAAAATTTTAAGGAGGCTTAAAATAAAAATGAGAAAAGTAAAAATAAATACTATTAGAATTAAATTAATTGTTAGTTTGTTAGCAATTTGTATAATACCATTGTGCATATCAGGGTATGGTTCATGGTTTCAATCCAAAAATATACTTATGAATAAGTTAACATTAACAAGTGAACAAACTATTTCAGAAGCAAATAATGGGTTAGAAAATTATTTTAGAGGGTATTCCAATATGGTTTCAGTTATGGCTGCTAATAATAATTTTATTAATCCAAATCAAAATGATAACATTAATAATATTCCTCAACTATTAAAAGGTACGAAGGAAAGCGATAAGGATATATTTAGCTCATATTATGGCACTGAATCAGGAAAGTTTCAAATATATCCAGAGCAAGTAATGCCAGATGGATTTAATGCTAAAGTGAGACCTTGGTATAAATTAGCTTTAGAGCATAAAGGGCAAGTCGTTATTACAGCACCTTTTAAAGATGCTAAAACTGGGAAAAGTGTTGTATCTATAGCAAAAACAGTAGAAAAGGATGGAGCATTAATTGGAGTTACGGCTTTAAATGTTTCATTGGATACACTTGTACAAAATATAGCTTCTAAAAAAATAGGAAGTACTGGATATATATATATTGTTGGGACTGATGGAAATGTTATAGCACATCCACAAACTAATTTTATAGGTACAAAAGCATCAACTTGGGATAAAATAAGTACAAATAATAGTGGATTCATAGAATATGAATATAATGGAACTAAAAAGTTTGGTGTGTATCAGACTAATGAACTTACTGGTTGGAAGTTAATGACTACAATGAATTATCAAGAATTAACTAATGATACAAATTCAATATTATATACAGTATTGCTAATCATATTAGTTATGGGAGCAATTGCAGCAGTAATGTCATTATTTTTAAGTAAAGGTATTTCAAAAAACATTAATAATTTAAAAGATGTATTTGCAAAAGCTTCAAAAGGAGATCTAACAGTATCAATAGTTTCAACCACTAAAGATGAATTTAAAGATTTGGGAGAATCTTTCAATTTTATGATGAAGAATATCAGTGGACTTATGAATAATGTTACTGATTCCTCTAATGTATTATTGGATACCTCATCTAATCTAGCAATTATGTCTGAAGAAGTGACTTCGTCAATAGGAGATGTAGCAAGAGCAATACAAGAAGTTTCACAAGGCTCAACAAGCCAAGCTGATAATGCCCAAAAAGGTGCTTTGGAAATGAATGAGTTGTCTGACAAATTAGATAAAATAAGTGTAAGTTCAAATGAAATGGATAAGTTATCACTAAATACTAAAGATTTAAGTGCTAAGGGCCTATCTATGATAGAAATATTAATTGATAAATCAAGTAAAAACAAAAATGCTACAGCAGAAGTAAATGATATAGTTAAGGATATGAATAATAGTACAAAACAAATAAATATAATTTCTGAAACTATATCTGACATAACGGAGCAGACAAACTTATTAGCTTTAAATGCAAGTATAGAAGCAGCGCGTGCAGGTGAAGCAGGCAAGGGGTTTGCAGTAGTAGCAGATGAAATAAGAAAACTTGCAGAACAATCTAGAGTTTCTACAGAGGAAATAAAAGCTATAGTTGAAGTTATACAGAAAAAATCTAATATAGCAGTAGATGCTATTGTGTCTACTGAAAATGTAGTAGAAGAACAATATAAAGCTGTAGGTGAAACTGAAGAAATATTCAAACAAATACTTAAGTCAATACAAATAATGATTAACAAGGTTAATGAAGTGAAATTGTCTATAGGTGATATGAATAGTTCAAAGCAAAGTACATTGGCGGAAATTCAAAATATTTCTGCAATATCAGAAGAAACAGCAGCTGCATCAGAGGAAGTTACAGCTTCAACAGAAGAGATATCATCTACTATGCACGAATTTACAAGGCATGCGGATAATCTTGAGGAGCTAGCTGAAAAGCTAAAATCAGAGTTGATGAAATTTAAGACCAATTAGATTATAAACCAGAGTCTTATCAGAAATGATAAGGCTCTTTTAAATTTATTAGTGAGCTAATAGAATAATTAAAATTAAATCCGAGTAATCTGATTGACAATATCGGAATGCTCGTATATAATTAATTCAATGTGCAAGAGATATACATAAAGTAGGTGATAAAAATGAATTTCGATTGGAAGTTTATAGTTGATAATTTTCCATTATATGAAAAGGCTGCATGGCTTACTTTGAAACTAGCTATAGGAGGAATATTTCTTTCCATAATTATTGGATTATTATGTAGTGTGGTATTGTATTTTAAAGTAAAGGTACTTGATATTATTGTACGAGCCTATATAGAGCTTTCAAGAAATACTCCGCTATTAGTACAAATATTTTTCTTATATTTTGGCTTGCCAAAGTTGGGCTTGAAGATGAGTGAAGCTACCTGTGCAATTATAGGCTTATCATTTTTAGGCGGAAGTTATATGGCTGAGGCGTTTAGAAGTGGTATAGAATCTGTAGGCAAATCTCAAATAGAATCTGGGCTGAGTATTGGACTTTCAAGATATCAGCTAGCAAGATACGTTATACTTCCACAGGCATTTTCGGTTTCAATACCATCTTTAGGAGCAAACTGTATATTCTTATTGAAGGAAACTTCAATACTAGGGGCTATATCCATATTAGATGTGATGAATTTAACTAAAGATTTAATTGGAATGTACTATAAAACCTATGAATCTTTGGCAATGTTAGTAGCTGTATATGTAATCTTGATTTTACCATTATCAATTTTATTGACTTTTCTAGAAAGGAAGGTGCGATATGCAGAGTTTGGGAATTGAGGCAATCTTTCAAGGAAGAAATATTGAACGTTTATTTGAAGGATTATTAACAACAATAGAAATAGCATTTATTTCAATTATTATTGGTTCTATACTAGGAATTCTAATTGGGCTTAGTAGGACAAGCAGATCAAAGATAGTGCTTTTTATTAACAGAATTTATCTGGAATTATTTAGAATAATACCAACTTTAGTTTGGTTATTTATATTTTATTTTGGTGTTACAACTGCATTAGGAGTTGACCTTAGTGGCGAAGCAGTATCTATAATTGTGTTTAGCCTTTGGGGGGCAGCCGAAATGGGTGACATCGTAAGAGGAGCATTACAATCTCTTCCTAAACACCAAATAGAGTCCGGAAAAGCTTTAGGATTAGGAAAATATGAGTTATATAGATATGTATTAATACCTCAAGCAGTTAGAAGGATGTTGCCTGGTACTATAAATTTAGTAACTAGAATGATAAAAACAACTTCTTTAGTGGTGCTTATAGGTGTAATAGATGTTGTCAAGGTTGGACAACAAATTATCGAAACTTCAAGGTTTGCGTATCCTACAGCATCTTTTGGAGTATATGCAGTTATATTTATGTTGTATTTTATAATATGCTATCCACTATCAAAAATATCAAAGAGATTAGAATCTAAGTGGAGCGACTAGGAGTGATGATTATGGATAAAACTAATAATCCTGTTTTACTTGAGGTGCAGGATATTCATAAGGAATTTGATAATAAAAAAATATTAAAGGGTGTAAGCTTAGGTCTTCATAAAGGAGAAGTACTAGTTATACTAGGACCATCTGGTTGTGGTAAAAGTACTTTTCTTAGATGTTTGAATGGACTTGAAAAAATTCAAGGTGGAGATATTAAGTTTAATAATAAAAGTCTTACAGATAAGAATACTGATTGGAAAGAAATTCGTGAAAAAATCGGAATGGTATTTCAAAATTACGAGTTGTTTCCACATATGACAGTGATAGAAAACATACTACTTGGGCCTTTAAAAGTTCAAAAAAGAGATAAGGCAGAAGTTTTGAAACAAGCAGAACAACTCTTAGAAAGAGTTGGTTTGCTAGATAGAAAGGATTATTATCCACGTCAATTATCAGGAGGTCAAAAGCAAAGAATAGCAATAGTGAGGGCTCTATGTATGAATCCTGAGATAATACTTTTTGATGAAGTAACAGCTTCACTTGATCCTGAAATGGTAAGAGAGGTACTAGATGTTATGTTATCTTTAGCAAAGCAAGGTATGACAATGGTTATAGTAACTCATGAAATGGGCTTTGCAGAGGCTGTTGCAGATAGAATAGTATTTATGGATGAAGGTAAGATATGTGAGATGTCTGAACCAGAGGAATTCTTTAAAAATCCAAAGACTGAACGTGCAAAGCACTTTCTAAATATATTTCAATATTAATTTAATTGGGGGTTATTACGTATGAAAAAGATTAAAAAAATTATAGCAGCGTTAGCTCTAACTACAATGGTAGTAGGAACAATGGTAGGTTGCAGTAAAACAAATAGTAATGATTCTTCTAAGGGAAGCTCAGCAGCAACCATAGCAGACATTAAAAAACGTGGAACAATAAAGATTGGTGTATTTAGCGATAAGGCTCCATTTGGATATGTTGATTCAAATGGCAAAAATCAAGGATTTGACGTATATGTAGCAAAAAGATTTGCAAAGGATCTTTTAGGTGATGAATCAAAGGCAGAATTTGTTCTAGTAGATGCAGCAAGCAGAGTAGCTTATCTAGAATCTAAAAAAGTTGACATAATAATGGCTAACTTTACAGTTACAGATGAAAGAAAGCAAAAGGTGGATTTTGCTAATCCATACATGAAGGTATCTTTAGGAATTGTATCACCAAACAATGCAAAGATAACTTCTATAGATCAATTAAAAGGTAAAAAGGTTATTGTAGCTAAAGGAACTACTGCAGAAACCTTCCTTACAAAGAATTATCCAGATATACAGTTAGTTAAGTATGAACAATATTCAGAGATATTCCAAGCTTTAAAAGATGGACGTGGTGATGCAATAGTAAGTGATAATACAGAAGTTATAGCTTGGGCTAAAGACAATCCTGGATTTACCGTTGGAGTACCAACACTTGGAAGTGCAGATACTATAGCACCAGCGGTTACTAAAGGGAATAAAGAACTTTTAGATTGGATAAACAAAGAATTTGAAACCTTAGGAAAAGAAAACTTTGTGCACAAAGCTTATGAGAGCACATTAACACCTGTATATGGTAAAGATTTTGAAGAAAATCTAGTTATTGAAGGTGGAAAAGTAAAATAAGTATATGTAGAAATTTAATTAGAATATGAGTTTAAAACAAAATATTTTAAAGAAAAAGCGTTGTTTAATACAGCGCTTTTTTTATACTTAGTATAATTTAATTATAGTAAAAATAATAATAAGTAAAGAGATTATTACTTTTAAACCCATAATTGTAAAATGTATAAATTAGGAGTAATATCTTAATAAAGGTTTTGAAAATAAGCTAGCATATATACATACGTACTTTTAGATGCATAAATACATAAACATCTAAATAATTATGGAGAGGGGAGTCGTTATGGGAATATTAGAAGATAAGTTTTCAAAAATATCAGGAGGAAGAATATTAGATGTAGGAACTGGTGGGGGATCATTTATTCCTATGTTTACTGATTTATTTAAAGAGTATACTGAAATTATTGGAATTGATAGTAATGAAAAAGCTATAAAAATGTCTCAAGAATCATTTAGACAAGAGAATATTAGATTTATTTGTATGGATGCTGCTAAGATGAGTTTTGAAGATGGAAGTATGGATACAGTTTGTATTTCTAATACCTTACATCATTTGCCTAATTATGAAGAAGTATTAAAAGAGATGTACAGAGTTTTAAAACCTGGAGGTCTATTTATTATTAATGAAATGTTTTGTGATAATCAAACCAAGAAACAACTTTCTCACGTATATATTCATCATCTTTGTGCAGAGATAGATACTATAGTAGGTAATTATCATGGAAGCACCTTTAAAAAGCAAGAGATAATATATATTGCAAAGCAAGTTGGAATTAAAGTAGAAGATATATTTGAATACAGTACAGCTGAAGAGCAACAAGCTGAATTAAATGCTGATGAGGAAAGGGAGATATTAGATAGTTGTTTTGATGCTATGGATAAGTCGCTTGAAAGAATTAAAGGTACTAAGCAATACACATCTATAAAGAATAGAATAAATTCTCTTAGACAACGCTTATATGAGGTTGGATTTATGAGTGCAACGGAGCTTGTGGTATTGGGAAGAAAGTAGCTAATGTTATGGAGAGTTTGAAACGAGGTTTAAGTGGTTTGGATGATTTGAAATAAGCGGATGTTATTACTATGTAACCTATAAGATAGATATTTATAAAAACAATCTATCTTATAGGTTATTTGTTTTTGGAGCATTAATTTTGATTACTTGACAAGATAATCCATAAGGTATAATATTAACATATCTTTTAGATATATCTAAAAGATATGTTAATATTACATAAGGAGAACACAATTATGAAAAACTCAGGTAATAAAACTAAATTTCTTATTCTTGGATTATTAAGTGAAAGGCCTTTATCAGGCTATGAAATAAAAAAGATAGTGGATACACGATTTTCATTTTTTTGGAGTGAAAGTTTTGGGCAAATATATCCTCAATTAAAAAAACTTAATGAAGAAGGATTAATTGAAGAGCAATCTTTAAACGAATTAGAAAACAGTAAAGGAAGTAAAAAGTATAAAATAACAGATAGTGGAATCTTTCAGTTAAAGCAATGGTTAGAAGAACCAGTGGAAAAAGAAGTAGTCAGATATGAAATTTTACTTAAAATGTATTTTTCAAATGAAATTGCGCCGGAAGTTATGTTGGGGCATATAAAAGAATTTCAATTAGCTCATCAACAGCAAATGAAGCTTTTTGAAAAATATCAAGATCAATTAGAAAAATACAAGGATGTACATGAGAATCATGAGGATATATTAATGGTACTTTCTTTTGGACAAAAAGTATGGAAAGCTTATGATGATTGGTGTGAGGAAGTAAGTGCTATATTAGAAAAAAAGAGAGGAGTGAAATAGAAAAGAAAAAATATTATAAAAATGGATATTAAAAAATTAATATTTAAGGAGAAGATAGATATGCAAATTAATTTCTCGTGGAGAGCAGCTGTTATATTTGTGTTGGCTATGCTACCTAATGCTATTTATTTTATAGCGCCACCAAATGATATTCCTAAAACTTTAGGAAGTAAGGTAAAGATAGTTGAGTTTATTGAAAATATAAGCAGAATAATTGCATTTGCGTTATTACTTTTTGTTGCAAAAAATCAAAATCCTAGTTTAAAAAGTGCTTGGGTAATTGGAATAATCATTTTTATGGGTTTATATTATATACTTTGGATTAGGTATTTTATTGGAGGAAGTTCTTATGCTTTGCTAGGTAAAAATTTTTTAGGGATTCCTTCCCCTATGGCCATTTTTCCAATATGTTGTTTTATATGTGCTTCCTTTTGGCTTAATTGTTTACCAGCTGTAATAGCATTTGTGATTTTTGGTATAGCACATATAATTTCTCTTATATAAATACTCTCTGTTAAATTATTAAATAGAGTGGAGCAATTCACTAGTGAATTAGCTCCCTATTTACTTATATTATCATGAAATTGAAGAACTTAGATTTGTCCTTTCATTTTTAACTCTAAACAGTGGAATTAATAAAATAGCTGATATAAATATAAATATTCCAGAAATAATTAGAACTATACTTAACGGCATACATTGAATTATAGCTGAACCAGCTAGAGTCCCAATTGGAACTGTAACAGTAGCTAATGAGCCTGTTAATGCCATTACCCTCCCCATTTTATCTTTAGGTATAAGTGTTTGATAAAGAGTGCTGATTCCTACACTAGCCATTGCTATACCGAAACCTAAAAATGCTTCAGACAGCAACGCAACATAATAATTTGGAATGAAGCCTAAAATTGCAACAGGAATACCTTCTAAACATAGACCTACAACTGCCATTTTATACTTATCAGTAAATACATTAGCCATTATAAGAAGTCCACCTATGAGTGCACCTACAGATATAGCAGAGTTCATCATTCCATATCCAGTAGAGCCAACATTAAATACTTTGTTTGCAAGTATAGTTTCATAAATTGATAGTGGAGCTAGGAAAAAGTTGATGATAACTCCACCAGTTAATATAAGATAGAAAAGAAATTTATCTTTTATTACATATGTTAACCCTTCTTTAAATTGAGAACTTATCTTTTTAGAGCTATTTTCAGCAGATATTTTTGGAATAGTGATAAAACTTTCTGTGAATGCACAAATCAAAAATGATAAACCATTTATAAAGAATAATAACCACATATTCATAAAAGCTATGAGTATTCCTGACAATACAGGACCTAGTATGTTTATTATTTGAGATGTGGTTTGATTTAGGGTATTTGCATCCTTCAAATCTTTTTCTTCTACTATAACTGGAATAGCAGATGATATGGCTGGATCAAATACAGATGAAACTATTGTAGAGAAGATTATGAAGATATATTGGATATAAAGTGGATAATTGTTTGCAAAGATTAAGTAACTGAATACAATCATAATGACTCCATTAAGCAGATCTGTATTTATTATAATTTTCTTTTTATCAAGTCTGTCAGCAAAAACACCTGCAAGCGGTGCTACTAAAACAGAGGGAACTGTAAAGCATAATACACTTAATCCTAATGCAAAAGATGAACCTGTTTTTTGATATATATACCACATTAATGCGATATCATATAATCTTGTACCTAATTTTGAAATAGTTTGAGCTAACCATAAAAGCATAAAGTTTTTGTTTTTTAGAATTTTCATCATAAACCTCCTATTAATATCGAAATTAATGTTTGATAGAAATCGAATATATGCTTGAAAAAATTGCTAACACTAAGTTAGCATGTTTTCAAATTGATTTAGTATATGTCTAATCTTATCTTTATTGACTTGATAGTAAACTTTATTTTCCTCTCTAATGCCAACTATAACTCCTATATCATTAAGCAATGATACATGATGAGATGTGGTTGAACTTGAGATCCCTAGCTTTTGAGAAAGTTCATAGCCGTAACAAGGAGTGGTATTTAAAATCTTAATAATTTTCATACGATTTTCATCACTTAAAATCTTTATAGCAGTAACAATTTTTTCAGGTGAAATATCTTCTGAAATTTCAAGTTCAGGACGTAAGGTGCCATAAAGACATATTACTCTTTGCTTATCTTCATAGCAGGAAACATTAGACGCGATGTCATAATAGTAAGATGGAATAAGGATAGTAGAACAATTGAAACTTTCTAAATGAATTCCTAATATTTTTTGAAGGATTTCATAAGGTTCTTTTTTCAATTTATTAGTCATATACTCAATACTTTTAGCATGAGCTTCTTGTAACATATTCAAGTTATCCTTAAAAATTAAATTATAGAAGTCTTTAACTAATTTTATAAACCTGATTTTCGTTTCTTCAGAAGATGAGGCAAAGTAAGTTAGTTTCCATTTTTCTACCTCAGGTAAGGAGGCTTTATTTAAGAAGTTTTTAACTTCTATAGGATCTTCAATATTTTGGATAAGCATATTTTCTTCCCCATAACCAGTATAAAAAAAGAATTTGATTAGATCCTTTGCTGGATATTGCTCTAGAAAGTTAATGAATGCATCAATTTCTTTATAGCAATCATTTTCCCAAATTAATTGAATTAAGCATAATCCTAAAAAGCTTTCCCAGTTGAAGAATACATTTAATTCTTTTTTCATTTCTTCTGTTAACTTAGCCCTGCTTCTTTGTACCCATTTAGTTATATCTTCAGAGACATACTTTAGTTTTTCTGGATTACTAGGAATAAGTTGCTCATGACATTCCAATCGAAACATAGAGGCTAAAAGTTCATATACCATTGAACTTTCTATAGAGAGATTTTCATTTAGTTCTTTCATAAGATACCACCTTTGCAAACATTTCATTAATCTACCAATATAGTTAAAGTATACACCTGTTACGATGGATGTCAATTATAATATTTGATAAGTATCGAATGTTCTATTTTATATAATCACTTAAAGCTTGTCTATTTAATATCATTACTTTTTTATATTTTAATTCTATGTAACCTAAACTTTTGAAATGATTTAATATTTTGGTGACTGTAACTCTATTCAGCCCTATAAAAGAGCCAATCTCCTCATGAGAGTAAGGAATACAATCTTCACTAATATCTTTATCCTTATTAGCAGTAGCTGTTTGCTGCACTAAAAAGTTAGCCACCTTTTCATATCTATCATAGAAATAATATTGATTAAGTAGATTTGAAAGATGATTACAGGTATTAGAAAGTAATTGAAAAAGTAAAAGAGTTAACTCTTTTGATTGACTTAAGTATGGATACATGTCATCTAATGAGCAAGAAATCAGTTCAACATCATTAATTGCACTTACTGTAGTGGGTCTTTTGGATTGTTGTAGAAATGAGGATTCTCCTACGATACGTCCTTTTTCAACTATTTCTAATGTAATTTCGCTACCATCCTTTGAAATATAATAAACTCTAACTCGTCCTTTTTTTATTAAGTATAGATTTGTTGCAGCTTCATCTTGCATATAGATAATATCATTTTTTTGATATCTAATGGATACACCAACTTCTTCAAAATAACAATATAGCTCTTTAGGAATTTTTATCTTCTTCAAAATTTTTTCACCTTCTTTTATCAAATTGTAGCATAGGTTACATTTTTGGTTCAAGTATTATGCTATTTTCTCTTAGGGGTGATTGATTTGGAGAGAAGAATTAAATCATTAAGTTATATTGTATTTGGAAATGTTTTGATAGCATTTGCCCTAAGTACATTGTTATTAGAAAATAATATTATTGTTGGCGGCGTAACTGGATTTGGACGTGTATTAAATTACTTTACAGGCATTAATATTACTTTAGTTGTATATATTGCAAATGTTACATTGTTTTTATGCGGATTATATTTTATGGGCAAGAAATTTGCATTAACTACTTTAGTTTCTACATTTTTATTCCCATTTCTTTTGGAGATTTTTCAAAGTCAAAGTATATTTCATCACTATTGTAGAAATGTTTTATTAGCATGTGTACTTGCAGGTCTTATAATAGGAATTGGTATTGGACTTGTAATAAAAGCTAATGCATCAACTGGTGGAGTTGATATCATTGCTATTATTTTGAATAGAAAATTTAAAATTCCTGTTTTTATTACATTAAACATAATAGATTTATGCATGTTGGTTTTGCAAATGTCATTTACATCTATTATCAATATAGTTTATGGATTGATAGTGGTATTTTTATGTTCTTTTATGGTAAATAAGACTTTAACTTTTGAAAAGCAGATAGCATAAGAAATATTGCGGAGTGATAAATATAGAAAAATAAAAGCATGCCTTGTCTGTATAGATAAAAAGATTAATATTGTGGAACTGTATATTGAAAAAGAAGCTAGTAAAATATAGAATGTTTTATTAGCTTCTTTTTCTTATATTGATATAGTAATGACCTGATTTAATGATGCTAAATAACTGTAAAACTAAACTGAAATAAATTTTAGTTATAGATATCAGAGAATTCAATTCGTATAACTTCAGAGTTACTTTTATTTAGATTATAATCACTGACTGAAGTTTTATCATATGGTAAAGTCTCATTTGGAAGTTTGATTATAAATTCAGTTCCTTCATTAGGTTTACTGATTACATTTATTGTACCATTTAAAAGTTCTACCAAGGATTTCACTAATGAAAGACCGACTCCACTTCCTTCTCTATTTCTTGATAGTGATTTATCTACTTGTACAAATTTTTCAAATATAGCTTCTTGCTTTTCTATAGGGATACCTATACCTGTATCTTTCACTGAAATCACTACATAATCATTTGGACAATAGATATTAACTGTAATGTTCCCGCCAGCAGGTGTAAATTTTATGGCATTAGATAATAAATTAAGTATGATTCGCTCTAGAATATTTGGATCACTAGCTACAATAGATTCTTCTACTTCAGTATCAAAAATAATAGAAAGTCCTTTATTTTCAACGTAGTCAGCAACAGATAAAACTATACTTTCTAGTATGTTTATGATGTCTATATTTTGCAAATCTAAAGGAAAGTTTCCATAATCAATTTTATTTATGTCTATAAAATTATTTATAATTCGAGTAAGCCTATAACAATTTTGTTTCATTATATAGGGATATTTTTTTAGCTTATGAAGGTCAATTTTATCATTATTATTATTTTTTGTTGCATTTTCAACCACTTGAAGAGCACTGAAAATTACATTTACAGGAGTTCTTAATTCATGCGATAGATTTGTAAAAAATTCCATTTTTAATTTGTCATAATATCTAAGTTCCGCAATTATCTTTTTATTTTTTTCATTTGCCTTATGTTCCGTTATGTCTCTCCCAATTAACACTAAACCTCTTGGAGTTTTATCTTCATTAAATAATGGAACTCTTATAATATCGTAGATTTTATTAATATTTTTTCTTTGATCAAGTATAGTTTCTTCAGTTCTATAAACATTACCAGACTCCCAAGCTTTACTATCATTATTTGTTATAGAGGATGGACTAATTAATTCGTCAATAGTCTTAAGTTTATAATCCTTTTCTTTAATATTTAACAAGTGCAAAAATGGTTCATTAATTTCTAATATCTTACCATTAGGATCGTTAAAATAGATTATATCAGGGGTGGAATTTATTATTGTTTTTAATAAACTCTCACTATTTATTAATAATTTCTTAGTATTTTTAAGTTTGCCTATTATAACTAATAGGAAGATTATTATTAAAATGAGTATTGATGCAAATCCAATAGAAAAATATATAATTGCTTGTTTGGAAATCTTATAAGTGGTTGATGGCATATTTATTATCTCAGAACCTTTTGGCAAAGATTGTGTATTTATATTAAAACGATTTAATTGATTATAATCAAATACATAATTGTGTGAATTATCAACTATGGCTGGTATATCTGATGGCTTTTCTCCGTTTAAAATTCGTATGGTCATATCACCAATATTCTCACCAAGTTTTATGCCATGTGTGAGCATTCCACCAACAATACCATTATTCATATATGAATAACCTATAGCATATACAGGCAATGGACAGTTCTTGAAAAGTGTATTAGTAGTATTTGAAATTGAAATAGGATCATGTTGATTATTAATAAATTGAGTGCCTATAAAAATCACGGTATTGCTAGATAATTTATCAATTTTTTCTTTTACTCTATTAATGTCAGTATCCGTGCAATATGTAAAATCTACTTTACTTGAAGATGATAATTTATCTGATATTGAGCTGTAAAATATATTACGTTGACTTATTATAAAAAAATGTTTTGTATTAGGATGTAGTTTTAATGCTATATTAATTGTATCTTTATAGTCTTCACTTTTATATAATCCTGTAAAAAGGATATGATTTTTTAATGTTGTCCTTCTTGATTGATCGATGGCGCAAAATAGTACTGGAGTATTAGGAAATAAGTCGTTTGCATACTTGTCTAAAAAATCCACAGCATCATTGCTAATAGCAATGATAGCATCAAATTTAACTGTTTTATATTTGTATTTATATAAATTGTAAAGTATATTATAATGTTCAGCTGAGTGATAAACGCTTGAATCCATATATTCAACATTTAAATCTACATTAATGTTATCTTTCTTAAGTTTTGATTCAAGACCGGATATTATTTGGTCATTCCAATTATTAGTGTTAAATCCTCTAAGAGTATTTCCTTTGCTTAAAGAATTTATGACAAGTATTTTCTTAGGGGGACTGTTCTCAGCAAATGCATCTACTTGAAATAAAAATATATTAAAAATAATAATCAATATATAAATAAAAAACCTAGAATTTAATTTGCGGCTTTTCATAGTAACCTCCATAGAATAATTATAAATTTCAATCAATTCAAAAACAGAATTTAACAAAACAATATCTAACAAAAAATACTATTTAAATGTATATTATCACTAATTTTCCATACATTCAATGGATTTTCTTTCTGAGTATAAAATATCATGAATTATTATACTAATAAGTTATAAAGCCTGGGCTTAAGTGTAAAAAGATGTAGAAATAGAATATATTTTAGCATATGAATATTATTGCCAAATGAATTCTACAGATGTAGAATCAAAATATATTCTACATCTGTAGAGGAGGTGAGAAAATGAAAAAAGTTTCTAAAATATCTGATTCTGAATGGGAGGTAATGAAAGTTGTGTGGGATCACTCACCAATAACATCCAATAAAGTAGTTGAAATATTGAAACCCAATACAAATTGGAATCCATCAACTATTTATACGTTGATTAGTAGGCTTGTAGAGAAGAAGGCTATTGAAATTGAAGAAGGTTCATTTCCATATATTTTGAGACCTTTAATAACAAGAAAGGAATGTTCAAAGAGAGAGTACTTATCATTTATTAAAAAGGTTTATGATGGTTCATTAAATCTTATGATATCTAATGCAGTTGAGGATCATGAACTATCTGATACTGAGATTGAAGAACTGAAAAACATTCTTGATAGAAGTGAGGACAGGGGGTGATATTATGTGTAATTTGATGATTTTTTTTGATTGGATAATAATATCATCTGTTTCGGCAAGTGTACTTATAGGAATAATTTTATTAGTAAAGCTAATTGTTAAAGATAGGCAAAGTCCAAGATGGCATTATTGCATTTGGTTTATATTAATGATTAGGTTGATGATTCCATATGTACCACACACCTCAGTTAGTATATTTAATTTGATTTCTCCTTTAACCAATAAGATATTAGTAGAATCAATAGAGTCACGGATAAAAAATCCTGAAAATGTAAATCTAAGTAATGAAACAAAAGGAAATAACGTAATACGTAAAGATCTTAACACAATTAATAAAATAGAGAAAACTAATAAAAATTTCATTGTCATTTTGAAAAATTACTTTATGATAATTTGGTTAATGGGAGTTGTTACGTTTTTAGTTTACACTATTATTGCAAACTTTAGACTATTTATCAGAGTTAAAAATAGTAGTGTGAAAAATACAGAAGGGATTTCTTCAATAGTTAATGAATGTAAGTCTGCTATTAAGATAAATAAAGATGTATCAGTAATATTAACAACAGCAGTGTCATCACCATCTCTTTTAGGCTTTACTAAGCCAATTATACTTTTCCCACAGGATATACTAAAGACATTAAAAAGAAAAGAATTGAATCATATAATTTTACATGAGCTTTCTCACTATAAGAGAAAGGATAATATCGTAAGTTGGATGGTTATATTCTTAAAAGCTTTGCATTGGTTTAATCCTATAATTTGGTATGGGTTTTATAAAATGCATGAGGATTGTGAAATAGCCTGTGATGCCAATGCAATGTCATGCATAAACAAAGAAGATACTTTAGAGTATGGATATACAATTATACATTTAGTAAATATAATTTCAAAGAGGCAAACAACTCTAGGGACGTTAGGAATTTTGTCAAGTAAGTCAGGAGTAAAAAGGAGGATTATCATG
The DNA here is from genome assembly GCF_024345225.1 of Clostridium sp. TW13. Taxonomy (NCBI): domain Bacteria; kingdom Bacillati; phylum Bacillota; class Clostridia; order Eubacteriales; family Clostridiaceae; genus Inconstantimicrobium; species Inconstantimicrobium mannanitabidum. The sequence continues at coordinate 1,030,065 of NZ_BROD01000001.1, forward strand.
ATATCAAGGTTTAATGCTGATAAGCATAACAAGAAAAATAAATTTTCTGTTGTAGGAGGCTTAATTATATTAACCTTAAGTTGTATTTTACTAACTAATGCAAAAAGCAGCATAGCTTATGCTAACAAAATAGTACAATCAGATGTTAAGAGCACTATAGATGTGAAAGATATAAAGTATGAGAATTTTGATGGCAAGATGATGATTATATCCAATTCTAAGAAAGTGAGTGTTGGATATGCATTAAATAATTCAAAAGTCTATGAAACTACAAGTGAAATTGCTAAGAAGGAAAATGCTCTAGCTGCAATAAACGCAGGAGGATTCAATACTGATAATTTACCTTGTGGTTTTATTATTAAAGATGGGGAGCTTGTGTACAAACAGGAAGATGAAGTAAATAGATATAATACAGTTGGAATTGATAAGAATGGGCTTCTTGTAATAGGTAGATATACTTATTCACAATTAAAAAATATGCAGGTTAAAGAAGCAGTAGGTTTTGGCTCAGAAGTTATAAGAAATGGTAAAATTTCAGAAGTAAATAATTCTAATTTAGGGGTAGGCCCTAGAACTGCCATAGGGCAAATGAAAGATGGGAAGGTAGTATTTCTTGTTATAAATGGTAGAAGTGATACTTCAAAAGGAGCTACAGTTAAGCAGGTAGCTAATGTATTACTAAAGTATGGAGTGGTAAATGCAGCTTTACTAGACGGAGGAAATTCGTCAACTATGTATTATAATGGTAGCGTAATTACTCATATAAATAATTCAAATGGAGAACGTGCAATTCCATCTGCATTTTTAGTATTACCATAAACAGCATCTAACAGCTAGAATTGGCTATAAATCTATAAATATTTAAATATTTTTATAGATTTATAGTTAACATTTTTTATATTTAACTATATTTCTATTTTTATATTTATTGGATGCGTGGATAGATTTAATTCATTTGGACAGATGATATAGTGGTAAAATAAGTTATTTGTTGGATCAAATAATTAAGGCGGTATATCTATATTGTTGAACATAGATATACCGCCTTGTATGATATTATGAAGTTTTTTCAGTAAGAATCACAGTTCCATCTGAGGATACATTTGCAATTTTTCTAAGCAAAAATAAACCTAAGATAAGTAATGGTGTGAACTCTGCTAAATTGATTAGAACAGGCAAAATGTCTACATTATTAGAGGCTCCGTGTGCTGATTTAGGAATAAAATCTTCGAAGCCACTAGCAATATCATAAATAGCGTGCAATAAAGCGCACCATAATAAATTATTATTGGTTCTTAGCAAAAGTGCTGAAAAGAATATTCCTATAATAGTGGCATAAAAAACTTGTGCTACTACGGAGATAACGTTTGCCCCATCAAAAAGATTTATTAAATGCATCAATCCAAAGGCCGAACTTGAGAATATAACTGAAAAATATACACCTTTTTTTGTTTCACCCCAGTGTTTTAATACTAAAGATAAAATTAAGCCTCTGAATACAATTTCTTCATATAATCCAACAAATAGACAACTTATTATCATCATAATAATAGGAAAAATCATATTAGATGATATATCAATAAGTTCAAAGTTTAGGATAATATAAATAAAGAATAACCAGCTAAATGCAATATATTTTCTATTGAAACTCCATTTAAATTCTTTGGTAATACCTATAATTTTCATAAATATAAAACAAGTAACAACACCAATTAATCTGACTATTGTTCCAACTGTGTAGTTTGTCATTAAATCTTTTGAAGAAAGTTTATAACCCAATTGAGAAGAAATGAATGAAATTAGCTTTGGAAGTCCAAGTAAAATTACTATAAAGCCAATAAACATAATAAGCAATACCAATAATATGGTTTGCAATTTAGAGAATTTTTTCGACATAAAACACCTCATTCAATAATTATTACGAATACAGAAGATATTAGATTTTTATGCTTATTGTATCATGGACTTAGTTTAGTTAACAATAGAAAAGATTAATTTATGGAAAAATAAATAGTAATTGTAATACCTAGATAATCTATGTATAATGTATACATAGATTATCTAGGTATTATTTTTAGGAGGTGTTCATATGAAGATTGATAAGAGTTTAATTACCGGAAGCACCACTATGCTTGTTCTTACATTACTAAATGCTGGAGATAAGTATGGTTATCAAATGATAAAGGAACTTGAGGAACAATCAGACAATACATTTAGTCTTAATGAAGGGACTCTGTATCCTATTTTGCATGGCCTTGAGAATGATGGAATGGTGGAGTCATTTATGGCTGTAGCTGAAAATGGGAGAAAGAGAAAATATTATAGGATAACAAAGAAGGGTAAGAAACTACTGGAAGATAAAAAGAAGGAATGGGAATTCTTTTCTTCAAAAGTCAATAAAGTAATTGGTGGTGTTACCTATGTGGGAGCATAATGTAGAAGAATTTATAACCAATGTATGCAAAGAGATAAAGTATAAAAAAGCTCGCAATAAAATAAGTGAAGAATTGAAAAATCATATAGAGGATCATGCATATGATTTGATGGATAACGGTGTTGATGAAGAAGCAGCCTATATAGAGTCTATAGCAGCAATGGGGAATCCAAAAGAAATAGGAAAGAATCTAAATAAGCAGCATAGACCATATGTAGGTTGGCTTTTAAATATTACTAACATTATTATAGGAATGATATGTTTTTTTCTTGGTTATATAATTATATTTGGAGTTATTGGCTCATTTGACCATTCTGCATATCCAAATAATAATGATATAAAGTATTCAGCTAAACTTAAGCAAGAAGATAAAATTGATACTGTAACTATTGTAATGAAGCAGATTATTTTAGATAAAAATAATGGTGTATATATTATACTTAATGAATATCACAGTTTATTTGAGAAAAATTATTGGGTAACAAGTTGGGGGGCTGGAAGGTTTAATATATATGATGATTTAGGCAATAAATATACAACTCAAAGTGGTCAAGGGAGTAACAACATATTTGGTTCAAGAAACTTGATATTCATTGAAAATTTCAATAGTAAGGCTCAAAAGATAATTCTAGATTATGATCATTATAATAGACATATGAGATTCGAAATAAAGCTAAGTGGAGGTGATGAAAAATGATTAAGAAAAAGAAATTGTTTAGAAACATAGTTATACTTTTAATAGTATTTTGTATTATAGTCATTTTTTATCCTGCTTCGGTGTCTCCAATTACAGCATTAAAAAGAAATGAGAGAGCAAAGAATTATGGACCTTCAGTTATTATTAAGACAGAAAAATTTAATAATGAGTACTGCTATTTATGTAAATATGATAAATGGTATTCTATAGATATAGTTAAGCGAGGGACTTGGGGCTTATGGTATCCAGGAGAAATGCTAACTAGTGGACATTTAGTAAGTTCGGAGCCTGTGGAATATATTAAGGCATTTGGAGCTGGTGATAATGGTAATAAACATGTGCTTTTTGGAAGAGTGAATGATAGAAGAATTAAGTCAGTTAAATTTGAAATAGAGGTTAAAAACAAAACTAAAGTAGTAGAACAACGCAAACTTTATGATAATTTATTTATGATATTTTGGGATGGAAATGACAATTTCATCTACAGCATAAAGGATATACAAGGGCTTGATGAAAATTCAAAAGTTGTTTTTGAAAAGAAAATAAACTAATCTAAAAAAGAATAGTAAGTATATGAACTGTTCACAAAGTTGTCACACAATTGTCGTATTTCAAAATTACAATATTTTATATAAGTATATTTCAATAATAAATTAAATATATTGTTAGTTAAGTACTCAAAATAATAATGAAAGATGGTGTTAGGTGCAAATATGTAATTGCAAAAGAGAAAATGATTATCATTAGTACAAGATATTATGCATAGAATAGGTTAGATTAATTTTATAGGTGTAATTAAAGTGGAAGATTTAAGAGGATCAGAAACTGAAAAAAATCTTTATAGAACTTTTGCTGTGGAAGCTAGAACAAATAACCTTTACAAAATGTTTGCAGAGGTAGCTAGAAAGGAAGGTTACCAGTGGGTAGCTGAAGTTTATGAAACAGTAGGAGCTAACGAGTTAGCACATTCTAGAGCAGCTTATAAAAAATACCTAGATAAGGTGGAAGAAACAAAAGAAAACTTAAAGTTTAGTATAAATAGAGAGGATGAGGTGGCTGATAAATATAAGGAATATGAAAAAATAGCTAAAGCAGAAGGTTTTGAGAAAGTAGCTATGTTTTTTAAAGAATTAAGTGAAGCTGAAGAATCTCATGTAGATATTTATACAGATTTAAGTGATAGATTTGAAAATGGCGGAATATTTTATTCAGAAAAACCAATTGCTTGGGTATGTATGAATTGTGGATATATCCATGAAGGAAAAACTCCACCTAATGATTGTCCTTGCTGTGGTTATCCAAAGGGATATTTTAAGCCTAAATGTGATGTGAAATAATAACAAGGTATAATTTTAAATTTAATTTATTACAAAGTCCATAGTATAAAAAGTTGGTAGGATGATATATGCCAACTTTTTATTTATATAAAGCAGAAGTCTTAATTTTTAAATTTGTTCTACGATAATTGGTTATAAAGCAAATTCGATAAATTGATAATAAATTATTACCAATCAATATACAAATGAGGAACGGAGGGATAGTATGAAAAAATCAATAATAGCCATTGTGATGACAGTATCACTTTCAGCAAATGCAATGGTAACAATGGGAGCTACTCCTATTAAAAATAATCTTACAAATAAAGCTAATAGAGCAGTCATAAATATATCATCAGCTTCAGATATTAAAGATATAAAGAATAAAATTCCTGAAGTCGATATAAAAATGCTTAAAGGAGGACAAGCAGTTGTTTATTCCAATAAAATATCAGAAACTCAATTGCTTAATAAATTGTCCAAACTCAAAAATGTAAAAAAAGTTAAAAAGCCAGATACTATATCTGTAGTAAAACCTACAGATAAGGTAGAAATTAAAACAAATAGTAGATATTCTTATAATAGAAGTTCAATAATTAATTATAGATCATATGAGTACGACTTAATAAGGACAGAAGCTTATAAAGCCTGGTCAATGGTAAAGCAGCAAAAGCAAATAAAAGTTGCAGTTGTAGATACAGGCGTTGATTATAATCATCCAGCATTAAAAGGTAAAATTGATTTAGCAAATGCATATAATTTTGTGTCAAATAATAAAAATGTTATGGACGATCAAGGTCATGGAACTCATGTTAGCGGAATTATCACAACGAACACAAAAGATAATTATGGACTTATGGGGATTACAGGGCAACTTAATGTTCAAATTCTGCCAGTAAAAGTCCTTGATTCTAATGGAAGTGGAGATTCGGATATAATTGCTCAAGGAATCACTTATGCTGTGGATAAGGGAGCGGATATAATTAATATGAGTTTTGGTGGAGAGGGAACATCTCCAGAAATAAACAATGCTATTCAATATGCAGTACAAAAAGGCGTAATTGTAGTGGCAGCGGCAGGAAATGATAATACTGATTGCTCAACTTTTACACCTGCATCACTTGATAATGTATTAACGGTTTCAGCATTGTCTATGAGTGATAGAAAATCAAGTTATTCTAATTATGGGAATGCAGTTGAACTTTCAGCTCCAGGAGATATGATATTAAGTACTTATCCTAATGGAAGATATGCTTTTATGAGTGGTACAAGCATGGCTACTCCGGTAGTTACAGGCATTGCTGCAATAGTAAAAGCTCAAAATCCAACATTAACTGCTGCACAAATTGAGAAAATTTTAGAGAAGTCTTCTGTAGATTTGGGAGTTAAAGGCAAAGATAAATATTACGGATATGGTAAGGTTGATGCTTACAAAGCATTAAATAGTATGGTTACATTAGGGACTTCTTCAACTAAGAAAACTTCTTCAGTTACAAAAAGTGTAATAAAAAAATAAATATAGCATTAAATAGAACCACAATAATGTTATTGTGGTTCTATTTATTATGTTAACATTTAATTTAGTCTGCTTCAGCTTTAAGACGTTTTAATCCTTTAAAGGTTCTGTTGATTACAAAACCGCCAATATAGAATATAGCCATAAATACAAGCAGTGCCATCGAAATTGTTGCAAATCTTGATGAATTTATACCACTTGTTATCATTCTAAGTCCTTCTACAGAGTAGGTCATAGGGAAATATGGAGATAATAATCTAAAGAACTTAGGGGCTGTTTCTATTGGGAAGGTTCCACCTGAGGAAGCTAATTGCAAAACAAAAATAACAAATAAAATAGGTGTTCCAACAAGTCCTATAGCATAGGATACGCCATACATTATACTGAAAAATACAACAGCAATAAACATATTTGCAATGTAGAATAATCCTATGTTTGAGGTTTGAAGCCCTAATCCATTTACCAAGAGCAAGCTTAAAATTATTGCTTGGCACATAACAATAATAGATCCAGCTAAGAAGGTTCCTGTATAAGTTTTTAAGAATTTATATTTTACTACCTTTGTTAGTTTAGTTAATGATATTATTATGTTAGTTAGTAAGGCACCAAGCCATAAAGATAGAGATATAAAATATGGAGCAAGACCTTCACCGTAATACTTAACAGCATTTATTGATACATCAGATAAGGTTAATGGATTTGTTGTAAATTTAGATACATCCTCTACACTGAATTTTAAGCTATTATTCATAGTAGTGTATCCATTATTTAATCCATCCTTTAATTTTAATGCACCATCATTAGCTGAATTTAATCCAGTACTTAGATTTATTGCACCTGTATTTAAAGCTGTCAAACCTGTAGATAATTCACCTGTTTTTTGAGTAGCAGTATTTAATCCAGTAAGAAGTGAATTGCTTCCAGTTTTAAGCTTGTTGGCACCATCTATAAGTTGGTTTACTCCTGTAAGTGATTTTGTTTGCACATCGGCTAAAGTGGAGGCAAGTTTAGTTGTTCCAGCAGACACCTGTTGAGCTCCTGCACTTAATTTATTTAAACTTGTACTTAGAGTGCCTGAGCTAGTTGCTGCAGTTCTTAATTTACTTTCAAGACCTTGGCTATTTATATTACTTATTAATTGACTTATTATAGCTTTAGCTTGTTCTATGTTCTGTTGATTGTTAGAGGCAAGTAATGAAGAAACTTGACCAAGTGTTGTGTTAATCTGATGAATGCCATCTGCAGCACTTGTAAGTGATTTTGGTAAGTCTGCCTTTTGAGTTTGAGATGCAACAGCAGATAAACCATCTGAAACTGATTTTGCACCTGTAACTAATTGATTAACGCTACTTGTGTTTTGTGATAAACCATTTTTAAATTCATTAAGACCAATAATTAACGAGTTTATGCCATTTGAAAGTTGAGCTTCTCCTGAAGCAGCATCCTTTAATCCATTTTCAAGTTGTTTTGATCCATTAGTAGCTGTAGTTAAGCCAGAGGATAATTGTTTTGAACCAGAGAGCAATTTATCAGTACCGCTTTGAAGACTAGCAGCACCATCACTAGCAGTCTTTAGTGAATTTTTCACATCATATAAGCCACTGGCTAGAGCTTTTGTTGCTTCTTCTTGAATATTTGAAGAAATCTCTGATTTAATACTTTCAGCAGCCCTCTCAGATACTTGAGCAAATACAAAGTTTTTACCCTTATTGGCTTCATAAATTATAGTAGGTTTGATAAACTTACCACCTTTTGATTCAGCTATTTTAGCAGAAAAGTCTTCTGGAATTACTACCAAAGCATAATAAGATGTACCACTAACACCTCTTTTGGCTTCATCGTAGCTAACAAATTTCCAACCGATTTTTGTATTATTTCTTAAATTATTTTCTATATCTTTACCAATATTATACTGTTTGCCATCCTTTGTAACAGGTTTATCTAAGTTTACAAAGGCTATAGGAACATTATTGAAATTTCCATAAGGGTCCCAAAAGGCTGAAAGATATATACCAGAATATAAAACCGGAACGAATATAACAGCTATAGCTGATATAGCTATAAGTCTAAATAAGGATTTTTGCTTATCAAATTTGAGTTTTTCTTCCATTGTTATCCTCCTTTGTTTGCAAGTCTATATAAGTGCCTAGCAATAAGTTTTTTAGTTACTTCACTAATATAAGTTCTAGTTTGTGCAGACTATTTAAATTAATTCATTAATGATTTTCAAAATTAGAGCTAAGCTATCTGCTTAAGCATGATAATTAGCAGACATCTTTTTGAAAGTTATGATATAATAATGGTACATTTGTAAAAAATAAGTATGGATGAGAAATGCATTAGCTAATGGGTTAATCTCATTAATAGGAACTAATAAAACTATATAAAAAGCTATATATAATTAATGCGAGGTGGAGATTTTGGGAAAAGCGAGGACTTCAGAAGTAACAGCATATTTTAATTCAAACATAAATGCTGTTTGGGATGTAGTTACTAATAATAAAGACTGTGAGTGGCGTAGTGATATTGAAAAAATTGAAATTCTTAATGAAGGCGAATTTATTGAGTATACTGGTAATGGTAATTCAACAAAATTTATTATAACTAAAAAGAAGTCTTATAGTGAATATGAATTTAATATGGAAAATAAAATGTTTACTGGTTCTTGGACAGGGCATTTTTCTGAAACAGAAAATGGTGGAACTAAAATAATTTTTAAAGAGAATATCCTGATTAAAAATCCTATAATTAGAGTTTTGTCTTATTTCCTTATGGATTTAAAGAAGATGCAAAATACGTATATATTGGATTTGAAGAAGAAATTGGTGGAATAGAAGAAATAGACTTGCGGAATTTGAGTAATATTGCATATAAATCAGAAATCAAGAGCATTGAATTATGATATAGTTCCATGCTCTTAATTTTTACATAAACGTATATTTAATATGGAGGGAAAGTACTTGCCAATTAAACTAATTTAGACACATCTACTAAATGTCTTTCACCAGTTTCTAGATCTTTAACTTCAACTTCATTTGTTGCTTCAATAATATTTTCTAGCCATACAGATTTTTCATTATACTTAACATTTGTCATACCAGTTGAATTGATAATTTCTCTAGCTCTTTTAATATCCATAATTCTCGCTCCTTATTTTAAATATTTTGTACAATAATATATTACCCTTATGAAATAAAAAAATTCTTTACACATAAAATTCATAACTTTATGCTAATTTAAAAGATATATACTTAAATTTATATTGGAAAAATGGGAAAGTACTTTGTTACAATATGAAGTTTACTTTTTTATATAAAAATTAGAGGTGATATTGTGAATAATATTCTAATTATTGAAGATGAGAAAAGTGTAGCAGAGATTTTAAAAGCTTACCTTGAAAAAGAAGGGTATAGTGTTTTTATTACTGAAAGAGGGTTGGATGGAATAGAAATATTCCGCAAAGAGAATATAAAGCTTGTGATCTTAGATTTAATGCTTCCTGATATTGATGGAGAAGAGGTGTGTAAGATACTTAGAAGAATTTCTGATGTCCACATTTTTATGCTTACTGCTAAAGTGTCTCTAAGTGATAAGATTGAAGGATTAAATATTGGTGCTGATGAGTATTTGACAAAACCTTTAAGCCCAAGGGAGCTTACTGCTCGTGTAAATGCGTTATTCAGAAGAATTCATGGAAATGAAGAAAATATTATCTATTTTGATAATAATAATATAATTATTGATAATGATAAGAGAGTATTCAAGCTAAAAGGCCAGGAGGTTGCATTAACCCCTAATGAATTTGATATACTATATGCTTTGGCTTCAAATAGAGGAAAAGTCTTTACAAGAGAAGCTATAATAGAAAGAGTTTTTGGTATTGATTTTGAAGGCTCAGATAGAATTGTAGATGTTCACATTAAAAATTTAAGAAAAAAGATCGAAGAGGATAGTAAAACTCCTAAGTATATCTTAACTGTTACAAAGGTAGGATATAAGTTTGGTGATGAAAAATGAAGCAGAGTATAAGAAAGCGTTTGAGCATAATTATAATATTTTGTTCAGTAGTTGGTGTAACATTATCAGTTTTGGTGGTTAACATTACTATTAACAATACATTTAATAAGTATATGCAGGATATACAAAGTAAGAGAAATATTCGATTGGTGGAATATTTTCAGCAAATTTATAAGCGAGATGGCACATGGAATTCTAATTCAGGAGAAGAGATGATGCATGAGGCACTTATGAGTAATTATTGTTTGTCACTTTTAGATCAGAAAGGAAAAGTAGTATGGCAGATGAACCCTAATGATATACGATACAAAAGTCATATGATGATGATGAACTCAAATAATAATGAAGGGGTATATACAACAAGTAAATTTGCTCTTAACGTAGATGGCAGGATAGTAGGATACATATTAGTAGGCCAATATTCTCCTGTATTGCTTTCTAAAGAAGATGTGAATTTTAAAGTGGAAATTAACAAGAGTATTGCATTAAGTGGATTATTAACCATAGTAATAGTAGCAGCCATAAGCATAATTTTATCAAAGCAATTTTCTGAACCCATAAAGGCAGTTTCAAAAACTTCTGTCAATTTATCAAAAGGGGATTATGAGTCAAGGTTAAAAATTAATAGTAATATTCAAGAAATCAAAAATTTAATTGTAAGCATTAATTCTCTTGGCGAAAAATTAAACAGTCAGGATCTATTGAGAAAAAGGCTTATTTCAGATATATCTCATGAAATACGAACTCCTCTTAATATTTTGCAAAATAATTTAGAAGCAATGATAGATGGAATTGTGCCTGTGACACCTGAAAAGTTAAATAGTTTGAATGAAGAAGTAATAAGATTTGGTAAACTTTTAAACAATTTAAATACATTAAAACAGGTTGAATCAGAAGAAATGATATTAAATATGGGATTGGTTAATATTGAAGAATTGATTTTTTCTGTAATAAGTGATTTTTCAATTGCAGCCACTGAAAAGAATATAGAATTGCTATTTGAGAAAGAAGAAAATTCCGATTTTAATGTGATTGGAGATTATGATAAATTAAAGCAGGTATTTATTAATCTTATTTCTAATGCAATTAAATTTACAAAATTCAATGGAATTGTACGTGTGAAAATAAGTAGTAGTAATAATTATGTTTCAATTTCAATACAAGATAATGGAATTGGTATAAAAAAAGAAGATCTGCCATTCATATTTGAGAGGATGTATCGTGGAGATAAGAGCAGGCAGGCGATAGAGGGTAGTGGTATAGGGCTTACCATTGCAAAAAAGATTTTAACTTTACATTCAGGCACAATTGACGTTGAAAGCAAAGAGAATAAAGGAACTACATTTTTAGTGCATTTAAATAAAGATGAAGAAAAATAATCCTCATAATATCTTCATAACTTTTTATTATACTTCGTTATACAAAGATAAAAAAATGTTGCTTATAAGCAATTCTAAAAAGTTAATGGAGGAAAATATGAGCATGAAAAGAGAAGTAATTAAAGTTTATGATATGACATGTACTTCCTGCGAGAAAAAAGTAGAGAAAGTCTTAAGGGAAGTTAATGGAGTTAAAAATGTAAGTGCTAGTTATAGTAATCAGCAGGTAGATGTTGAATATGATGATATAGTATGCACGAAGGAACAACTTAAAGAAGCAATTAAGAAATCAGGATATAGTACTGAGAATTCAAATAATATTAAATTCATCGGATTTTTTGTTATTGTTGCAGCTATTTTATTGTTAGGTAGTTCTACGGCAGGGTTTGATATGAATGCTAAATTAAATGGAGCTTCATATTTTGTACTATTTTTAGTAGGGATGCTTACATCAGTGCACTGCGTTGGTATGTGTGGTGGAATCATGCTTACACAAAGCATATCAAATGAAAAAAATAGTAAGCTTAAAACATTAATGCCTTCAATATTGTATAATACTGGAAGAATAACTTCTTATACTATAATTGGTGGTATTGTTGGAGCATTAGGATCTGTATTATCATTATCAATTCATGTAAAGGCAGGACTTCAGATATTTGCTGGGATTTTCATGATAATAATGGGACTTAATATGGCAGGTTTTTCAGCCTTTAGAAAGTTCAACATTAGATTACCTTGGTCTTCATGTTCAGTAAAAAAGAAGCCTAAAACTCCTTTTTTAGTGGGAATGCTAAATGGACTGATGCCATGTGGACCATTGCAAACAATGCAACTTTATGCTTTAGGAACTGGTAGTGCCCTAAATGGTGCAATTTCAATGTTTCTATTTTCTTTAGGAACAGTTCCGTTAATGTTGCTATTTGGTGCTATATCAGGATTTTTAAGTAAAGGATATACAAAGAAATTATTAAGATTTAGTGGAATATTAGTAGTTATTCTAGGAGTAATAATGGGAAATAGAGGATTAGCTCTTGCTGGAGTTAATACACCTAATATGAATACAGTAACTAATGTTTTGTCAGGGAGCCAAGATAACTCGAACCAATCAAATGTGGCTAAGCCAACTATAGAAAATGGGGTTCAAGTAATAAATATGACTGCAGATGGGAATGGGTATACACCTAATGTATTTTATGTTCAAAAAAATATGCCTGTTAAGTGGATAATATCTGGGAAACAAATAACTTCTTGTAATAATGCAATAGTTGTTCAATCACTTAATATACAAAAAACTTTAACTTCAGGTGAAAATGTAATTGAATTTACGCCAAAGGATAGTGATATTAACTTTAGCTGTTGGATGGGGATGATTTCAGGAGTAATTAAGGTTATGGATAATATTGATTCTGTGGATACATCAAAAGTAGCGCCAGTACCTCAACAAAGCAGTGGAATGAGTTGCTGTGGTGGAGGACCTGCAACTACTTCAAAGGCTCCAAGCATATATGGTAGTGATATAAGTAAGGTTTCAACAGATAGATTAATTAAAAAAGCAACTATTCTTGATGGTATTCAAAGTATAAAAGTAAAAGGAACAGGTTATGAATTTGAACCACTTGTAATAGTAGCAGAGAAAGGAATAAAAACTAAACTCATTTTAGATCTTAGTGAATTTGACAATGCTAATTCAAATTTTAGCTTAGTTAATGAAGATAATGGGAATGTATTAAATACTTTCAAAGGGGAAAAAGGAACTGTGGAATTTGATTTCAATATAGATAAATTAGGAACATATTATATTGTCAATAATAATTCAGCAGTACTTGCAATTGAGGTTTCAGACTCGCTAAAAAGTGTTAATTTAGAGGATGTACGTAAAAAATATATATTTTAAATAAAGAATCGCTGTCAGGAGTCTGATGGCGATTCTTTATTATAATATTTACATATAGGCATTTAATAATTTAGAAATTTTGTGGTTAATATTTTCTACGCTAAAAGATGGATTTGGGGAGTCCTTTAAATTATATTTTTGCTTTAATTTTAAAATTCTATATACTTTTCCATTTATAGCTGTTTGAGAAATTGTTCCTTTTGAAGCAGCATTTTTTATTGCATTTAAGACAGAGGTTTGTTTCTCAAAATCATGGCAAACTAATATTATATCAGTGCCTGCGTTTAGAGATTTTACAGCTGCATCATCAATGTTATAGTTTTTTACTATGGCTCCCATAGTCATATCATCAGTAATTACTACTCCGTTGAATTTTAAGCTTTTTCTAAGTATATCTGTAATGATAACTTTTGAAAATGAAGCTGGATTTTGTGAATCTATTTTAGGCAGCAATATATGAGCTACCATTACCATATCTGCTCCGCTTTTTATTGCATTAGAAAATGGCACTAGTTCTAGAGCATTCAATCTTTTTAGATCATTATTTACTATAGGAAGTCCTATATGTGAATCTACTGAAGTATCTCCATGTCCAGGAAAATGTTTTATTACAGGTATTACATTTTTAGATTGTATCCCATTCATTGTGGCAATCCCTAATTTTGAAACCATAAAAGAATTTCTTCCAAAAGATCTATCTCCAATAATAGGATTTAAAGGATTACTGTTTATGTCTAAAACTGGAGCAAAATCAACATTAAATCCAAAAGAATTAAGTTCTTCTCCAAGTACTTGCCCAATTTTATTTGAAAAACTAGTATTATTAATTTTTCCAATAGATTTATTGGGAGGAAGCTTTTTCAATTCTGAAGGTAACCTTGAAACTCTGCCACCTTCTTCATCTACTCCAAGAAAAAGTGGAACTCTGCTATTGGAGTTTGTTTGTTTTAAAGAATTAAGTAGATTTATAGTTTGGTTTGTGTTATCAATGTTTTGTTTAAATAAAATAAAACCGCCTACATGGTAAGTGTTAATTAAAGTTTTTGAATGTTCATTGTTTGAAAAATCATCAACACCAGCGATAACCAGTTGTCCTATCTTTTCATCTAAGGTCATAGTATTAATTTTTTGCTGTATAGGATCAGATGAGATAGATGAATTAATGTTTGATTTATTTGATTTGGTACTAGAATTCTTTGAAGAAGGTGGAGTTATATTTGAGCTATTAATGTTACATCCATAGGTAAATAACATAATTAAAACGAGCATTGGAAATATTAATCTTTTCATTCTCATTATTTTCACCTCTAAGTAAATTATATCCATACTTGAAAAAAGTATATTACATACTTATTACTATTAAGATGATTTTTGTTATATAAGCAAGATGGATATTTAGGGAAAAAAAAGCGTAACTGTAAAATTTATAGTATAATATTTCATAAGAAAATAGATTTCAATTTTAGAAGTTATTTAAATAAGTATAGATATAAAGGGAGATATGATTTATGAAAACAAATAAAAAACGAAAAAAGAATAGCATTAATATAGTTTTTATTCCTACAATTAATATAAATATAAATTTTCATCCAATGAATAAAATGAAACTATCTGGCAGGTTATTTAAAACAATAGGTAAGTAAGGAAGCATTGAAGAAATAACACTAGAAGATGTAATAGCTTATTGTTCATATGAAGCTTTAGTGTTATGGATGCTAGCTATATTATAAAGAGGAGAAAATAGAAATATGAGAAATTGGTCAAAAAATATGGAGAGATATGAACTATCTGAGCAATATTATATTCAGAGAGCTAATCCAGAACAGTTTTCAATATATGAATCAGTTTACGGAGATAAAAATATTAATAGATTTGCAGTCAAGCATTGGGATTTGCGTACAGCAATAAGCTTAGATAACCCTTTTGCAAAAAATGAAAGTTATTACTGGATAAAGCAAGATGAGATTATTATCGGAGGAGTTTTAATAGAACCTAATGTTATTTCTAGATTATTTTTTGTGCCTCCATTTACTAAAGTTTATGATATATTAAAACTACTAAAAAGATTACTTATTAAATGGTCAGATTCAAGTAAAAAGATATATGCATATCAAATTTCACCTGAACAATTTGAATATTTTGAGATGTTAGGCTTCTTGTGTGATAAAAAGAGA
Source organism: Clostridium sp. TW13 (assembly GCF_024345225.1). Taxonomy (NCBI): domain Bacteria; kingdom Bacillati; phylum Bacillota; class Clostridia; order Eubacteriales; family Clostridiaceae; genus Inconstantimicrobium; species Inconstantimicrobium mannanitabidum. The sequence goes on from NZ_BROD01000001.1 coordinate 1,045,492, forward strand.
AGATGGATGATGAGACCTACTGAAGTTTTTGATATAGTTTGGGATGATGATATAATAACAAAAACTCCAAGTGAAGATAATAAACAGGAAATAGCTAAATTATTATATTTAAGTTTTAAAGGTAGCATAGATTATCAGCATTTAATTAATGAACTTGGACAAGAACCTACGGTAAAAGATTATTTAGAAGAGGTTGATGAGTATTTTGATTGGTGTAAAGAAAATATATTTTTTGAAGCATCTACTTTAATATATAGCAAAAAAGAAAATAAATTACTTGGAGCTTGTCTTGTGTCTTATTGTGAGGAATGGCCATTGGTTCATGCAATAGGTGTAAATCCTAATTATAGAGGCAGACATTTAGCTTCAATAATGCTAAAAAGAGCGTTAACTGTATTGCAAGGCAAGTATCCTGTATTAAGGTTATTTGTAACCCTTGGTAATGATGCAGAATCAGTTTATCACCAACTTGGATTTGTTAAGGGAACTGAATTTAGAAAACTTTATATTCCAGCAAATGAATGAGGATATAGACAAAATAGTTAGATATGGGGAGAACTTTATATGAAAGATTATAGAATAGAAGAGGCTACAAGTGAGGATTTGAATGTAGTTGAAAGAGGCTTGGTAGAATATAACTTATCAAAAGTACCATTAATTCAAGAAAAAGCTTTTATACCAGTAAATTTAGTAGTAAGAGATAGTGAAGGGCAAATCGTTGCTGGAGTAGATAGCAGATTGTATTGTTGGAATTGCTGTTACGTAGATATGTTGTGGGTAAAAGAAGAGAATAGGAAATGTGGTTATGGCAATATTCTGCTTAATGAAGTTGAGAGAGTTGCTAAAGAAAAAGGAGCTTATCTTATACATTTAGATACATTTGATTTTCAAGCAAAAGATTTCTATTTAAAGCATGGATACGAAATTTTTGGAGTTTTAGAAGATTGTCCTAAGGGACATAATCGATATTATTTGAAGAAGAATTTATAGCATGAAGCCCACAATATGCATGTAAAGCATTGGTGATATAAAGATAATGATAATATGAAAAAAAGGATCGTAAAAAAGTATTTAGAAAAAAAAGGGAAAAAATAAAAAGAGTAGAATTATTATATGTATATGAAAAGAAAAGATTCGAAGGGTGGGATTAAAGTGGATATTAAATTTAATGAGATGGAAATAATAAAGATCCTAGAAGCAATTAGAAGTGAACTTATATTTTCTAAAAGATACTACAAGGAAAATGAATCTGAGGAAGATAGGATAGGAGTAACATCTCCAGAAGAATGGGCAGAAATATATAATAATATACTTAAACAAAGTCAAGAAAAAGGAATTCTAACAATGTTAGATCTAGTTCAATAGGATTAGCAATTTTGCTAGTCCATTTTTTATTTTTTAAAATATTATAATAAAATCAAATTCAAAATTTTTGTAAATGCGGAAATAAACACATTGATTTGCCAAGGACACTATAGAAATATAAAAACCTTAATATTACATAGAAATGATTTATATAGGTAAACATAATTAATGATTATTCTACATCAGAAAGGAGATCATTTCATGAAGATAAAAAAATTCTTTAAAATATTGGTTTGCTTGCTATTAGCCAATATACAAACTGTTACTGCCTTAGAAAAACCTAGAGAGTCAATGAATGGATATTTTATCAATATGAAGAGGGATTTACTTTGTCTTATGCTTGCTTATCCTGAATATATTGTTGATATAGAAAAAGTAAATGCAGATAAAGTTTATTTAATATTAAAATCAGGAAAGAAATTAATCTATGATGATAAAATTGTAAGAAATGAAGAAGAAAAACTAAACAATGGTGATCTTCAAGATATGATGGAGCAGATTTATCCAATGGATAGAATAGATTCAGTTCAACCTAAAAGTTTTAATCCAGGAAGAATAAGGGTTTATCCTTTATTTTCTGAAGTTTACGGTAATAGCCAAACGCAAATAGAAAAACAAATAGAGTATGTAGGTAACAATGGGTTTAGCAAAAATAATGGTGCAAGTCTTGCTTTGAAAAATGTGTTTAAAGAAATAAATGAAGTTTCAAAGACCACTAATATAGCAGCATATGTATACCCTACTTGTGGTGCTTATAACTATAGATATGTAAGAGGTGCTGGAAGATTGAGTGCTCATGCATTTGGTATTGCTATAGATTTAAAAACCAATAGTGCGGATTATTGGAAATGGTCAAAACCTGAAACTGCGACAAAGAGAATATCAAAGTATCCACAAGAACTTATAGATATATTTGAAAGAAATAATTTTATTTGGGGAGGAAAATGGGGCTATTTTGATATAATGCATTTTGAATATAGACCAGAGATAATATTAAAAGGAAAATATTTTGGCAAAAGCTTTAATGGAGATGATACTTGGTATAAGGGTATAGATGAAAAAGATGATAAAATAATGAATTTAATAAAGTTAATAGACGATAAATTACAATAACTAAGGAGGATGAAGGAATGAATAAGGCTCGGAAGCTACTAATAATAATGATGACGTTAATATTTACTTTTCCAATCCTTTGCTATGGAAGTCCTGTAAAAGAACAAAATTCTGCAAACTCCTCAGAAGAAGAGGTGGTTTCGTTTATAGAAAAATTGTTTATAGATAGAAATAAGGCTATCTTAAACCAAGATCTTAGTATTGTTCAGCATATATACAATAAAAAAACAAAATATGGCCAATGGGCGTATGAATATGAAGAGCAGAAAATGAAATACATACAAAACTGGGGAGAAAAACAAGGTGTAAAATTTATAGATATAACACCAGATATATTGATAAGACGTGTAAAAGTAGGAGAAACTTCTGCCTCCATAAGTTTAAGTTGTTCCACAGCATATAAATATGTATATGAAGGGGAAGAAGATATAAATTGTTGTAGAATAGGAACTTATCATATAATTCAATTAATTAAGAAGGAGGGGAATTGGATAATAACGAAGGAATGGTACAAAGATCCTTTTGGTGATTCTTTAAATTTACAGAAATTGAAGACGGATTCTATAAAAGAATATATTTTAGCACAAAAACCAAGAGATTTTTCAGACTTAAAAGAAAGACGAAAAAAATGTGCACAATACGGACTTGATTATTGTGGAGCAGGAAATGATGAAGGAACTGGATTTAATTATAATAAAAAATATAGAAACTATAATTCTGAAGGTGGAGACTGTGCCAATTTTGCATCTCAAATGTTACATGAAGGTGCTGGGTTTAAGATGAATTCTAGTTGGAATGTAGATTCAAAAGGAGCTGCCACAAGATCTTGGGTCAATGCTGATGGCTTCAAAGACTATATGATTTATAGTGGAAGAGCTTCAGTGATATCTTATGGAAATTATGAAAAAGTATATAAGGCATCATATAAACTTTTACCTGGGGATTTTGTTGCTTATGAAAAAAAAGGTGATATCACCCATATATCAATGGTTACGGGAGCAGATTCAAAAGGATACACTTTAGTAACTTGCCATAATACAGATAGAAGAGAGGTTCCTTGGGATTTAGGTTGGAGTAATACCAACATAAAATATTGGTTGGTAAGAGTTCATCATTAAGATAATTTCATAGTATTAAGTATAATTCAAAATCTAGCATAAATAATAAAAGATTAGTTTATATGTAAAAGTATAAGTTTTCAAATAATTATTAATAATTTGGAGGCAGAAATGAAAGTACTAAAAAATATAGTAATAAAAATTATTATACCAATTTTTTTAATAGCTACGTTACTTTCATATAATGTAAATGCAGTTGTTGAAGGACGGCCAGTAAAGGTAGGCGTATTTTTATATAGATTAGATCCATTTATATCTTTAGTAAAAGAAAGCTTAGAAAACATACAAAAACAGAATCCTGGGAAAGTTGAGTTTACTTTTTTTGATGCTAATAATGACCAGACTGTACAGAATAGACAAATTGATGATTTGTTGATGAAAGGAACAGATTTATTGCTGGTCAATTTGGTTGATACGAAATTTACGAGAGATGTTGTAAATAAGACTAAGGAAAGCAATGTGCCTGTGGTTTTCTTTAACAGAGAACCAGTATCGATAGAGGCAATTCGTTCCTATAGTAAAGCATGTTTTGTTGGAACTGATGCAAAGCAAGCTGGAATTTTACAAGGCCAAATGTTGATTGATATTTGGAACAGGAACAAGAATATTATTGATAGAAATAAGGATAATATCATGCAATATGTAATGTTGCAAGGTGAAAAGAATAATTTAGAAGCTATAGATAGAACTAAGTATTCTGTATTAACTATTAATAACGCCGGAATTCCTACAGAAGAAATAGCTTTACAAGATTGTGATTGGAATAAGGATATAGCTAAGGATGTTATGACTGCATTACTATTAAGATATGGTGATAAAATAGAAGTAATAATTTCAAATAATGATGCTATGGCAGAAGGAGCAATTGAAGCTTTGCAAGCTCAAGGTTTCAACAATGGTAATCCGTTAAAAACCTTACCTGTAGTTGGCGTTGACGCAATTCCCTCTGCTCAAGAATTAATAAAAAAAGGATATATGTCAGGATCAGTGGTTCAAGATCCACAAGCTATGGCAGAAGCATTATATTTAGCAGGCATGAATTTAGTTAACGGTAAAAGTGCTATAGATGGGACTAAGTATAAATTTGATGAAACTGGTGTGGCAATTAGGCTACCATATACAAAGTATATTGTAAAGTAGATATAAAAATTTGTTTACGAAATAAATACATATGATTTTTGATAAAAACACTTGTGTTTCATACAAGTACATGATAATATTTATTTAAGGGCGATTTCAAAATATATTAGATGCATTTGGGGTGTTTTACATGGCAATAAGCAATGAAAAAGAACAAAATAAATATCAAAGTACCAGAGGTGGAGAAAAGGGGCTTTCTTCACTAGAAGCAGTGCTTAAAGGAATAAGCACTGATGGTGGGCTATTTGTTCCATATTATATAGAAAAAGAAAAATACAATGATTTAAAAAAAATTTTCTTAAACAATGTAACAGATAAAGTAGAAGCTACTTATGAGCAAGTTGCATTTGAAATTATGAAAACTTTTTTTACAGATTTAGAAGAAGAAGAATTAAAGGCATGTATTGGAAGAGCATATACAGATAAGTTTGAAGTTAAGGTTAAAAACAATTTTCTTGAACTTTATCATGGCCCAACCTGTGCATTCAAAGATGGGGCTCTATTATTTCTTCCTCAACTAATGACTGAAGCAAGAAGAAAATTAAATTTTCAAAATGAAATTGTTATATTAACTGCAACTTCAGGAGATACAGGAAAAGCAGCATTAGAAGGATTTAAGGATATTGATGGACTTAAAGTTATAGTATTTTATCCTAAGAATGGGGTTTCAAAAATCCAAGAAATGCAGATGAGGACTCAAAGAGGAAATAATGTTGATGTAGTAAGCATAGATGGCAATTTTGATGATGCTCAAAAAGGTGTAAAAGAAATCTTTAATGATAAAAAATTTAATGAATTTATTGAAAAGAGTGGATATTCACTTTCTTCAGCAAATTCTATTAATGTTGGAAGATTGATACCTCAAATAGTATATTATTTTTATGGATATTTTCAAATGGTTAATAAAGGAGATATCAGTTTAGATGAAAAAATAAATATTGTAGTTCCTACAGGAAACTTTGGTAACATATTAGCTGCTTATTATGGTAAAATTATGGGGCTTCCAATTAATAAGTTAATATGTGCATCTAATGAGAACAATGTACTAACAGATTTCTTTGCAACAGGAGTTTATGATAAACGTAGGGAATTGGTATTAACACAATCACCATCAATGGATATCTTGGTTTCATCAAATTTAGAAAGACTTATATATGAAGTTAGTGGAAGAAATTCTGAACTTGTAAATAACCTTATGAACGATTTACAAGAAAGGAGCATCTATTCTATCCCTGCAGAACTTAAATCTAAGTTCACCCATTTTTGGGGAGGGTATGCCACAGAAGAAGAAGTATATGCTAGTATAAAAAAAGTTTACGAAGAAAAGAATTACGTGATTGATACTCATACGGCAGTAGCTAATGTTGTATATGAGAAATATAAACACAATACAGGAGATACTACAGTACCACTTATTGCGTCTACAGCTTCACCATTTAAATTTCCGGAGAGCATCTGTAAGGCATTAGGAATATTGCAAGAAGAAAAGGATTTTGCTCTTTTAGATTTATTAAGTGAAAAGTGTAAGCTAGATATTCCACATTCTTTAGCGGAACTTGATAAACTTCCTGTTTTGCACTCAACTGAATGTAGGAAAGATGAGATGAGAGATGCAATAAAGAAGTTATTAAATTTATAGTAAAATGGGGGCAATAATATGGTAAGGGTTAGTGTACCAGCTACATCAGCAAATTTAGGACCAGGATTTGATTCTATTGGACTATGTTTTGATTTGTTTAATGTTTTTGAATTTGATGAGATAGATGAGGGGCTATGCTTTGAAGGTTTTAAAGAAGAATTTTGTAATGAAAATAATCTAATATATGTTTCAATGAAAGCTCTATTTAATAAAATTAAATTCAAACCTAAGGGTGTTAAAATTAAATTGGTTGAGCAGAATATTCCAATAGCCAGAGGGCTTGGAAGTTCATCTTCGTGTATTGTAGCAGGGGTAATAGGTGCTAATGCCATATCTGGTTATCAATTATCAAAGGACGAAATTTTAGATATTGCGGTGGAAATAGAAGGACATCCGGATAATGTAGCACCAGCTCTTCTAGGCGGGTTAATTGTTGCGGCTTTAGATGATAATAAACCATACTATTCTAAAATTGAAGTAAATAAAGTTGTTAATTTTTATGCATTAATTCCTGATTTTATGTTATCTACAGAGGAAGCAAGAAAAGTATTGCCAAAAGAAATAAGTTTAAAGGATGGAGTTTATAATGTTTCTAGAGCAGCATTACTAGTAGCTGCATTTGCACAAGGTAAATATGAATTATTAAAAATAGCTTGTAGTGATAAATTTCATCAACCATACAGAGGTAAATTAATAGAAAATTATGATGATGTGATGAATGAATGCAATAAAAACAAGGCATTAAGCGTGTATTTAAGTGGTGCAGGTCCAACTATAATGGCGATAAGTGAAGAAAAAGAATTTTTTAAGGAAAAAATGAGAACTTGGTTAGTGCAAAATAAGATGAATTGGGATATAATTGAGTTAAAAATTAATAATCAAGGTGCTATAATAAAATAGGTGTTTATTTATGAAGGGTAATTATTTAATTATAGATAAAAGGGCTTTACCAGAAGTTTATGAAAAAGTAATCGAAGTAAAAGAACTTTTAAAAGAAGGTGTAGTTACAGAAATAACTGAAGCTACACAAAAAGTTGGTATAAGTCGAAGTGCATATTATAAATATAAAGATTTTGTGTTTGACTTTTCAGAAAGTGCTATAGGAAGGAAATGCACTTTTTCTATGGTATTGGGACATAAAACAGGAACTTTATCAAGAATATTAAATTTAGTAGCTGAAAAGGGTGGCAACATTATAACTATAGACCAAAGTATACCTATTAATGGTCGTGCCAACGTAACCGTAACTATGGACATTTCAGGTATTGAAGGCGATACTTTAAAAGTTTTGGATTATTTAAATAGTATAGAGGGTGTAGAGAAGGTAGATCTTATTGCATTGGAGTAGAACCTGCTTTTATTAACAGAAATACTATTTATAGCAAAAGAAATGTTATATAATATAATATGAATTTAAAAAGAAATTCTATTTGAATTTCTTTTTTCTATGTTTGAAAATATTTTTTAGAAAGTGTGAAAAAAATGAATTTATTAAAAACCAAAGATATAGTTGAATTTCTAAAGAAAGAATGCGTATTAGTAATAGCTCTAATTTTAGCGATTATGAGTTCATTCATTTCAATTCCAAAGCTGAAGTATATAGATTTTAGAGTATTAATGTTGCTTTTTAATTTAATGATAATTGTAGCCGCATTTAAGGAATTGAAGGTTTTAGATTTTATAGCAATATCCATCTTAAAAAAATGTAAAAGCTATAGGTCTGTAAGTGTAACTTTAGTTTTTATAACTTTTGTGGCTGCAATGTTTGTTACAAACGATGTAGCACTTATTACATTTGTTCCTCTTACAATAATTATAGGAAAAAGCATCAATATGGATGTCTTAAAAACAATAGTACTTGAAACTATAGCAGCCAATGTAGGAAGTAGCTTAACACCTATGGGAAATCCTCAAAATATATTTATATATACATATTATAATATTAATCCTATGCACTTTTTTATGATTACATTACCTGTAGTGATTCTTGGAGGAGTAATACTATTATTTATAACTTTACGAAGTGAATGTACAAGCATTAAATTTAATTTAGAAGACATAAAAGTTAAGGATAGGTTTAAGCTAACATGTTTTATAGTGTTGCTAATAATTATTTTGCTTTCAGTTTTTCATATGTTAGATTATAAAATAGCATTTATTGTAACATTAATTACGGTAATAATTTTAGATAAGAGGTTAATTACTAAGGTTGATTATTCACTGTTGCTAACATTTGTAGGCTTTTTTATTTTTGTAGGGAATATTTCTAACATGACTGTTGTAAAAGAATTTATGAGCGGAATGTTGAACGGAGCAAATAATACATATGTCCTAGGGATATTAGCAAGTCAAATTATTAGTAATGTTCCTGCAGCAATGTTACTTTCAAGCTTTACTCATCATTATAACGAGTTGCTGCTATCAGTTAATATAGGTGGACTTGGAACTTTAATTGCTTCCCTTGCAAGCGTTATTTCATATAAAATATATGTAAATGAATATAAGCATGAAGCAGGCAGATATTTAAAGAGTTTTACTATATATAATTTTGTGATATTAGCAATTATAAGTATTATAATAAAAATAGCATTAGTCTAAAAAAATAAGAAGCATTTTTACTAGTTAATTGATTAGTAAAAATGCTTCTTTATTATGCATTAAAGTAAAGTAGTGCCATTTTCATCTTGTTTAATTAATTTCTTTTTCATTAAGCCGCCAAGAGCATTTTTAAAGTAGTTCTTGGAAGTATTAAACTGCTTTCTTATATCATCAGGAGAAGATTTATCACAATAAGGCATTACACCATTATGAGACTTTAAGTATTCAAGTATAGTATCTTCTAAAGAAAGTCTTTCGTCTCTGTGAGTTGCTGTTCTTAAAGTGATTGATAGAGTACCATCCTCATATATCTTTTTTACTTTTCCTTTTACTTCATCACCTTTTTTTAGGTTTACAAAATATTCATTTTTTAGTATAAGTCCTCTGTATTTATTATCAACTGCCACTAAAGCACTTTCTGCTTCAGAAAAATCATATACAAGAGCTGTTACGTCATCTCCAGGATTATAAGGAGATACATATTCAAGTTTCTTGTCAATACGAGGAGTAGCAGCAATTCTTTCTGTTTTATCAAGATAAACATAGAAGAAGTAATACTCATTCTCCTCTAATGGAAACTCAGTTTCTTTTAGTGGTACAAGGATATCTTTTTCTAAACCAATATCTACAAAAGCACCAATTCTAGTTTTGGAAACTACTTTAAGTGAAGCGATGTCTCCAACCTTTGCAAGAGGCGTTTTCATAGTAGCTATAGGTCTATCTTCAGAATCCTTATATACGAAAAAGTCTAAAGTATCTCCAACTGCTATATCGCCTTTTACACTGCTATTTGGTAATAGAATTTCTTCTACACCACCTTCTTCTCTTAAATAATATCCGAATGCAGTTATCTTTATTATTTCAAGCTTATTAATTTCACCGATTTTTATCAATAAATTCACCTTCCTAGTTCAATCTGAAATCATTCTAACATAAATATTTAAAAAAAGCGAAATTTTTTAAAGAATATATTATTTATTATTAGCATTTTTATGTTATTTTAAGCGTTATTGACAGAAATAACCTGCAATGATATAATTTTTGTGAAAACAATTACAGAACTATTTGTGATATTTAACAAGAAAAAACAGGCTACGTATTTGGTGTACCAATATGCGTAGTTATTTTTCTATACCTAAAATGGGGTGGATAAGAATGAAAAGATATGTAATAGCGTTAGATCAAGGGACAACAAGTTCAAGAGCAATTATTTTTGATAAAGAGCAGAATATTATGGGCATAGCTCAAAAAGAATTTCCAATTTTCTATCCGAAGGAAGGATGGGTAGAGCAGGATCCTATGAGTATTTGGGCAAGCCAATATGGAGTAATGCAAGAAGTTATAGCAAAATCTAATATAGATAAAAATGAAATTGCTGCTATAGGAATAACGAATCAAAGAGAAACTACTATAATATGGGATAAGAATACTGGTAAGCCTATCTATAATGCCATAGGATGGCAATGTAGAAGAACTGCGAGTCTTTGTGAAAAGATTAAAGAAGATGGTATTGCAGATTATATAAAAGAAGCTACAGGCCTTATAGTGGATGCGTATTTCTCAGCAACAAAGATTAAATGGATATTAGATAATGTTGAAGGTGCTAGAGAAAAGGCGAAACGAGGAGAATTATTGTTTGGAACTGTAGATACTTGGCTGTTATGGAAGCTTACAAATGGCAGGGTTCATGTTACTGATTATACAAATGCATCACGAACAATGCTTTTTAATATAAAAGAATTAAAGTGGGATAAGAAGCTTATTGAATATTTTAATATTCCAGAAGAAATATTACCAGAGGTTAGAAATTCTTCAGAAATATATGGAGAAGTGGATTTGGGAGGAGAGTCAGAAGCAAAAGTGCCTATTTCAGGCATAGCAGGAGATCAGCAAGCTGCACTTTTTGGTCAGGTATGTTTTGAAAAGGGAAGTGCAAAAAATACCTATGGGACAGGATGTTTTTTGTTAATGAACACAGGAGAAGAACTTGTACAAAGTAAGAATGGGCTGTTAACTACAATAGCCATTGGAATTGATGGAAAAGTTCAGTATGCCTTAGAGGGATCTGTATTTATTGGAGGAGCAGTAATTCAATGGTTAAGAGATGAATTAAGAATTATTAATGATGCAGGTGACACTGATTATTTTGCTTCAAAAGTAAAAGATAATGGTGGTGTTTATGTGGTGCCAGCCTTTGTTGGTCTTGGAGCACCATATTGGGACATGTATGCTAGAGGAGCTATTTTAGGAATAACAAGAGGATCAAATAGAAATCATATTATAAGAGCAGCTTTAGAATCTATAGCATATCAAACTCTAGATGTAATCAATGCAATGACAGAAGAATCTGGGGTTAAGTTAAAGGGATTGAAGATTGATGGTGGAGCAAGCAGAAATAATTTTCTGGCTCAATTCCAAGCAGATTTGATAAGAGCAGAGGTGGTAAGGCCTATAATCACAGAAACTACAGCTTTAGGAGCAGCTTATTTAGCAGGACTTGCTGTAGGGTTGTGGAAGGATAAAAAGGAAATCTCTGACTTATGGTATAAGCAAGATTCCTTTATGCCAAAAGAAGATATTGCACTGATGGAAAAATACTATAAAGGATGGAAAAAGGCAGTTACTAGATCTATGGAATGGGAAGAAGAATAAATAGTGATTTTAGGGAGGGAATATTATGTATGATGTAGCTATAATAGGTGCAGGAATTATTGGTGCTTCGATTTTTAGAGAACTTACTAAGTTTAATTTAAAAGTTATAATAATAGAAAAAGAAAATGATGTGTCTATGGGGACTTCCAAGGCTAATTCTGCCATAGTCCATGCAGGCTATGATCCTAAGAATGGAACACTTATGGCAAAATATAATGTCAAAGGAAATGAGATGTTTGACGAACTATGTAAAGAGTTGTCAGTGCCTTTTAAAAGAAATGGTTCTCTTATTTTGGGATTTTCTGATGAAGATATGAGGAGTTTAAAAGAACTTTTGGAAAATGGGAAGAGAAATGGAGTTAAAGGGCTTGAACTTCTAGATAGAGAAACTGTTTTAAAGTTAGAACCCAATTTAAATAGTTCAGTTAAGGGAGCCTTAAGTGCACCTACAGGAGGAATTGTTGGACCATATGAACTTACTATTGCTTTGGTGGAGAATGCTATTGATAATGGAGGAAAAATTAGACTATCTTCAGAAGTGATGGAGATAGGAAAGCAAGATAATTTCAGATTAACACTATCAACTGGAGAAGAAATTGATGCAAGGTACGTTGTAAATGCAGCAGGTGTTCATGCGGATAAGGTCCATAATATGATAGCAGAAAGGTCTTTTGAAATTAAACCAAGAAAAGGACAATACTATGTAATGGATAAAAGTCAGGGTACTTTAGTTAATCATACAGTATTTCAATGCCCTTCTACTAAAGGCAAAGGAGTATTGGTGACTCCAACAGTTCATGGAAATCTTTTGATAGGACCAAGTTCAGAGGATATTAATGATATAGAAGACATAAAAACAACGTTAGAAACTCTAGAAGAAATAAAGGAAACTTCAAGTAAAACTACAGATAAAATTAATTTTAGAGAAGAAATTAGAAATTTTGCAGGACTCAGAGCCTTGTCAGATAGAGATGATTTTATAATTGAAGAGGCTAAGGATGTAAAGAACTTTTTTGATGTAGCTGGTATAAAATCTCCAGGACTTTCTTCAGCACCAGCAATTGCAGATGAAGTGGTTCAAATGATTAATAGAGCTGGATTAGAGCTTAAAGAAAATGAAAAATTCAATCCTAAAAGAGAGCATATTTGTTTTATGGACCTTTCTAATGAAGAAAAGGCCAGTATCATAAAACAAAATCCTCAATATGGTAGGATAGTGTGTAGATGTGAAGGAATTACAGAGGGAGAAATTGTACAAAGCATAAATAGAACCTTGGGAGCTACAACCTTGGATGGGGTGAAGAGAAGATGCCGTCCTGGTATGGGTAGATGTCAAGGAGGTTTTTGTGGACCAAGGGTTCAAGAAATATTAGCAAGAGAACTAAATAAGAATATAGAAGATATAATGTTAGATAGAGAACAATCTTATATTTTGCTTGGTAAAACTAAATAAGGAGGTGTAGAGATGATGAAATATGATTTAGTAGTTGTTGGTGGTGGGCCAGCTGGTCTTGCCGCAGCTTATGAGGCTTATGAACAAGGTATAAAAAGTATATTAATTATAGAAAGAGATAAGGAGCTTGGAGGAATATTAAACCAATGTATTCATAATGGTTTTGGTCTGCACACATTTAATGAGGAATTGACAGGTCCTGAATATGCAGCAAGATTTATTGATTTAATTAAAAATACCAATATTGAAGTTAAGTTGGATACCATGGTACTTAATATAGAGGATAAAACAATTCATGCTATAAATTCAGAGGACGGCTATATTAGCATAGAAGCCAGCAGCATAGTGCTTGCTATGGGATGTAGAGAGCGTACAAGAGGAGCAATAAACATACCAGGGGATAGAGCTTCAGGTATATTTACTGCAGGAGCTGCGCAAAGATATATTAATGTGGAAGGATACATGGTTGGCAAGGAAGTTGTGATTCTTGGTTCAGGAGATATTGGACTTATTATGGCAAGAAGAATGACACTTGAAGGTGCCAAAGTGAAGGCCGTGGTAGAGCTTATGCCGTATTCTAATGGCTTGAACAGAAACATTGTTCAATGCTTAGAAGACTATGATATTCCTTTATATCTTTCTCATACAATTATTGATGTAGAAGGAAAAACCAGATTAAATAAGGTAGTTATTGCGAAGGTTGATGATAGAAGAAAACCTATTAAGGGAACTGAAAAAGAAATTTCTTGTGACACTTTATTATTATCAGTAGGATTAATTCCCGAAAATGAACTTACTAAGAATGCAGGAATTGTGCTAGATAGAAGAACTAATGGTGCAGTGGTAAATGAAAGTATGGAAACTTCAAAAGAAGGAATCTTTGCATGTGGTAATGTTGTTCATGTTCATGATTTGGTGGATTTTGTTACAGAGGAATCAAGAAGAGCTGGTAAAAATGCAGCAAAGTATATTAAGAATCAATTAAAAAGTGGAGATTGTATTGAAGTTGTAAATGGTGACAAGGTAAATTATACAGTGCCACAAAAAATAAATGTTAGTAACATAGAAGATAAGGTTACAATTTTTCTTAGAGTAAATAATGTATATACAAATAAAAAATTAGTAGTAAAAAGTGGAGAAGATATTATTGCTGAATTTAAGAAATCTCATCTTGCACCTTCTGAAATGGAGAAAATTTTACTTACTAAGGAACAAGTAGAGAAAGCAAAATCAGTTATAGAAATTTCTGTAGTGGATGGTGAGTAATATGGAAAAAGAACTAATTTGTATTTGTTGCCCAAAGGGATGTCATCTTAAAGTAGATTTAGAAAATAAGAAGGTAAGTGGCAATGGATGTCCGAGGGGACAGAAGTACGGTATTGATGAGGTTACAAATCCGGTTAGAGTAGTTACAAGTACTGTCAAAGTAGTAAATGGAATTCAAAAGGTTGTTCCTGTAAAGACTGATAAGCCTATTTCTAAAAATTTAACCTTTAAATGTATTGAGGAAATTAATAAGGTAGAAATAAAGGCACCAGTCACTATAGGTCAAATAATTATTAAGAATGTATTGGAATCAGGAGCTAATGTGATTGCTACTAAAAGCATAGATTAAAAGAATGGATCTTAAAAAATAATTATGTGTATATACTTTAAATAAAATCTTTTGTTTGTATGGCTTGCATTAAAAGTGTATAATTAATAATGATAAATTTCAAAAGGGAACTTTTTTAGAAAGAGGGAACAACATGGGAATAAAAATTGTTACAGACAGTACAAGTTATATACCACAAGATATAAAAGAGGAATATGATATTAGGATAACTTCTCTTAACTTCGTTTTTGGGAAGGAAAGTGTAAGAGAAGTAGATATAGATAACAGCACCTTTTATAAAGAGATGGAGGAAAAAGGAGAAATTCCTACCTCATCTCAACCGAGTATAGATGAATTATATAAAGTTTTTGAAGAAATAGTTGCTAATGGAGATGATATTTTAGCTATTTTTATATCTTCAGATATGAGTGGCACATACTCAAGCGCTCATTTAGCAAAAAATTTAATACTGGAAAAATATCCTCAAGCCAACATAGAGATACAAGATTCGCGCACCAACTGTATGCAGATGGGATTTCAAGCAATAGAAGCAGCAAAAGTTGCAAAGAATAATGGTAGCATGGATGAAGTATTAAAAAGAGCTGAATGGGTAAGAGATAATAGTAAGTTTATATTTGCGCCTGAAACTCTAACATACTTAAAAAAAGGTGGAAGAATTGGTGGTGCAGCTGCATTTTTAGGCACTATTTTTCAAATTAAACCTATATTGACAGTGGAAGACGGTAAAACTACTGTCTTTGATAAGGTAAGAACAAAGAAAAAAGCTATAGATAGATTTTTAAATCATTTAGTAGAAATCAATGAAAGTAAGGGTATAGGTGAAGTAGTAGTTCATCATATTAATGCAGAAGAAGAAGGAAGACAAATAGCATTAAGGATAAAAGAATTGTTAAATATTGATGCGACAGTGTGTTCTATAGGACCAGTTATAGGATTGCATGTGGGGCCAGGAACTACTGGGGTAACATATTTTACTAAAGAATAATGAGGTAAGCGAATGGAGAAAGAGATAAATTTTAAACAATACAATTTGAGTAAAGAAGTACTAAAAGCAATTGATTTACTTGGCTATAAAAAGCCTTCAAAAGTGCAGAGTGAAGTTATTCCTTTAATTTTGAATAATAAAGACATAATAGCAAAATCACAAACAGGTAGTGGTAAAACGGCTGCTTTTGGAATACCTTTATGTGAAAGAATTCAATGGGAAGAAAATAAACCTCAAGCATTAGTTTTAACACCTACAAGAGAACTATGTGTTCAAGTTAAGGAAGACATTTCTAACATAGGCAAATTCAAAAGAGTTAAATGTACTGCTGTATTTGGAAAGCAGCCTTTTAGTATTCAAGCTAGGGAATTAAAGCAAAGAACTCATGTTGTTGTGGGAACACCAGGAAGAACTTTGGATCATATTAAAAGAGAAACTTTGAGTTTAGAAAAAATAGAATATCTAGTAATTGATGAAGCTGATGAAATGCTTAATATGGGATTTATCGAGCAAGTAGGTGAAATAATAGACTTATTACCCAAAAAGAGAGTTACTTTATTATTTTCAGCAACTATGCCTGAAGAAATATTATCGCTTTGCACGAAGTATATGAAAAATCCAAGTAACATAGAAATTAAATCACAAGCTCTAGTTACTGAGAAAATTAAGCATAGATATTTTGAAGTACAAGAAAATGGTAAGTTAGACTTATTAGAAAAGATATTAATTATAGATAATCCAGAAACTTGTATTATGTTTTGCAGAACAAAAGATAATGTAGAGAAGGTATGCAACTTCTTAAAGAACAGAAAGTATCCTTGTGAAAGACTTCATGGCGGAATGTTGCAAAAAGATAGATTGGAAGTTATGCAAAGCTTCAAAAGAGGTGAATTTCCTTTCCTTGTGGCTACAGATGTAGCCGCTAGAGGTATAGATGTAGAAAATATAACTGAGGTTATTAATGTAGATATTCCTTTAGAAAAAGAAAGTTATGTTCATAGAATAGGCAGGACAGGACGTGCAGGTAAAGAAGGACTTGCGACGACATTTGTTACACCATTTGAGGATAGATTTTTTACTGAGATTGAAGAGTATATTAGTCTTAAAATTGAAAAAGACGAGGAGCCAAAGGAAAAGGATGTTACTTTAGCTTTAGAAGCTTTTGAAGAGAGGCTAAGAGAGAAGCCAAAAGCTAAGCAGATTAAATCAGATGCTTTAAAGAAAGATATAATGAAAATATATCTTAATGGAGGCAAAAAGAAGAAGATTAGAGCTGGAGATATAGTTGGAGCAGTTTGTAATATACAAGGACTTACTGCTGAAGACATAGGCATAATTGACATACAAGATAATGTATCTTATGTAGATATATTAAATGGCAAGGGCAAAATAGTATTGAATGGTTTAAGAAAAACTACAATCAAGGGTAAGCCATTAAAAGTACAAATTGCAAAAGATTAATTTAAGATATAGTGAGGAGAGTATTTATGAATAAGTTAAAGAAAATAATATTAGCAAGCATTATGACAGTGACTATACCATTAGCATTTATGGGATGTCTTCCAAACCAAGATCCAAAGCAAGTTGCAAGTACATTTATGGATTCTTTGAAGCAATATAATATTGCAAAACCACTTGGTCTTATGGATACTGCTGAGAAAAATGATAATTCTAAGTCTAGTAATGGAGATTTAACAAAGATAAATTTTCAAGATGAAACGACTAATAATTATCTTAAAGCTTTGCTTAAGAACCTAGATTATGAAATAATCTCACAAGAGAAGGATGGCAATTCAGCTAAAATTAAAGCTAAAGTTACTTCTGTGGATATGGATGCTGTTAACAAGATTCTTATGCAACAAATGAAGATGCAGCAGGCAGCTACTAAAGGTAAGGGTGCAGTGACAAAAGCTAATGTAAGCAAGGAACAATCTGCAAAACAAATGCAACAGGCAATAACAAAGATAATGGAAAGTAAAGATGTTCCTAAAAAGACTGAAGAAGTAACAATACAATTGACTAAGGTCAAGAGTGAGTGGAAGATAGAACCAACAGATCAACTTATGACAATTATATTTGGTAAGATGAATAATAAGCAATAGTTGATAAGCAGTAGATAATAAGTAATAAGGATTATTTTAATAAGGACAACGGAATTTTAAAGAAATTTCGTTGTCCTTATTTATTTTTGAAATTATATTTTATATTTAAGTGATAATAAAAACAATCAATTTACACATAATAGGGATAGATATTATTTTTGCAATATATTTTATGTGTTTCCAAGGATATTAAATTAGACTTATATATTACAAGTTATTAAATTACAATTTAATAATATAATATAAGTAAATATAAAATATTATTAAAGAAATGCAAAAAATATTATTGATATTACTACAATATCGTGATATTATTATTACAATGTTAAACGAAGGGGGCAATATTTATGAAAAAAAGAATTTTATTTGGAGCAGTATCATTAGCAATGGCATGCGCACTTTTTGCAGGATGTTCAAAGGGGGCAGGTGAAGCTAACAGTAATGAAATTAAAATAGGGATGATTACACCACTGACAGGTCCAGTGGCAACTTTTGGGGTATCAGCTAAGGAAGGAGCACAATTAGCAGTAAAAGAAATTAATGATAAGGGTGGTATTAATGGTAAGAAAATCAAGCTAGTAGTTGAAGATGATGAAGCAGATCAAACTAAATCTGTAAATGCGTATAATACTCTAGTTGACAATGAAAAAGTAGTTGCTATGCTTGGACCAGTTACTTCTGGAGCTACTTTAGCAGTAGTGCCAAATGCAACACAAAATAAAATGCCATTATTAACTCCTACAGCTACAGAACCTAATGTTACAAAAGTTGGTGGAGAATATACATTTAGAGCGTGTTACCTTGATTCTTATCAAGGAGAAACTTTAGCTAAATATGCTAAGGAAATTAATAAGAAAAATGCTGCTGTTTTATATAACGTAGGTTCAGATTATTCAAAAGGGATAGCAGAATCTTTCAAAAAGCAATTTGAAAGTGATGGAGGAAAAGTAACAGAATTTTTAACTTATAACGATAAGGATAAGGACTTTAATGCACAGCTAACTAAAATTAAAAACTCAAATCCTGATACTATATTGTTACCAGATTACTACAATGTATCAGCACTTATAGCAAAAAATGCTAGAGATCTTGGAATAAACGCAACATTACTTGGAGTAGATGGTTGGGAATCAGAAGATTTAATTAAATTAGGTGGAGATGCTGTGAATAATTCTTATTATATTAATCACTTCTTCTCAGAAGATCAAGATGCAAAAGTTAAGACATTTGTTGATAGTTATAAGAAGGAATATAATAAGACCCCAGATGCTTTAGCAGCCTTAGGCTATGATGGAGCTAAAATAATGATAAAAGCTATTGAAAAAGCTAACAGCACAGACGGAGAAAAAATAAAAGAAGCATTAAAATCTACAGAGTTAGATGGTGTAACAGGAAAGATTACATTTAATGCAGATAGAAATGCAGTAAAAGGCTCTGTAATCATCAAAGTTGATGGAGGAAAGAAAACTCTAGCTAAAAAGATTAATCCATAGATTTTAAATTAGGAGGAAGGGGGAGCAAAATGGAAATATTAGACCAATTAGTTAATGGACTTTCACTTGGAAGCATATATGCTCTTATAGCATTAGGATACACCATGGTGTACGGTATAATACAGTTAATTAACTTTGCACATGGAGATATATATATGCTAGGTGCCTTCATAGGATTCTTCGCAGCTGTAAAATTAAAGTTACCATTTATACCTACTCTATTAATAGCAATGATTGGATCTGCATTAATAGGAATTCTTGTTGAGAAAATAGCTTACAAGCCATTAAGAAAGTTACCTAAGATAACTTTGCTTATAACAGCAATAGGAGTTTCATTACTTCTAGAGCATGGAACTAGATTTTTAGTAGGACCAGACACAAAATCCTTTCCGCAACTTATTTCTGCGAGAAAGATATCATATGGTCCAATAAAAATGTCAAATATTCAAATTGTAACATTTGTAACAGTAATAATTTTAGTATTGTTATTACAGTTCATAGTATATAAGACTAAAGCAGGAAAGGCAATGAGAGCTGCAGCCTATGATATGGAAGCAGCCTCTCTAATGGGGATAAATGTTAATAATACAATATCTATGACATTTGCTTTAGGATCTGCATTGGCAGGAGCAGCAGGAGTTTTGGTGGCTATTTCTTGGGTTAGTATAGATCCTTATATGGGAATGATGCCAGGAATCAAAGCCTTTGTAGCTGCTGTGTTAGGAGGAATTGGTGTTATACCAGGAGCTCTTATCGGTGGACTGTTTATGGGTGTAGCAGAAACCTTTACGAAAGCTTATATATCTACAAGTTTATCAGATGCTATAGCTTTTGGAATCTTAATTCTAGTTTTACTACTTAAGCCATCAGGTTTGTTAGGTAAAACAGTAAGAGAGAAGGTGTAATTTATGAAAAAATATCTTAAGCTAATAATTTATATAATCATAGCAGTGGCATTATTCTTTATATTGAATGAGCTTATGAATGAAAGAATTATAAATAATTACTATAAGAGAATTATAATTTTAGCCTGCATAAATGTTATGTTAGCAGTATCACTAAATTTAATTACAGGAATTACTGGTCAGTTAAGTTTGGGCCATTCGGGTTTTATGGCGATAGGTGCATATATGGCAGCAATGCTTTCAATTAAAATGCAACTTCCTTTCCTAGCAAATTTAGTTATTGCCGGAGTAGTGGCAGGAATAGTGGCACTTGTTATAGGTATACCTACATTAAAGCTATCAGGAGATTATTTTGCTATAACCACTTTAGGGTTTTGTGAAATTATAAGAATAGTAATAACCAATATAGATGCTTTGGGAGGGCCTAGAGGAATTCCTGGAATCCCAGTTAAAACAAACTTTGCTTGGGCATTTTTTATAATGATAGCTGTGATTATAGTAATGTATAATATTGCAACTTCTGCTCAAGGTAGAAACATGATTGCAATTCGTGAAAATGAAATTGCTGCTGAAGCTATGGGAGTTAACACAAAAAAGTATAAGATAATGGCTTTTGTTATAGCAGGAGCTATAGCAGGAATTGCTGGTGGAGTATATTCTCAATATGTAAATTTCATTGAGCCTACTACATTCAATTTCATGAGATCAATAGATATACTTATATTTGTAGTTTTGGGTGGAATGGGTTCAATTTCTGGTGGAATATTTGCTGCAGTTATATTAACTTTTCTACCAGAGATGTTAAGAAAATTACAAGATTTCAGATTGATAATTTATCCTATAATGTTAATACTGCTTATGATTTTTAGACCAGAAGGTATTATGGGGCGCAAAGAATTTTCACTTAAAGGAATTGTAGATTATTTTAGAAATAAGAGTAAAAAAGAAGGGAGGGGAATATAAGTGCTTAGTGTTAAGAATTTAACTATGGAGTTTGGTGGACTTAAGGCAGTAGATAACTTTAGTTTGGATATTGGGGAAACACAAGTTATAGGATTAATTGGACCTAACGGTGCAGGGAAAACTACTGTTTTTAATATGCTTACAGGTGTATACAAGCCTACTAGTGGAAGTCTTGAATACAATGGCAATAATATTATTGGAATGAAACCATATGAAATAACAAAAAATAAAATAGCAAGAACATTTCAGAATATTAGATTATTTTCCAACCTCTCAGTAATAGATAATGTTAAAGTTTCTTATGGTTATAGAGTGAAATATAACATTTTGGATTCTATATTTAAGAGTGGACGATATATGAGAGAAGAAAATGAGATAGAAAAAAAATCATTGGAGTTATTAAAAACTTTCTCTTTAGATGACAAAGCTTATGATAAAGCAAAAAACTTATCTTATGGAGAACAAAGAAGATTAGAAATTGCCAGAGCATTAGCTGCTAGTCCAGAATTATTACTTCTAGATGAACCAGCAGCAGGAATGAATCCACAGGAAACTATAGAACTTACAGAACTTATTAGATGGATACGTAAGGAATTTAAGGTTTCAATTTTATTGATAGAACATGATATTAAATTAATAATGGGAATCTGTGATAGGATAGCTGTTTTAGATTATGGGAAAAAAATAGCGGAAGGAACTCCGCAAGAAATTAAGGATAATCCAAAAGTAATAGAAGCTTATCTTGGAGAGCCATATGAAGGGAATGAGGCAGATGCTTAAAGTTAAGAATTTGAATGTGTATTATGGTGGAATTCATGCTCTTAAGAATGTAAATTTAGAGATAAACCAAGGTGAAATTGTCACATTGATTGGTGCTAATGGTGCCGGAAAAACCTCTACTTTAAGAGCAATTTCTGGCCTTATACCTTACAAAAGTGGAATTATTCAATTTAAAGGAAAAGCGCTTAAAGGAGTGCCTGCTTATAAATTAGTTTATGAAGGTATGGGGCATGTTCCGGAGGGAAGAAAGATATTTGCAAATCTAACTGTTATGGAAAATCTTGAACTTGGAGCTTATTCAAGAAAAGACAAACATAAGGTTAAAGAAGAGTATGCTAGTATTTTTGAGAAGTTTCCTAGATTAGAAGAAAGAAAACTTCAGTTAGCCGGAACTTTATCTGGTGGGGAACAGCAGATGCTTGCAATTGGAAGAGCATTAATGAGTAAGCCTGAACTATTGCTATTAGATGAGCCTTCTATGGGGTTAGCACCTATAATTGTTAAAGGAATCTTTGAAATAATTAAGGAAATTAATCAAGGAGGCACAACAATTCTTCTAGTAGAACAAAATGCTAATATGGCTTTATCCATAGCACATAGGGCATATGTATTAGAAACTGGGAATATAGTTACCAGTGGTGCTGCTAAGGACTTAATGAATAATGAAGATATAAAGAAAGCATATTTAGGGGAATAATATTGAATTTACAAAAATATTGTGTTAATATATAGAAAAGTAAATAATATACCTAGGGTAGAGGTGCTGTGAACTAAAAGTATTTATATGGAGCCGCAAGCGTTGATATATAAAGAAAGGAGTCATGGCCGAAGAAAGTAATTTGCAAAATTTCTTTCTGGCTTTGCATAAAATATATGCACGGTTGTCACTTGAATTTTCAAGTGGAGAGCTACAAGGACACAATAAAATGTTTGATATTTTCAAGCAACTGAGGTGTACCTTGGTTGCTTTTTTATTTTTGAGAAATTAAAGCTTAAGGTATATAACAAAAGGGGGAGAAATCTTTGAAATTAGTTGTTCAAAAATATGGTGGAAGCTCTGTAGCTACCACTGAAAAAATACTAAAAGTGGCAGATACGGTTATAAAAAGAAAAGATGCAGGGGAAGACATAGTAGTTGTAGTGTCTGCTATGGGGGATACCACAGATGATTTAATTTCTTTAGCTAAAGGAGTTAGCCATAATCCAAGTAAAAGAGAGATGGATGTACTTCTTTCCACTGGAGAAATGATTTCGGCATCTTTATTAGCTATGGCATTAATAAATAAGGGCTATGATGCAATTAGCTATACTGCTTATCAAATTAGTATAAAAACTAATGGAGGTTATGGCAAATCATTAATAGAAGACATTGATGTAACTAGGGTTGAAGAAAGCTTAAATGAAGGGAAAATAGTAATTGTTGCAGGTTTTCAAGGAATAAATGAGGTTGGAGATATTACTACACTTGGAAGAGGAGGCTCAGATACCTCTGCAGTAGCTCTTGCTGTTAAACTGGGAGGAAGATGTGAAATTTATACAGATGTTGATGGAATTTATAGCTGTGATCCAAGAAAATATAAAGAAGCCAAAAAATTAGAATATATAGAGTACGAGGAGATGCTTGAATTAGCAAGTTTAGGAGCTCAAGTTATGCACTCAAGGAGTATAGAGCTTGCTCAAAAGTATGATATACCAGTTTATGTTGGACTTAGTTGCAGCAATATTGTTGGAACTGAAATAAGAGGGGGAAAAACAATGAATTTAGAAAGTAAACCAGTAACAGGAATAGCCACAAGTGACGATGATGTAGCAATAACTATAGAAGATTTAAAATCAGATATAAATATTATTTGTGAACTTTTTGAGAAGATAGGAAGTAAAAAAATTAATATAGATATGATTTCTCAAACTGCACCTATTAATGGATATGTAAATGTGTCTTTTACTGTTCCTAAAACTGAAATCATAGAAGCTATGGATATATTAATAAGTTTAGTAGATAAAAGCCAAATAGTAGTGGATGAAGAAATTACAAAGTTTTCTTTGGTGGGAATAGGAATGAAATGTACTTCAGGAGTAGCTGCTAAATTGTTTAGAATATTTTCTGATGGAAATATTGATGTTAAGATGATAACTACTTCTGAAATAAGAATAACCTGTGCTATAAAGCAAGAAGATAAGCTAAAAGCTTTAAATTTAGTAGCAAAGGAATTTAATTTGTAAACTATTGAGTAAAATATATTATAATGTAGTGGAGAGAGATAATACTTATTGTTTCTTTCCACTTTATTTTTAAATTAAGAAATTTACATGCATATATAGAAAGCTTGGTAATGAGGTTATAGAAAAATTAGATAAAAAATATATATAACTAGTAAAGTATAGCCATATACTTAAAAGAGGAAGTAATGAATGAGGTAAAAAAGATACTTGCATTTATTGAAGAACGTGCTAAGATTAAAGGAATACGAAAATTAATAAATTAAGTGAATAGGAGATGAAATGTTCTATGGGCGATGGTGTTATTGATTTTAATGAATTGAAAAATAAAGTAAGAGATAAAGATATAGAAAAGTTTGAAAATTATATTTTTAGCTTGTATGATTCTCTTTCAAGAGGAGAAATATCTATGGCTGAACTATCAAAAAATATAATGAAATACATGGAAGATAATAATATTTCTCAAGAAAAGTTTTTGAAGATTCAACAAGAAATGCTTAAACGTTATGGTTTGGATTCTGAATATATGGAAACTCAATTAAAAACTTTGGGACTTGATGCTACTAATTTTGATTTGGATAAAAATTATGAAGCAATAAGAAAAACTCAAAGCTTTAAAGAAAAATATAAAAATTCTATAGAAGATAAGATACATTCCCAATATAAAATAGTAAATGAAGTAAATAATATAGTGATAGATTTACAAGAAGAGAATGTTGTCATTTCAAGTGAAGGAAAAGTGGATCTTAATGATGTGGAAATAAATGAATTTTTATGTTCTTATAAAAAGTTAATGGAAGATAAAACTCTTAAGGTTAAACTATATCAAAATGTTACTGAGTATTCTTATTAAAAACTTCAAATTGCATGTACTAGATTGTTATATAATAATTTAGTACATTTTTTTTGTATATTAATGCGAGTTTTGTATAGATTATTACTTGTGATGTTAAATTAAAGCAATGAGGATATATAATCATAGAAATATTGGTGTTTAATATATAGAGAGAGGATGTTTCATTTGAGAGTATTGGAATTAAGGAATGTTGAAAAGACATATAGATTGAGTGATAATCAAAAATTTCAAGCATTGAAAGGAATAAATGTTTCTTTTGGGAGTGGAGAACTTGTATCCATAATAGGAGAATCAGGTAGTGGAAAATCAACTTTAATGAATTTGATTGGAGGACTTGATTCTGATTTTAGTGGTGAGCTTTTAGTTGCAGGAAGAAATATAGGTAATTTTACAGAAAGAGAATTAGATATTTATAGAAAGAATAAGATTGGATTTGTATTTCAAAGTTTTAACCTTATATCTCATTTATCCGTTTTAGATAATGTGACCATAGCAATGACCTTGGCCAATGTTTCTAAGGAAGAAAGAATAAAGCGTGCAAAAGAGATTTTAAATGATGTAGGTTTAGAAAAACATATATATAAAAAACCTAATCAATTATCTGGAGGACAAAAGCAAAGAGTTGCAATAGCAAGAGCATTAATAAATAATCCTGAAATAATATTGGCAGATGAACCAACTGGAGCTCTTGATTCTGAAACTACAGTTCAAGTTTTAGATATAATAAGAGATATCGCTGAAAAAGGAAAATTAGTTATAATGGTTACTCATTCTGAAAGAGTAGCCGCTATTTCAAGCAGAGTAATAGAGATTTCAGATGGGCAGATTATTGATGATAAGCCAGGTGTTATATTAGAAGAAAATACTAAATTAAATTATATTTCCAATGATGGAATTAAAAAAAATAAGCAAAATTTAAGTTTTATTTCAGCAATAAAATTGGCATTTTTAAATATGAAAGAGAAGAAAATACGTAATATTCTTGTTTCATTGGGTGCAAGTATAGGTATAATGAGTGTAATATTTTTACTTGCACTAGGGAATGGAGTAAAACAATATTTTAATGATACTATGAGCAGGCATGTAAATCAGTTAGTTATTGAAGTTAATATGCCTAAGAATGCTGAGAATAATCAAGCGTCAGAAAATAATTTTAGACCTCCAATGATGCCTATGGTTGGAGAAAAAAGGCCATTTCAGCAATCAGATATAGATAAATTATCAGCAATAAACCATGTAACTGCAGTTGAGAAAGGTTTTAATATTATATCAATAGGCTCCAATTCTTTAACTTATGGAAAGAGTAATTGCCACTTGTTGTTGGTTGGATCCATATCGTCTAATATAACTAATTCCAACATAAAAGAAGGAAGGTTACCTAAAAATAATGAAATTATTATTAATGAGATGGTTGCTAGAAAACTTGATAAGGATGTTGTTGGTAAGAAGGTTACCCTTAACATTTTAATAAATCAGCATTATATGCATGAAGATTTCGTTGTAAGTGGAATTTATACTTCAGGAAACAATGATTCAATGTCAAACATGGAGATAGTTATGTTAAATTACGCGGATTTAGAAAGTTTGTGTAAAAGGAACAACTTTGATTTTAAACCAACTACAGTATACTTGCTTACTAATAGTGATAAATACACTAAGGGGATAAAATCTAAAATAGAAGAACTAGGTTATATGGGATCTACCCAAGAGATGATGGCATCAATGTTTACAGAAATGATAGACATAATTACATATGTACTGGCAGGAATATCAGGGATTTCCTTAGTGGTATCTGCCATAATGATATTAGTTGTTCTATATATTAGTGTTGTAGAAAGAACAAAAGAAATAGGTGTTCTAAAGGCAATAGGTGCTAGAAGAAAAGATGTAAGAAGAATATTTGTGTCAGAAGCTTTTTTAATTGGTTTGTTTAGTGGGGTAATTGCTTTGGGACTTTCTTTACTATTGATGTTCGCAACCAATCTAGTTTCTAATAGGAAGTTTAATATAGATATAGTAATTATGAATAGCTGGTATGCAGTTTTTGGAATAGTTGTAAGCATAGTAATTAGTATGATATCAGGTATGATGCCAGCAAGTAAGGCTGCGAAATTAGATCCAGTAGAATCATTAAGGAGAGAATAAAAAATAGTATCTCAAAAAGTAATAGTGTCAAGAGCTAAATGCGCTTATAATTTTATCTATATATTATTTGATAAGATTATAAGCGTATTTTGAGGAGAAGTGATTATGAAGTATTTTTTCTTTGATGTAGATGGAACTTTACAACCGTATATTCATAAGATGCCAATGTCAACTAGAAATACAATAAAAAAATTACAAGAAGCAGGTAATGCTATATTTTTAGCTACCGGTCGAGTATATAATGAGGTAAAACCATTAATGGATGAACTTAAAATTAGTAATGCAGTTTGCGCTGGTGGTGCCACTGTTGTCATAAATAATAAAATAGAGTATCAAATGTTTTTTGGAAAGCATGAGTTAAGTGATATATTAGATGAATGTAGTATTTATAATGTTATTTTGGTAACTGTAGGTGATGGCAAATGTTATACAACTTATAAAGGCAATAAACTTACTTCATATATAGGATTCATGAGTGTACTATCAAAGACAAATTTTTTTAAAGTTGGATCAGTGAATGGGAAAGCTATTAACACATATATGAATGTGGAAGTTGTAGAAAAAGAACGTTTAATTCAGGAACCTACGCAAAAATTATTATTTTATAACTCTAAATTGATTGATAAATTAAAATGTCTACAGGGATATACTGTTAGAAACAATAAGTATTGTAGGTCTGTTGAATTTGAGTTCAAGGAAAAAGGTGTGGAATATATTCGGGAAAAATATAATTTATCCTTGGATGATATTGTAGTCTTTGGAGATGGTAGAAATGATATTAGTCTATTTAAGTATGCTAAAAACTCAATAGCTATGGGAAATAGCTGCAATGAGTTAAAAAGAGTTGCTTCATTTATAACTCATAAATCACATAGAGATGGTATTGAATATGCATGTGAATATTTTAAATGGATATAAAAATATTTAGTTTTCAGCAAAATATAATGAAATACAAAAATATTTTATTATAGCATGATTAATGTTATAATAAAAGTATAAAAAAATATATATAATTATGGAAATCAACGACAAAAAATGATATTATATTATAAACATATGAAGAATAAAAGCATATTGAAGTACAAAAGAGGTGAAAAAATGAATATAAGAAAAAAGTTTATAACTTTTTCTATTTTGTTTGGAATATTGCCTGTAGTTATTTCTACGGCAATTACTGTTGTATATTTTAGAGCAAAGGATATTGATATAATCAAACAAAATGTAACAACTGTTGCAAATGATCAATCAATAATTCTATCAACTTTTTTTGAGCAGAATTCTAGAGATTTAAACTTTGTTTCTAATATCCAAATAACTCAAGAATTATTAGAGGATTCTAATAATAATATGGGTTCTATAAATATTAACGAATACACTAGTATAGTAAGCCAAATTTTATGCATCAGAAAGAAGCAGCAGTCTTATATATATAAAGCTAGTCTTGTGAACAAAAGAGGAGAAGTAATTGCAGCTACTGACAATAATACTATAAATAGTACAGTGATATTCTCTAAAAAAGATATGGACAAGTTAATAAATAGGCAAGCAGTAGTAACAGATATTGATATAAACAATCGTGTGAAAACTGCCATAATTGCAGCTCCTGTGTTTGTTAAAGAGCAATACCAAGGTGCTATGTTATACATAATTGATATGAGCTATTTTCAAAATATGGTGCGTAATACACACTTTTTTAAAACAGGGAAAGTCGCCATATTCGATGGGAAAGGAGTTATCGCAGCTAGTAGTAGCAAAAATATTATAAGTAATATTAATTCAATCAATGCACCTAACAATTTATATGAGCAATGGAGAAAAATAGATTCCAATAAGTATCCGAAAGGGATAATAGAATATAAATTGAATGGTGTGGATAAAATTGGGTACTATTCCAAAATTAGCGATACTGGATGGGTAGTGCTAAGTGGAGTTGAATGGAATGAATTCAAAATGCCACTTAATAAAACAATAAATACTATTATCATCATTATTTTATTCATTTTTTTACTTATAATTATATCTTATACCTTTGTTGTTAATTATTTTTCAAAACCGATCTATGATTTATTGGAAGTTATTAGAAAGGTGAGAGAAGGAAATTACAAAGGAAGATTTGTTTATAAAGAAGATAATGAATTTGGAGAAATATCTAGAGCATTTAATGACCTAATTGAAAGAATAGAAAAAAAGAGGAAACAAATAGAAGATAAAAATAGAGATTTAGAATCTTTAACCTCTAATATACCTGGAGGTGTTCATCGTAATAGAATAGAAAATGGTGAATATTTGATAGATTATTTAAGTTACGGATGTTTAAATATTTTAGGATATAAACCTGAGGAATTTCATCAGTTCTATGGCAAAAGTATATTTGATTTGGTATATGAAAAGGATCGCCAAAGAGTACAACAAGAAATTATCGACCAAATAAGAATGTTCGATAAATATACAGTAGAATTTAGAATTAAACGTAAAGATGGAAGTATAATATGGCTAATTGATAATGGAAGAATAGTTAAAGATAGAGATGGAAAAATGTATAGTTATAGCGTAGTGTTGAATATAACTGATGCAAAAATTGCAGAAGAAAAGCTCAGAGTAAGTGAGGAACGTTATCGTATAATAATGTCTCAAACAGAAGATATAATTTTTGAGTGGGATGTCAAAAGGGATAGTATTCAGTACT
Source organism: Clostridium sp. TW13 (assembly GCF_024345225.1). Taxonomy (NCBI): domain Bacteria; kingdom Bacillati; phylum Bacillota; class Clostridia; order Eubacteriales; family Clostridiaceae; genus Inconstantimicrobium; species Inconstantimicrobium mannanitabidum. The sequence continues at coordinate 1,075,320 of NZ_BROD01000001.1, forward strand.
CTAAAAATTTAAAAGATAGGTTTAACGTTGAACTGAATATAACTGAAATTAGTAAGAAATTAGTGAATAATGATTTTATTTATAAAGATGATATTCGTAAATTTAGTAATTTAATTAACAATATTGTTTGTGGAGAAAGATATGGAGAAACTGAAGTTAGAATTAAGAAAGATAGTGATAGTTATACTTGGTGTAAAATGAGGATAACCTCAATATTTGATGAAAATGGTGATATAGTAAGAGCCATAGGAGCAATAATAGATATTGATAAACAGAAAAAGGAAACAGAAAATCTTTTGTTTATGGCAGAAAGAGACAGTGCTACGGGTTTATATAATAAAGGAACTTCTCAAAGGCTAGTTGAGAAATACATGAGGAATGCAGAACAAAGTTCTAAAGGGGCTTTATTTGTAATAGATGTAGATAATTTTAAGCTAGTTAATGATACTTTAGGCCATTTAGCTGGGGATTATGTACTAAATAGAATTTCTGCAATGCTGTCACAAACCTTTAAAGAAAATTCTATCATTGGAAGAATTGGTGGAGATGAATTCATAGTGTTTTTAAAAGATGTATCTTCTAAGGAATTTATCCAAAATAAAGCAGATGAATTAGTTGAAGGGTTTAGAAAAATAAATATTGAAGAAGGCTGGGGGATTAAGGTATCAGGTAGTATAGGAATAGCTTTTTATCCTTTGCATGGAAATTCATATGAGAAACTTTTTATTAGTGCAGATAAGGCTGTATATTATTCTAAGAAAAATGGTAAAGATGGTTATTGTATTTTTGAGGATATTTAGTTGTACTTCTGTGAAAGTGATAATCTATTGAAAAAGTAAATAATTATAAGCTTTAATTTATATAAGCAGAACGAAGATATAAAACTTTTTGTTCTGCTTTTTTTGATTAATGAAAGTTAAGAGCATTTTTCTCAGCCAGGTAGGAGTATTAAAATAACTAAATATAAGTCGAAAATTCTTTCAGGTGCATTGCAAAAATAAAAAAATAACTATATAATCAAATTAATAGTAATAAATAATAATAAATATTACATAATATTTTGTTTCGACAAAATGAGGATATAAATAGGGGGAATGAATTTTGAAGGGTACAGTTGTATCAACTTGGATAAAAACGAATAGGAAGTTGTTTGGAGACTCAGTAGTAAATGAGTCTTTGAATTTTATTGGTTGGGGAAGTGATAAGATATTTTCTCCAATTGAAAATATCAAAGATGATGAAGTTAAAAAATTAATAGCTCATATAGCTCAAAAAGAGAATATGGAAGTAGGAGTATTGTGGAGAAAAATTGGACAAGATAATATAAAATCTTTCAGTCAAGATTATCCTGCGTTTTTCAAACATGATAATGTATATTCATTTCTAAAATCTATGTATGATGTGCATGTGGTAATGACAAAAAAATTTACAGGGGCTAAACCTCCTTTAGTACTAATAGAACCTATATCGAGGAGAGAAGCAGTATTTAGTTACAATTCATCAAGAGGAATGTTTGATTATTTCAAGGGTATGCTAGAAGGATCTTGTGAATATTTTAATGAGAAGGTACAGATAGAAGAAATATCAAAAACAGATAGTGAGTTAAAGTTAAAGCTTATATTTGATAAAGATATTTATTATAGTAAAAAATATTTTTTTAATAGATTATTTTCTTTAGGATTTATTAAGAGCTTTGGAGTAAAAGCAGGTTTATTTACTTTTATAATATCAGCTATTGTTATGGTACCAATGTTAGGTTTAAATAATATAGTCAAAGCACTAATTGGAAGTGGTATATCTGGTATAGCAGCTTTTGCTGTGGTTTCACTAATGATGGGACCTAAAAATATAATAAATGAAGAGATACAAAGAGTAATTAATAATCAATATAATATTGATGGTAAAATTATTACTAATGATTTTTTTGAAGAAATATTTGAAGCATTAAAAAATCATAAGAAAGTTATTCAAGCAGATTTTGTTGGGTTTAAGGGTGTTACAGATGAAATGAATACATTTGTAGATACAATTAATAATATATCAGATACAATGAAACATACTTCAGATGAAATTGGAGGAGTTGTTGAACAAGTTGCTAATGGAGCAGTTATGCAAGCAGAAAATACGGATATAGCAGTGCAAGCACTTAATGGAAATATTACAGCATTAAGAAATATAGTTAAAAATGAAAACTCAAATAAAACTGAACTTGAAGCAGCTGTGAATAAAATAAATAATAGCTACGAAAATGTAGATAGTGCAAGTAGGAATATTTTAAGTTCTTTAGAAAAATTCAATGAAGTAAAGACACAGGGTTCAAAGCTTGAAGTTAAGGCAAAAGATATAACTAATATTGTTTCTATAGTTTCAGGGATATCAGAACAAACTAATCTATTAGCTTTAAATGCATCCATAGAGGCTGCTAGAGCAGGAGAACAGGGAAGAGGATTTTCTGTTGTTGCCGAATCAATAAGAAAGTTAGCAGAACAATCTAAGGAGGCTGTTGAAGAGATTAACACAAATTTAGAACAATTTGTTGAAGAAATTAAATCTCTAGTAGTTAATATAGAAAGTCAATATGTTGTGTTGGAAAAAGAAACAGATAGTTTAGGAATGGTTAGAAACATAAGTTTTGAAGCTAATCAATCAGTGAAAAGTGTAGCATCTTCTATGATAGATACTATAGATAAACTTAATACAGAGGCGGATTCTATTTCTAGTGTTTATGATAGTATAGAATCTTTAGCTGCTATAGCTCAAGAAAATTCAGCATCTTCAGAAGAAGTAAGTGCCAATGTAATAAATTATACAAATGAGATTAAGAAGCTTATAGATAATATACATGATTTTAAGGGAATTACTGAGGCATTTAAAAATGACTTAGAAAAATATAAGATATAAAAATATTAACACTTAAAATACTTTATTCATATACTTTAGGGATAGAAATATTTTGAGAGGAATTTATGTCTATATATTTTGACGCAAGAGCAATTAGTGATCTTATAGGAGATAATTTTTTTAGAGCAGATAAGGAATTTACAATAGAAGAATTAGCAAAGTATGATGGAACTAACGGAAATCCATCATATGTTGCTATTAGTGGAGTTGTTTATGATGTTAGTAATTCAGAACCTTGGAAAGTTGGTAAGCATTTTGGACTTTTACCAGGTAAGGATTTAACAGAGGAATTTAATTCTTGCCATGGGTTGATTCAAATTCTTAACAGTCTGCCAAAGGTGGGAGTACTTAGTGGAAGTACTGGAATGGGAACTACACAAGCAGGAGGAATGACTACCGGAGGGATGTTTGGAGGAAGCACCACTGGAGGAATGAACATGGGTGGTGGAATGATGGGCCAAGGAACAACCTCAACAACAGGAGGGATGTTTGGAGGAAGCACCACTGGAGGAATGAATGCTGGTGGTGGAATGATGGGCCAAGGAACAACCTCAACAACAGGAGGGATGTTTGGAGAAAGCACCACTGGAGGAATGAACATGGGTGGTGGAATGATGGGCCAAGGAACAACCTCAACAACAGGAGGGATGTTTGGAGGAAGCACCACTGGAGGAATGAATGCTGGTGGTGGAATGATGGACCAAGGAACAACCTCAACAACAGGAGGGATGTTTGGAGAAAGCACCACTGGAGGAATGAACATGGGTGGTGGAATGATGGGCCAAGGAACAACCTCAACAACAGGAGGGATGTTTGGAGGAAGCACCACTGGAGGAATGAACATGGGTGGTGGAATGATGGACCAAGGAACAACCTCAACAACAGGAGGGATGTTTGGAGGAAGCACCACTGGAGGAATGAACATGGGTGGTGGAATGATGGGCCAAGGAACAACCTCAACAACAGGAGGGATGTTTGGAGGAAGCACCACTGGAGGAATGAACATGGGTGGTGGAATGATGGGCCAAGGAACAACTTCAACAACAGGAGGAGTTACTACTGGTACTACAGGTTCAACTCCTAGTACAACTAACTTTAATCCAGATGATTGGGTATATTATATTGTTCCTTTAGTTAATCGTGCTTTAGCAGAAGCTGATCAAGGAATTAATCCAAGACACTTGTATCAGGAATTTATTTTGGCTGGTGTACTTGTGGGAATGGGAAGAACCCCTCAAGAAGCTATTGATTTAGTGGAAGAGTGGGAAGCTAATGGAACATCTCAATTGTTAGCAAAAAGCAAAGCTAATAGATCATTTTATTACTAAAATAAATAATGAATGGTATGAAAAAGATGTATTTTTTTTAATACATCTTTTTTATTATAAATAAATGGATAAAGGTGGAATACAAGTTATGCATTAACTAAGAATATTTAAAATAATTGAACAAATAATAAAAAGTATAAAATAAGTGGAGGTGTTAATTATGTTTGAGCATAAAAAACAGTTGTTAAATATGGTGAAAGTAGAAAGGCCAAATCCACAATATGCAGTTTTGATGCAAGAGCAACTAGGTGGTGGTAATGGAGAACTGAAAGCAGCTATGCAATATATATCTCAAAGTTTTAGAATAAAGGATCCAGAAATAAAGGATTTATTTTTGGATATTGGTGCAGAAGAACTTAGTCATATGGAGATGGTTGCACAAACAATTAACTTATTGAATGGGCATACAGTAGATAATGCGAAGGTTACTAGTGGCGAAATTCAAACTCATGTACAATGTGGACTTTCGCCTGTATTAATTAATTCATCAGGAGAACCTTGGACAGCTAACTATGTAACTGTCACTGGTGATTTAGTGGCTGATTTATTATCAAATATAGCATCTGAGCAAAGAGCCAAGGTTGTATACGAATATTTATATAGGCAAATAGAAGACAAGGAAGTTAGAGCTACAATTGACTTCTTGCTTAATAGAGAAGAAGCACATAATGCATTATTTAGAGAGGCATTAAACAAAGTACAGAACAGTGGATCTAATAAAGATTTTGGGGTAACTAAAGATTCCAAGATTTATTTTGATTTATCAACCCCTGGTCCTGATCATCAGGCACCAAATCCAACACCTCCATCATTTGAGTCACCAAGAAGAGAGAAAGAAGTGGTATTGTCATAATTCACTAATTTAAAGGGTATCTGATTCTAAAGATACCCTTCCTTTAAAATTTTCAGAGAACAGACATAACCTATGTTAAAAGAGAGGAATTATAAAGATGAAGAAAATTATTACAACTATAGTGTTAATTATAATAGCAATATTTACTGTAGGATTTTTAATTATTAATAATATAACTCACACAAGTGGTGGAACAATTAATACATATTTAGCAGCAAATTTACAATTGAATAAAATTTTGAATCCTAAAAATTTTAATAAAAATGATTTAAAAGAAGTTAGAAAATATTCTAATGGGCTCATCTCAAAGTGGACAGAAAAACCTATAGAGTTTTCTGATATAAAAAATGAAGTAGCAGAAATAAATTCGCGAAAGGTGCCAATAAGAATATACACTCCTAGAAAAGATAAAAACTTACCAATAATTATTTATTCTCATGGTGGTAGTTGGTTTGAAGGTAGCATAGAGACTGCGGATAATATTTGTAGAAAGATTTCTAAGAATACAGGAGCAATAGTAATTTCATCAGAATATAGTCTCGCACCAGAAAAGCCATTTCCAGCAGCAATTGAGGATGTTTATAGTGTGTTGCAATGGTCATACAAAAATGCCGAGCAAATTAATGGTGATAATAAAAGAATTTCTCTTGCTGGAGATAGTGCTGGAGCCAATATAAGTGCTGCAGTATCTACAATGGCAAGAAATAAGAAGGGTCCTGATATTAAATGTCAAGTCTTAATATATCCATCTACAAATATAGCAGAACTGAATACTAAGTCGTGGGGGGATTTTCAAAATCGGCTTAATATTTCAAGTGAAGAAATGGAACAATATATTTCTTATTATGTACCTAAAAAAGAAGAAAGAAAAAATCCATATGCATCTCCGCTTTTGACAAAAGATTTTAAGGGATTGCCAGATACGCTTATAATAACAGCAGAAATTGATCCGTTGAGAGATGAAGCGGAAAAATATGGTGGTAAGCTAAGGGAAGCTGGAGTAAAAGTAAATTTAAAACAATTTAAAGGTGTAACTCATGGGTTTATTACCATGGATAAGATAACAAATCAAGCAAATGCGGCACTACAGGAAGTATACTCATATATAGAAAAGGAACTTGGAAAATAATATAAACATATATTTTAAATAAATGAGCATACTACGAATGTATAAATAAATAATTATTTTTACAAAGGAGGAATAAACAATGGCGCATAGAGAACACGAAGTTAGACATAGTAATGGTAATAGTATTGGAAGATGGATAGGAAGATTAGTTTTAATTACAATCATCCTAGCTATCACATCATTTTTAACCCCAGGGTTTACAATTTACGGATTATGGTCAACTGTACTTGCAGCTGTAGTAATAACAATAATAGATAGTTTAGTTGAATCATTCATGGGTGTTGATGCATCACCTATGGGAAAAGGGTTAAAGGGTTTTGTAATAGCGGCTATAATAATATATGCAACACAATTTCTAGTCCCAGGTATGAGTGTATCAATAATAGGAGCAATTCTTGCTGCCTTAGTTATTGGAGTTTTAGATGCTATATTACCTGGTAGAGCAATGTAATAAGCATAGCATAAATATAACTGCAACTTATAATGATTATAGGTTGCAGTATTTTTTATTCTTTAGGATATTATAATAAAATTTAATTTATAGATAACTTACTAAAAGAGGTTATTTGATTAGGTTTCGTATGGTAAAAGAATAAAAAAAGAAATTATACAACTAATCTAGAGATTTGATAAATGTCCTTCTTTAATAGCAACAAAGTAATTTTCATTTAAACCGTATTTCTTAAGGATTTTCATAAGAGTTCTATCAGCTTTCATATCATCTAGTACTTTATTAATTGCTTCCACCAATGTTGTGTCACCTTTTTTTGCGGCAGCAGCAATTTTTCCGGGTGCTTCTGGTATGTACGTTTTAGAATCTAATATTTTTAAATAGTAGTTAGTATTTTGAGAAATTAAATAAGTTGCTACAATTGAATCTGTTATTGCTGCATCTATTTTGTTTGTATTCACTGCATTAAGTAAGTCATTTTCATTATCGAATATTATAACATCTTTTACTGAGCCTTCCTTTTTCCACTTTTGTGCCAAGTCTAAAAAGGCTGTTCCTCTTAAGGCACCTACTACTGCAGTTTTTAAGTCATCTTTAAAAACTATTTTTGATATTTGAGGGGTAACAATTGCTTCGGATTCGTTATACCATGTATTTGTAAATTGAACTTCTTTTTTTCGTTCATCTGTAACATACATTCCATCTGTAATCAAATCTATGTTTTCATTTGAATTTAATGCTGTTATTAAATCATTAAATGGTGTTGGGGTAGTCATTTCAACTTTATTTATCCCTAATCGTTTAGCAATTTCTCTGATGATGTCAGCATCTAAGCCAGAAAATTCTTTTGTCAAAGGGTCTATATAAGCAAAAGGCACATCATTTGATGATACAACTGTTAGTACTCCTTTTTCTCTTATTGCGTCTAATCTACTTTTAGGAAGATTAGAAGGTGCTTGTGCAATAGTGTTTAATGGATATATTAAAATTATTACTAACACTAAATGTATAATAATAAATATGTTAAAATGTTTGATATTTATTTTCATATGAATCACTCCCTATATTATTGTCTTAGATTTTAAAAAAAATTATTCATTGCAAAGAGAAATTCGCAATTCTAAAGGTTGGTAGTTCACAATGCAGTAGAACTATTGTAGTATAATAGATACATAAGAGATAATAGAAACTGTACTTAAAAAGGAGAAAATAATGAAAAGTGCATTTAGTTATGGTACTGATATTGGTACTATTGTTATAGAGGAAAATGGGAAAGCTATTACAAAGATATATTTAGCGAATGAAGATATAGATGATTTATTAGTGAAGAGACAAGAAACAGAACTTTTAATGCAAGCAATCAAACAATTAAATGAATACTTTTCAGGTAGTCGTAATTTCTTTGATTTGCCTTTAGAACCCGAGGGAACAGAATTTCAAAAAAAGGTTTGGAATGCTCTTAAAGAAATTCCTTTTGGAGAAACAAGAAGTTATGGAGAAATAGCTAAAAAAATAGGGAATGAGAAAGCAGCAAGAGCAGTTGGCATGGCAAACAATAAAAATCCAATTATGATTATAATTCCATGTCACAGGGTAATAGGCTCAAACGGAAAGTTAGTAGGTTACGCTGGTGGATTAGATATAAAAGAAAAACTTCTTAACTTAGAAAAAAATATTTTTTAGTATATTAGCAACAATAGAATTATAAGAGAAAATAGTGTGAATTTAATTTTAGGAGGAGTACATATGTTTAATATAGGGTGTCATCTATCTACATCAAAGGGATTTGAAAACATGGGCAAGGAGGCAATTAGTATAAACGCAAATACTTTTCAATTTTTTAGCCGTAATCCTAGAGGTGGAAAAGCGAAAGAAATAGATAAAGAGGATGTATGTGCATTTTTAAAATTAGCTAAGGAAAATAATTTTTCAAAAATTTTAGCTCATGCTCCATACACATTAAATGCTTGTTCTGCAGACGAGAAGATAAGGAAATTTGCGTTGGAAATGATGGCAGATGATTTAGAAAGAATGGAGTATATTCCTAATAACCTTTATAATTTTCATCCAGGCTCTCATGTAAATCAGGGATTAGATGTGGGGATTAATTATATTTCAAATATGTTAAATACTATTTTAAAGCCAGATCAAACTACTACTGTTCTTCTAGAAACAATGGCTGGAAAGGGTACTGAAGTAGGACGTAATTTTGAAGAGTTGAAAATGATATTAGACAAAGTTACTCTTTCAGATAAACTTGGTGTTTGTATAGATACTTGTCATATTTACGATGCAGGGTATGATATCGTAAATGATTTAGATGGAGTTCTTGATGAATTTGATAGAGTGATTGGTCTTAATAAACTTTATGCAATTCATTTAAATGATAGCAAAAATCCTTATAATAGTCATAAAGATCGTCATGAAAAAATAGGAGAAGGTTCTCTGGGAGTAGAGACCTTTTCAAAAATAATTAATCATCCTAAGCTTAAAGGGATTCCTTTCTTTCTTGAGACTCCAAACGAACTCGCTGGTTATGGAGAAGAAATAAAGTTATTAAGGAGCTTATATAGAGAGTAGTTCTGTAAATACGTTGCTATAAAGTAACAATTAAATTAATAAGCACAGTAAGGAAATAAGAAATATGAATCGAGTAATTAGAAAACAACTTTTTCAATTAGCAGAAGAGGACTATAAGAAATTTTCCTCAGCACTAATACCTAATATAGATAATGTTTTAGGGGTTAGATTACCTAAGCTTAGAAAGATAGCTAAACAAATTGCCAGAGAAGATTGGCGAGAATTTGAGAAGGAATACAGTTGTGAGTATTTTGAAGAGGTAATGCTTCAAGGCATGGTACTTGGGTATGTTAAAACAGATATAGAGGAAATTATTCAGTATGTTACTGATTTTGTTCCTAAAATAAATAATTGGTCTGTATGTGATAGTTTTTGTGTTGGATTAAAGTTTACTAAGGATAATATGGATAGAGTATGGTTTTTTATACAATCATATTTGTTTTCAACACAGGAATATGAGGTCAGATTTGGTGTTGTTATGTTGCTAAATTTTTATATAAAAAATGAATACTTGGATAAGGTGTTTAACTTGTTAGATGAGATTAAGCACCCTGGTTATTATGCAAAGATGGCTGTGGCTTGGGCCGTATCTATGTGTTATGTGCAGTTTCCAGAAAAGACTATGAAATATTTAAAGAATAACTCTTTGGATGATTTTACTTATAATAAATCATTACAAAAAATTACTGAATCCTTGAAAATTCATACGGATGAAAAGGCAATTATAAGGAGCATGAAAAGATGTATTTTAGAATGAAATTGTTATGAGGAAAGTGAAGTTCTGATGCATATAAAGCATATTAAATATAATTAAGAGAGAAAATTTAAAAGAGTTCAATTGATAGAAATAGTTCTTCAATTGAGCTCTTTTAAATTAATAAAATTATTTTAAATTTATATGTGTAAGAGGAGTCAAATGTAATGTATTTCTGTGTTAAAGGAATTTTTAATACTTAATGCTAGATCACGCGATGAATTTCCAGCAAGAATATTTTTTATTGTAAATTCCTTTACTGTGTCATACTTATTAAAAATTAATTTTGCTTTTTCTGTATCATTATAAACCTTCCAATATCTACATAAGAGACATTTCTTAGTAGTACAATCTATAAAGTCTTTTACATCTTCGAAAGGTATTCCAAGAAATAATCCTAATTCATGAGGGCAATTATATAGTTCATATCTAGATTTTAAAGTATAAATATAGTCATCAATGTATCTAGTATCAGGATACCCTAAATTAATTAAGAAATTCCTATGAGCGTTACTAAAAAGTTCATTTTTTAATAGAAGTTCGTCATAAATCAAAATTATTAGTGAGGTAGAATTGCTTCTCAAACTTATAAATTTTAAATTTATGCTAGATATGAATTTTGCTCCATAGTCATTCCATGATTCATATAATTTATCATTATATTTATTTATTGTAACAGTAACACCTGGTTTTACTCCTGCAATCACTAAAGATGAATTATATACTAAAAAGTTTTCGATATAATCTTTATTGTGCATTGAGTCTAATTTAGAGTGAAAATCTAGATATTCCATATATATCACCATCCAATTTATCTTATGTTAATGCAATTTTTTTGCCTAAATCTATACATTGTTGATCGTCATCGTCAGGAGTATTTTGAACTATTAGCGGAGTATCAATTAATGTACACCCATATCCAAGTATTCTTTCTTCAAAATCTCTCATCCATTGACCGTCGCCCCATCCATATGAGCCAAATAAAGCAACTTTTTTACCAGATATCTTATTTGAAATTTGTTCTATGAATGGTTCAAATTCTGATTCCTCTAATGTTTCATCTCCCATAGCTGAACATCCTAAAACTAAAATATCTTCTTTTAGAAATTCATCTATATTTACATCTGAAACAGTTATAGTATTAGCCTCTTTACCTGATTCTATAACTCCTTTTTTGATTAATTCTGCTATCTTTTCAGTATTGCCTGTGCTTGACCAATAGACTATTTGCATAATAAAACAACTCCTTTATATTTTTTGATTTTTACATCTAATTAATTATGAAAATCATTCTCAATTAGATGATAATATAACTATCCATTTTTGTCAACAACTTTTCATATATAAATTTTTTGGAGTAATTTCTAAATAAAAAGTATATTAAGTATATATAAAAAAATATTAACTTAGAAATTTTAAAAATAGTTCTTAAAATTTCTAAGTTAATTTCTAGTTAGGGTAGTGATGCAATACAATTTCGTTCCAGTTTTTTAAAATGCAATTAGCGATAATAGGATCATACATTGTACCATTATTATTTGAAATTTCATTATAGCATTCTTCATTTGATATTAATTTTCTATAGGGTCTATTGCTTCTCATAGCATCAATAGAATCACATATAGCAATAATTCTAGATCCAATTGGAATTGTATGTTTAGATAGTCCGGCTGGATAGCCTTTTCCATCCCATCTTTCATGATGGTGTAAAACTATATGAGAAATTTCCTTTAAACTTTTTGCTTTATTTAGTATGTTGCATCCAATTTGAGGGTGGCTTTTCATATATGTCCATTCTTCCTCGGTCAATTTATCTGGCTTGTTTAGTATGATGTCAGGTACTCCTATTTTTCCTATGTCATGTAAATGACCAGCTATATGAATCATTTCTAAATCATTTTCATTAAGATTTAGACACTTTCCTAAATCATATGCCATATTACCAACTCTAGTTGAGTGTCCAGAAGTATACATATCTTTAGCATCTAACGCAGCAGCTAAGCTTTCAATAATATCATGATATATATCAAAATTTTCTACCATTTAATCAGTCCTTTTTAAAAAATTTAATTTGATAAATTTTTATGAAATCTATATTTAAAAATAATATATCATGATAATGTTTGGATGTAAATGAAAATGGTTATCAATTATCGAGGGAAATATAAGAAATATATATTGAGATTAATTAATTTTATCTATTTCAATCAGCAATATTCCATGAGGAGGCACAGAATCAGAAATTAACAGTTCGTTTTGTACTTCTTGAGAATTAATACTTATTTCAGGAATCTCTTTTGCTTTTAAATAATTATATACATCGTTTTGAATTTGTTCAGGAGCCCCCATACTCTGCCATGCATCATAGGTGGAACCTGAATTTCTATTCAAATACCAACGTTTAATTCTGTATTGTCCTCTAGGCATAGAAAGAATTAAATTTATGTCTTTATTAAGATTTGAGTTTTTAAATATGTTGTATCTGTTATGATAGTCCAATAAAGATTTGTCTCCACTCATAAATAATTCATCAAAATATATAAAGTTAAAGATAAGTATTTGATAACTATTGTTTTGGGCAGTAATTATATAATCATCACCTCTTTTTATAAGTTTATCACCTAATTTACCTAAAAGAGCAAAAGCATTATATGAAGGCTTTTTTAATCTGTTGTATGTTAGAAGTCCAAGACCTCCATGGTAAAGTTTATTTTCAGTTAGTCCTTCTTCTATAATGTCACTTAAAGACCAAAATGAAAGCACATCGATATTTTCTATATTATTTATTAGATTATATGTAATGTATGAACTTAAGAAACAAGTATCTCTATTATAATCATTTGTAAAAGGACTTAAATTCCATTCAGTTATAAAAATAGGCGTATGCAATGAATGTTTTTTTAGTATGCTTTTCACCTTGCTTATTGATTCTTTTAGATAATTTTCTTCATTTAAAAATAGAATATCATCATGTTTTGAATATAACTGAGCAGGAAGTGCATTATTTTTAGGATCAGTATATGCATAAATATTGCAAGCAATAAAACTCAGCTCTATATGATTTTTTTCACAGAAGTTTAAGAAATCGTTCAACCATTGAAAATCATTTAGAGGTAAGAGTCCTGGAGAACCTACTTTAATATCCTTAAACATAGTTTTTATAGAATTATAGGTAGCTTTAAAAAATTGAAAGAACTTTTCTTTGCTTTCAGACCAAAATACTTCGGGTAAATCAGGAGCGTTCCAAATTTGAAAGTACCACTTTTTAACTTCGTCTTCTCCATAGCGATCAACACAATGATTAATAAAAGCTGATACTAAATCAGTCCATTTCTTTAGCGATTTAGGCTGGCTAACGTTAGCTTTCCAAAGAAAAATAAACTGTTTTTTTGAGGCTAAGGCTTCAGGCATAAAACCTATTTCAATAAAGGGCTTTAAATTTACTCTATAAAAGAAATCAAAGATTTCATCTATATATGTCCAATTGTAAATAGGATTACCGTCATTATCCTCTTTATAGACCATCATATCATCAGAAAAAATTCCATGAAATCTTATAAATTCATAACCAATATCTGTTTGTGCAATTTCAATTTGACGCCTAATTTCGTGTCTTAAGCACAAAGAAGCTCTTCCTATTGAGGTAACTTTGTTCCAATATTTTGTGAAAGTCGTATTATTGTATGAAGTTAAATCCAGATTAATATTAGTTTTTACTGATGAACTTAGTGCGGGGGTATTAATGCTTTTTTCTTTATCAATGAAATCAAATAAATATTTAAAGTAACCTCTTGAATTATTATCAAGGTAATCAAAATTAGAAGTATCACTATTTAGTTGAGTTAAAGTAAGCTGTTTTTTATACTCTGTAGCTGTCATATTAAACTCTTTTTTAAAGGCACGATTATAAGCTTTGTGATCATTAAAGCCATGTTCAATTGAAATATCAAGTATAGTTTTATTGGTTTCAAGCAAATCGTGTAATGATTTTGTTATACGTAGCTTGTTAATATAATCAACGAAACCAATCCCTAAATTATCTTTAAAGAATTTTGAAATATACTGTGGACTAATATGCATTTCCTCAGAAAGTGAGTTAAGGGTAAGTTCGCTGTTATAATTCTTTTCGATAAATTTTAATATATCATATAATCTAGTTTGCTTATATAAAACTGTATTTATATTTTTAGGGTTTTCTTCTTTAAAGTTATTCAATAATATTAGGATAATCTCAATAATATTATTGAGAGATTTCAATTTATAGTCAGATTCTAATTTAATCATATGGAGCATTAGTTGTGCTAAGTTTGAACTTATTAAATCATAAAGGGGATTGTTTCTATCATTTACTGAGTCAGTGTACTTGTAATAAAAATCAGAGAAATTATCATAGTATTTATCAAAAAAGATTTTATCTAAGTGAAGAACTAAAAGAATAGTTTCTTCAGATTCAGAAAAGGCAGAATGCATATCTAAGCTATTCACCCAAAATAAATCATGTTCAGATAGCTTATGCTTTTCACCACCAATAAAGTAAGATACACTTCCTTTTAATACAAATATTAATTCCATCTCTTTGTGATAATGATATTCTTCACTTTTTAAGGGAAGAATGGAAACAGTAAAAGGTAAATCATTTGTATGGTTTATCAATTTGAAATTCATTTTTTCCTCCATGTGTACTGCAAAATATGCCAAGGACTTATATATGGTACTTTAAAACTTAAAAATTAAAATAAAATAGCCATATAAACTATAAAATAAATAAATAGTCTATATTAGTCTTATTATATCATTTTATGCTGCAAAATATAGTCCTTAATTTTAAACTGTAAAAATGAAAGCATAAAATAAAAAGAAATTTGATACCATTTACATTGATTTATAGTCCTATAAGAAAAGGTTTTCTTGATATCATTTACACATAGAGTAGATAAATGATAAATTCAAAACATAGGAGGTATTATTCATTATGGGAAATCAACAATTTCAGAAGACACCTTTTGCAAGACTTTTAATAGGTGCAGTACTTGGACTAGGAACATCAATAGCACCTTTAGTATTATTAGGATTTGGGTTAGCAACCTTTAATATTATAAGAATAGTAGGGGTTCAAAATGCAACAGCTGTATATGGTATGGTAGGAGGAATAACAGGAATATTTTTAGTTATAACATCTCCATTAGGTGGAGCTATAGCAGATAAAACAAGAGTTAAGATGGGAAGAAGAAGATTTTGGATGGTTACAGGGAGTATAGGTGGAGCATTGTCAATGTTGACATTTACTTATGCTAATTCAGTACCAGTACTTATAATAGGTTATTGCTTAGCAAACTTCTTCTATGGAATGGTTACTTTATCTTGTTATGCAGTAGTACCAGAACAAGTTGATCCAGAGAGATTTGGTAGAGTATCTGGATTGTTTGGTGCAGCAGCTCCAATCTGCGTTATGATTGGGCAAGCCATACTTGGAATATATGCAGATGTACCTGTTCAACAAAAGCTTTTAGCAATTATAATTATTCAGGTTATAGGCGGATTATCAGCAGCAGTTCTTATTAAAGATACTCAATTTACAGGAACTGTAGAAAAGAAGAAAAGCTTTGGTGAAGGGTTAAAGAATTTCTATCCAAGCATAAAGAAATATCCAGAGTATACTTGGGCACTTCTTACTAAGTTATTTATAAATGTTACAAATGCAGGATTAAGTATGTTAACTCTTTTCTATATAATGAGATTCCATCTTGGTGAAGGCGATATCATGAGAGTTATGGCATATCAATCACCAGCAATAATGTTAATGGTTTTATCAGGAATATTCGGAGGCTTTGTATCAGATAAGATAAGAAGACAGAAACCTTTTGTAATGCTAGCAGCATTAATAACAGGAGTTTGTATGATTGCATTTGCATTCTCAGGTAGTGTTACTTTTGTAATAGTAGGAAACTTCTTCTTTAACTTTGGATTTGGTATGTACACAGCCGTAGATAATGCATTGGTTAACAGAATATTACCATCTAAAGAGAACGCAGGTAAAGATATTGCAATAATGAACACAACAGTAAACTTATCATCAGCAATAGTTCAATTTATAGCTCCAATGCTTATAGCATTAGGCACAAAGCTAATGGGAGATGATGGATATACCTTCTTCTTCTTAATGCTTGCAGGTTTCTCAATACTTTCAGCTTTAGTAGTTTTACCAATACCTGAAATCGGTCAATCAGAAAATAGTAAATAAAGAAATGATAATGGAATATTTAAAAAATATTTAATAAAATTAGGGGCAAACTTGCAATGTTAACGTAGGTTTGTCCCTGTACATATAGTGATATTTATCCGATAGCTAGCATCCGTAACACTCCAACCTTATATGAAACTCCTCTTCCTAAAGTCAGATGAGTACTCACAGAGTAAGCGACCATCATCAAATCATAGATTTGAGATGTCTGCTTAACCGATTCACACTAAATCATAGATTTAGTGTGAATCGGTTAAGTTGGAGATAACGGCTGCACGCTCCTGGACGAGGTACCCCTTGAGGGTGTAAGTTCAACTAAGATTCAGATGGGGATACACCCCACCTGAATCTTAGTTGAACTTGATAAAAATATGGATTTGAAATCAAGAAGAAAGAAGATAAGTCTCAATATAAATATTAATTAATGAATAAAAGTCTTATATTTTAATGTGGATTAAACAGGTTGGTTAATAAAAAAGAATATGATACTGAGTTTATTTATATATAGGTCTATAAGTAAAGGGTTTCTTGATAAACTTAAGACATGTAATATAAATAAACAATTTATTTGATTTTAAGGAGGAGCGCATGGAAGATATTTTTAATTCATTAATAGACTCAGCTTTGGTAATTAAAGAATTGTTTAAAGAAGATACTGCAATTGTTATTGAGGATAAAGAAAAAATATTGCTTGTATCAGAGGGTGAAACAATAAAACCACCAAATAAAGCAGGGGATAAAGTAGAGGATAATATTGCAAAAGATAAATTAAAAGCAAATAAAAAAACTACATTCACCACTCTTACAAAGGAGCAGCATGGAGTAGATCTTAAGCTTACCCATGTTCCAATTAAAGATTTAAATAATAATTATATAGGAACCTTTTGTTTGATGAGAAATACACAAAGAGAAAATTCAGTGGCTAACATTTCAGAAAAGTTGATGGACTCAATTAAAGAAACAAATAATAAGGTAAATGTCATTGAAGACGATGCTACCAAGCTTTCTGATAATTTGAATATAATTATCGATAGAATAGAAAAAACTTCAAAATCAATAAATGAAAGTAGTGGAGTAATTGATTTGATAAGTAATATTTCAAAACAATTAAATATGTTAGGTTTAAATGCCTCAATTGAGGCAGCTAGAGCAGGTGAACAAGGTAAAGGTTTTTCAATAGTAGCTAGTGAAATAAGAAAATTATCTTTAGTAAGTCAAGAATCTGCTAAGGAGATATTTTCATACTTGCAAGAGATGAGAGATAGCATAGAAGTAATAAATAATTCAATAGGTCTATTAGGAGATGTAGCGACTAATCAAGCAGAAAGTATTGAAGATGTTTCTAAAACTTTAAATGAAATATCTCTAAGCTCGCACAAGTTGGTTGAGAATGCAAAAATGGACTGAATTAAATGGGAGAGGAAGTAAGATTTATGATAGATTTAAAAGCAAAACCATTTTATTTAAAGGATGAGGATATTAAATGGGTAGAAGAAACAATTAAAGGAATGGATTTAATTGAAAAAGTAGGACAACTATTTTGTCCAGTAGGAGTTACAGATGATGAAGAGCAATTGAAAGGCTTTTTATCAAAAATAAAACCTGGTGGAATGATGTACAGACCTGGGAAAGGTGAAGATATAAGAAGAACTCATAAATTACTTCAAGATAATTCAAAGATTCCTTTACTACTTGCAGCAAACCTTGAAGCAGGTGGAAATGGAACTGCTATAGATGGAACATATTTTGGTAAGCAAATGCAAGTTGCAGCTACAGATGATGAAGATATGGCATATAAATTGGGGTTAGTTTCAGGAAGAGAAGGGAGAGTTGCAGGTTGTAATTGGGCCTTTGCTCCAATCGTAGATATTGATATGAACTTCAGAAATCCAATCACTAATGTAAGAACTTATGGAAGTGACCCTAAAAGAGTACTTAGAATGGCAAGGCAATGCATGAAGGGAATGACTGAATCAGGGTTGGCTGTATCTATAAAGCACTTTCCTGGAGATGGTGTGGATGAAAGAGATCAGCATCTTTTAAGCTCAGTGAATTCTTTATCAGTAGAAGAATGGGACAAGACTTATGGAATGATTTATAAAGGGCTCATAGAAGATGGTGCTCAAACAGTAATGGCAGGACATATTTTATTGCCAAACTATAGTAAAAAGTTAAATCCTGATTTAAAAGATGAAGAAATAATGCCAGCAACTTTATCAGAAGAGATATTAAATGGTTTATTAAGAGAAAAATTAGGCTTTAACGGTCTTATTGTTACAGATGCAACAGCAATGATTGGATTTAATGTTGCTGAAAGAAGAGAAATTTCAGTACCAAAATCAATAGCTTGTGGATGCGATATGTTTTTATTTAATAAGAATATTGAAGAGGACTTTAACTTCATGTTAAAGGGAATAAAAAATGGAATTTTAACTATTGAAAGAGTAGATGAAGCAGTAACAAGGATTTTGGCAACTAAAGCATCCTTAGGATTACATAAACAAAAAGCAGAAGATACTTTAGTTTTAGATGAAGAAGCATTAAAAGTTTTAAAATGTGAAGAACATGAAACTTGGGCGAGAGAATGTGCAGATAAGTCTGTTACTTTAGTGAAAGATACTCAAAATCTTTTACCTATAACTTCTGAAAAATACAAGAGAGTTAGACTTTATGTATTGGGAGATAGTGAAGATGGTGGATTTAAAGAAGGAGAACAAGCAAGTGATAAGGTAAAACAAAAGTTAGAAGCAGAGGGGTTTGAAGTAGATGTTTTTGATAACAAAAAGTTGGATTTTAGGGAAGTCTTTGAAGGTGGAATTGAAGAGTTAAAGTCTAAATATGATTTGATTATATATGTTGCAAATATAGAAACTGCAAGTAATCAAACAACTGTAAGAGTAGATTGGATACATCTAATGGCGGCAAATGCACCATGGTTTGTAAAAGATATACCAACAATGTTTATATCAGTAGCAAATCCATATCATTTATTAGATGTACCGATGATAAAAACATTTATAAATGCGTATTCATCAAATGAATATGTAGTAGATGCAGTAATTGATAAGATTACTGGTAAATCAGAGTTTAAAGGAATTAGCCCTGTAGATCCATTCTGCAATGTTTGGGGAGCAAGATTTTAATTTATAAACAATATTGTAGATAGCACATAGGAATTATTTATATAAGAACGGACCCAAGAAAAATTTGTTTTAGTTTAATTTAGAGGTGAAGTTACAATGAGTATAAAAGCAGTGATTTTTGATTTGGATGGAGTTATAGTTTCAACTGATGACTACCACTACAGAGCTTGGAAAGCAATGGCTGATGAGAAAGGTATATATTTTGACAGAACTATAAATGAAAGACTTCGTGGAGTTAGCAGAATGGAAAGTTTAGAAATAATCTTAGAAAAAGCTAACAAAGAGTACACTAATGAAGAAAAAAATAGTATGGCAGAAAAAAAGAATAATTTATATAGAGAATTATTAAATGAACTTACTCCAGATGATATATTACCAGGAGTAATGAAGGCATTGGAGGAGTTAAAAGCAAATAATATAAAAATAGCAATAGGTTCATCAAGTAAAAACACTCCATTTATCCTTGAAAAAATAGGTTTAAGCAATTACTTTGATGGAGTAGCAGATGGAAATGAAATAGAAAATAGTAAGCCAGATCCAGAAGTATTCTTGCTTGCAGCAAAAAAAGTAAAAGTAGTACCAGAAGAATGTTTAGTAGTTGAAGATGCAGATGCAGGAGTTGAAGCAGCCCTAGCTGGAAATATGAAAGTTTTAGCTGTTGGATATGCTTCAAACAATGAAACAGCTAACTATAAGTTTAAGGATTTATCTACAGTAGAGATTACTGAAATTATTAAATAATGTGGTATTTTTAGTGATCTGAGTTTAGATGTGATGATATGTTTGAATTAAAAATATTAAAAAGACAATAGGTGATTCAATAACCTATTGTCTTTTTAATTGAATGAAAATTTGTTATAACGTTAATAAAGTTTTCTGTATTGTTGAGGGGATGATTGATAGTGCTTTTTAAAGGTTCTAGAAAAATGATCCACAGAATTATAACCTACATATTCAGATATTTTTTCTATTGATAAGTTAGTATTTATAAGATAATCTTTTGCATCTGACATTTTTAATTTTGTTATTAAGGCAATAAGGTTTAAGCCAGTATTTTTTTTTATTAAAGTACTCAAATGCGCTTCGCTGTAATGAAAATGTTCAGCCAGGGATTTTAAGGTGAGCTTTCGGTAGTTATGTTGTATATATTGTAAAACTAAAGAAAAATCACTGTCTAAATCATAATTGTAAAACTGAATTGTTTCACTGTAGTTTCTTAAGATATTTGCAAAAAGAATATTAGCCCAACTAATGCTACAGTTATTATAATAAATATCACCTTTATAATTTTCCAGAATCAAATTCTTAATTATTATTTTTATGTCAGCTGAATTATCAGTGTTAAACAGAAGATAATTTGAAGAGGTTTGATTATAAAGAATTGTTCTGAAGAAATAAGAAAGCAAATCTTTTTGTGATAACAAGGTAAAGAAAGCTCTGTCAAAGGTGCTTCTTTTAATAGTAATAGTAATAATAATAGAATTAACATCATCAACAATTATGTTATGTAAGGACATGGGTGCAATTATGCATAATTCACCTTCATTTAGTGTACGGTGTTCCTTTTCGAATATAAGTTGACAGTTACCCTTGAATACATATGATATCTCAAAATAATTATGAGAATGAGGCTGGTCATTTAAATAACTAAAATGTTTAATTACAAAAATATCACTATTTTCTGGCAGAATATCAGATTCCCCTATTTCTGTATTGGAATGAACGTTAATAATACTATTAATATAAATTGGCAATTGATTCAATAAATCTAAAAAGTCATTATCATTTAAGTTTGACAAAAGAAATTTATTAGGTAATGTTGGTTTTTGAGTTACATAATTTTCTCTATTATACAGTTCTAAAACTATATCTCTAAAACCTTTATTCTTATTATGATTAAAATGATATTCTGTTAATATATGTTGAACCATGCCTGAAGTTACGTACATATCTGTCATATTCTAATACTCCTTTCTTAAGGTAAATAGTATATCATAATAGACTAAACGAAAACTTTTTATGAATCAAATTGTATCATAAAATACAAAGGAAAGACAATCTAAAAAAAAGTCGGATTTTCATAAAATTACAACATGGATAGATATTTTCTTGCATGTTAAAATGTTTACATGAAATGATGTTTTATAGGTTTATCCGATAGCTAGCATCCGTAACACTCCACTTTATATGAAACTCCCCTTCCTAAAGTCAGATGAGTACTCACAGAGTAAGCGACCATCATCAAATCATAGATTCGAGATGTCTGCTTAACCGATTCACACTAAATCATAGATTTAAATTTTCTGCTTAAGTTGGAGATAACGGATGCACGCTCCTGGATAAGTTAAACTAACATTCAGATGGGGATACACCCCACCTGAATCAAGTTTCACTTGATATAGACTTGATATAGAAATGAAGATAAAAAGGACGTGAAGGATATGAATACTAGAGTAAGATCAAGAGTTAAGTTTAATAAAGATTGGTATTTTACAAGAAATGAAATTGGGCCAATTCCTAAGAATCATCAAAAATCAGCGTTAATAGGTGGATATACTAATAATGCTATTGATGAAGAAGGGTCACTATTTCTTAACGGTTCTGCAATTGAACCACTTTTAAAGGTTATGCATAGACCAAGAGCAGCTTCAGAACATGAATATAAAGATTGGTTTGCTATGGAGTCTATTGAAAAGGGGAAAGAAGGTTGGGAAAAAGTTAAATTACCTCATGATGCCGTTCTTAATCAAGAGTATGTAATGGATTTTAAAAATGGCATGTACGGATTTCTACCACAAACAGTAGGATATTATAGAAAGACCTTTACTTTACCTAAAGAGGATGAAGGTAAAAAGATTTTTATTGAATTTGATGGTGTTGGAAGAATATCAGATTATTGGGTGAATGGCTGTTATATTGGCGAGAATTTTAGTGGATATAATAGTTTTAGTTTTGATATTACAGATTTATTGAAATATGGAGAAGAAGGAGAAAATGTAATTCTTGTAAAGATAGATACTACATGTGGTAATGAAGGTTGGTGGTATGAAGGTGGAGGAATTTACCGAAATGTCTGGCTTACAAAAACTGATAAACTTCATGTTGATAAGTGGGGAACTTATGTACAAACTCCTAGAATAGAGCAGGATAAGGCTGTAATTAGAGTTGAAACAGTGATTTTTAACGAAGATTTTGATGCGGCAGAGTATACTCTTAAGACTTCAATAATCAATCCTTATGGAGATTTTGTTGGGGAGAATGTTGTAAATATAATGAATGAGGGTATGCATAAGAATAAGGTGATTCAAGAGATAACTGTTTGCAATCCTGAACTATGGGAAATAGATTCTCCTAAGCTTTATAAGGCTATTACAGAAGTAATTGTTCATGATGAAATTAAGGATGATTATGAAACTGTATTTGGAATAAGAAGTATTGAATATACAACTAAAGGACTATTCTTAAATGGGAAACATACTCCTATTAAAGGAATGTCAGTACATCAAGACTTTGCTGGAGTTGGTGTGGCAGTGCCTGATAGAATACATGAGTTCAAGATTAAAAAGCTTAAGGAAGCAGGGGTTAATGCCTATAGATGTGCCCACAATTTACCAGCATCTGAACTGCTTGATGCATGTGACAGGTTAGGGATGCTTGTTATGAATGAAGGCAGACTTTTAGAAGCAAGTGAAATAAGAATAAAAGAACTTGAAGCTCAAGTATTACGTGATAGAAATCATCCAAGTGTATTTATGTGGAGTATTAGCAATGAAGAATTTATTGGAGGAAGTAGTTTGTCAATACGTATGCATAAACGTATGAGAAATATAGTTAAATCTCTTGATCCAACAAGACTTGTTACAAGTGCTGATATATTTGGATCAAGTTCAGGAAAACACATGGATGCACTTGATGTTATAGGCGTAAATTATATAGAGAGTGATTTGGCACAATCATACGTACTACAAAATCTTGAAGCTTATCCTGATAAGTTATTTATTAGTACTGAGAACGTGATGAAAGCAACTACAAGAGGATGCTATGAGGATAGTGTAGAAAAATGCTCCATATCCTGCTTGAATTCAGAAATAACACATATGAGTGTTACTCCGGTTGAGACAGCAGGAGGAGCAGGAGGAACATGTCCTCCAGAAAAGGCATGGGAATTCTACCTTAATAATCCTAGAATGGGTGGGTTATTCGTATGGACAGGCTTTGATTATCGTGGAGAACCATTCCCATTCTTTTGGCCATCTGTAATGGCTCAAAGCGGGACCTTTGATTTATGTGGTTTGCCAAAAGATAATTTTTATCTATATCAAGCTATGTGGATTGAAAATAAACCTTTAGTTCATTTGTTTCCTCATTGGACGTGGGCAGATAAGATTGGAGAAAATATTTCAGTAAGAGCAATAACCAATTGTGAAGAAGTGGAGCTTATTTTAAATGGAAAATCAATAGGAAGAAAGACGAAAGAAAAAGGGGAATACTACGTTGATTTTGATGTTGAATATATGCCAGGAGAACTTATTGTAAAAGCATATAGTAGTGGTATTGAAGTTGCAAAAGATGCTCAAAAGACTTCTGGACAACCAGCAGGTATTTTATTGTTGCCTGATCAAACAATTATTAATGCTGATGGTGAGGATGTGACTATTGTAACTGCGGCTATAGTTGATAAAGACGGAATAATTGTACCTAATGCTCAAAATAAGGTGAAGTTCAATGTAATTAGTAATGGAAGTTTGATAGGTACAGGAAATGGTAATCCAATGGACCATGATTCTGATAAAACAAATTATAGAAATGCCTTTAATGGCTATTGCATTGCAATTGTACAATCAACAGAGGAAAGTGGCCCTATAATTATAGAGGCTTCATCTGATGAATTAGCTACAGCAAAAATAGAGATTATTGCATCAAAATAGTATATGTAGGTGGTCTGTAAAAGTAATTAGTAATTAAATCATTAATATTTTGGAATGATTTGCGATATATTTCGTAAATCATTCTTTTTTAATGTCAATTGTTATTTCTGTGAAATTATAAATGTGTAGTTTACTAAGATTTTCAATTTATTTAATTCTAAAAATTCATCTAAAAAAACGTCGGATTTGAATAAAAATATTACATGGATTGATATTTTTTTTGATGATAAAATGATTACATAAACAAGAAAACCTTTTCAAAAACTAAAGATGAAAAGGTTATCATGAATTAATTACATAATGGAGGGGAATTATATGGGAAATCAACAATTTCAAAGAACACCTTTTGCAAGACTTTTAATAGGTGCAGTACTTGGATTAGGCACATCAATAGCACCTTTAGTATTATTAGGATTTGGGTTAGCAACCTTTAATATTATAAGAATAGTAGGGGTTCAAAATGCAACAGCTGTATATGGTATGGTAGGAGGAATAACAGGAATATTTTTAGTTATAACATCTCCATTAGGTGGAGCTATAGCAGATAAAACAAGAGTTAAGATGGGAAGAAGAAGATTTTGGATGGTTGCAGGGAGCATAGGTGGAGCACTATCAATGCTGACATTTACTTATGCTAATTCAGTACCAGTACTTATAATAGGTTATTGCTTAGCAAACTTCTTCTATGGAATGGTTACTTTATCTTGTTATGCAGTAGTACCAGAGCAAGTTGATCCAGAGAGATTTGGCAGAGTATCTGGATTGTTTGGTGCAGCAGCTCCAATCTGTGTTATGATTGGTCAAGCTGTACTTGGAATATATGCAGATGTACCTGTTCAACAAAAGCTTTTAGCAATTATAATTATTCAAGTTATAGGCGGATTATCAGCAGCAGTTCTTATTAAAGATACTCAATTTACAGGAACAGTAGAAAAGAAGAAAAGCTTTGGTGAAGGGTTAAAGAACTTCTATCCAAGTGTAAAGAAATATCCAGAATATACATGGGCACTTCTTACTAAGTTGTTTATAAATGTTACAAATGCGGGATTAAGTATGTTAACTCTTTTCTATATAATGAGATTCCATCTTGGTGAAGGAGATATCATGAGAGTTATGGCATATCAATCACCAGCGATAATGTTAATGGTTTTATCAGGAATATTTGGAGGCTTTGTATCAGATAAGATAAGAAAACAAAAGCCTTTTGTAATGTTAGCAGCATTAATAACAGGAGTTTGTATGATTGCATTTGCATTCTCAGGTAGTGTTACTTTTGTAATAGTAGGAAACTTCTTCTTTAACTTTGGATTTGGTATGTATACAGCAGTAGATAATGCATTAGTTAATAGAATATTACCATCTAAAGAGAACGCAGGTAAAGATATCGCAATAATGAATACAACAGTAAACTTATCATCAGCAATAGTTCAATTTTTAGCTCCAATGCTTATAGCTTTGGGAACAAAGCTAATGGGAGATGATGGATATACATTCTTCTTCTTGATGCTTGCAGGGTTCTCGATACTTTCAGCCTTGGTAGTATTACCAATACCTGAAATAGGCAAAGAGAATCGTAATAAGTAAAAGAAGAATTAGTTGATAAATAGCCTAGAGGATAAAGCTTATACTCTAGGCTTATTTATATGTAGGGTACTATTGTAATTTTCTAAACTGCTGTGGTGAGTAGCCATAATGTTTTTTAAAGGTTCTAGAAAAATGTTCAACAGAATTATAACCTACAGCTTCTGAAATCTTTTCTATAGATAAATCAGTATTTAAGAGGTATTCCTTAGCATCTTCCATTTTTAAATTAGTTAATAGAGTTGTGAATTTTAAGCCAATATTCTTTTTTATTAGTATGCTTAAATGGGCTTCGCTATAGTGAAAATATTCAGCAAGAGAACTTAGAGTAAGAGTTTTATAATTATTTTGTATATACTGAATGATTAAGGAAAACTCACTTCCTATAGCATAATTATTAAATTGAATTGTTTTGCTATAATTTCTTAAAATAGTTGAGAAAAGAATATTTGCCCAACTTATACTGCAATTATTATAATACAAATCGTCTTTATTATTTTCTATGATTAGATTTTTAATTATAATTCTTATATCTGTTGAATTTTGAGTGTGAAATAAAAGATAATTTGGTGAGGTTTTATCATAAAGTATTGTCTTGAAAAAGTAAGAAAGTAAATCCTTTTGTGAGAGTAGTGGAAAAAAGGTGTTATCGAAAGTACTTTTTCTAATAGCAATAGATATTATGATAGAATCACTATTATCTGCAATTATATTATGTAATGATGTAGGAGCAATGATGCATAGCTCACCTTCCTCAAGAGTACGGTGTTCTTTTTCAAATTGAAATTCACAGTTACCTTTGAACACATAATAAATTTCAAAATAGTCATGTGAATGTGTGTGGTCATTTATATAATTAAAGTGTTTATTTACAAAAATATCATTTCGTTCTCTAAGTATAATTGCTTCTTTTAACTCTGAAAATTTTGTTATATCTCTATTTTCGAGAACAGTATTCATAGAAATTGGTATGTTGTTCAGCAAATCTAAAAATTCATCATCTGATAAACAATTCCAGAAAGATTCTTCAGGTAAACTAGGCTTAATGGTTACATAACTATTTTTTTTATACAATTCAATAATTGCGTCCCCAAAACTTTTCTTTTTTCCAGTATTTAAATAAGATTTTGTTAAAATAGATTGAATTATTCCAGAAGAAGTATACATTTCAATCATCTTGCATTACCGTCCTTTCATTTGTATATAAAGTATAACAAAATAGAAATTATGATACAATTCTATGAATTTACTAATCTAAAAAAAAATCAAATTTAGGTGATTATATATCATGGATTGATATTATCTTATAAGTTAAAATGTTTACATAAGAAGAATAGAGAGGGATGATTAGGACAGATATTTTAGATATGAACGTTTTTAGTAGTATGAGAAAAATTATTATAAATATAAGTTTATTTTTGTGTTTTATGAAAACGGTTTAAAGAGCATCTTAGTAAATGAATATTATAAAGAATAAATTGGAGGGCGTATATATGGAGCAAGCGATAAAGAACAATAAGCATAATGCAGATGTGAAACTAAGTTATAAAGAGAAGATATCTTACAGTTCAGGAGAAGTTGGTATAAATTTATTATTTACAGCAATGGGAGCATTTTTACTCTTTTATTATACTGATGTAGCAGGAGTTAGTGCAGCAGCTGTTGGGTCAATAATGCTTATATCAAAGATATTTGATGGTGTTGTAGACATTATGATGGGATTTATTACTGATAGAACTAATTCTAAATATGGTAAGGCTAGACCATGGCTTTTAAGGATGGCAATTCCTTATGGTATAGCCGGAATCCTATTGTTTACAGTGCCTGAATTAGGTGAAGTAGGAAAGCTAATATATATTTTTATAACATATAATACATTTTGTATTATATATACAGCAGCAGTAATACCATACTATTCATTAAGTTCCTTGGTTACTCAAAATCAGAAAGAAAGAGAAAATATTGGTTTTATAAGATCAATAATGACTACAGTGGGCAGTTTAGCTATCAATATGGGAACATTACCTTTGGTAAATGCATTTGGAGGAGGAAAGACAGCTTGGACAATCACATTTGTGGTTTTTGGAGCAATTTCTGCAGCGTTATTCTTATTAGCATTTGCCAATACAAAAGAAAGAGTTGGTAGTGAACAGGAAAATGTTAATTCTAAAAAGGAAAAACGACATTTAAAGGATGAAGTTAAGTATTTATTTAAAAATAAGTATTGGCTTATTCTAACTGGAAATGGTTTTTGTTCAAATATAGTAATGGCACTTAGCATGGGAGCCACAGTGTATTTTGCACAATACATATTAAAGAATCCAGCAGCAGTTGGGATTTTATCATTATGTAGCATGATTCCTATGTTTGTATGTATACCTTTGGGATATCCATTGGTTAGAAAGTTCGGCAAGAGAAATATGTTGATTGCAGGATTAATATTAATGGCTGTAGGCTATTCAATTATGTTTTTGGGTGGAGCCAATCTTATGATTGTTGCAGCAGGAGTAATCGTAAAAGGAATTGGTACAGCTACACAATGGACTCAAGGACCGATGCTTGCAGATACTGTTGAATATGGTGAGTGGAAAAATGGAATAAGACAGGAAGGCCTAATATTTAGTGCGCAAAGTTTTGGAACTAAGATAGGTAGTGGACTTGGATCAGGTCTTATAGGATGGGTCTTAGGAATGACAGGCTACATTGGTGGTGTGCAAGTACAATCATCATCAGCTTTGATTGGAATAAACGCATTATTCATAATAATACCAGTATTTATTACAGTAGTTGAAATAGTAATAATGTCTATATATAAATTAGATGGTGAGTATTCAGACATTTTAGAGCAACTTAATTCAAGAAAGATATTAAAACATTAAAATAGTAGGAGTATATTTTTATATTATAAAATGAAGTTAATGAGGTGTTTAAATTGATGGGAAAATGTGTAAACAACCAATTGTGTTCAAGCCTTACAGTGGGAAAGCAGTATTTGATAATAGAAGAAAGGCCAGAATATTATGTAGTTATTGATGATGCAAATGATGAATTAACTTGCAAGAAAGATAGATTCATTGTGGTTGAGGATGGTGGAATG
The DNA here is from genome assembly GCF_024345225.1 of Clostridium sp. TW13. NCBI lineage: Bacteria > Bacillati > Bacillota > Clostridia > Eubacteriales > Clostridiaceae > Inconstantimicrobium > Inconstantimicrobium mannanitabidum. The sequence goes on from NZ_BROD01000001.1 coordinate 1,104,306, forward strand.
ACCAAGAAGGCTAAAGCAACTATAACAGAATTAAATTATCAATTACAAAATGGTTGTAATGATATTAAGAAATTTGCAATTAGAAAAAATTCTAGAGGAGAAATCAAGGAGATATCTGTGATTTTCAATTATAATTAGCAGAAGAGGAGAATTAAGTATGAGAGTAATTAAGTTAAAGACAAATCACATTACAAATCCATTAGGATTTGATTTAGGACAACCATCTATTTCATTTGTAACTATTGAAACAGATGCAAAGAAACAAGAAGCAGCACAAGTTATAGTGGCTTTGGATAAAGAATTCAATGAAGTTGTTTTTGATAGCGGGAAAAGTGAAGACATAGATAGTTTAGGTTTTCAATTACCAATACAGTTAAAGCAAAGAACTTGTTACTATTGGAAGGTAACAGTTTGGACAGATAATGGAGAGGTTGCAACCAGTGATGTAAATTGGTTTGAAACAGCTAAAATGAGTGAACCTTGGACTTCAAAATGGATTACGCCTAAATTAGACTCTTCCGTTCACCCTGTTTTAACTAAAGAATTTAATGTGGACAAGAAAATAAAATCAGCTCGCGCTTATGTATGTGGTTTAGGTTTATATGAAATTAATATAAATAAGGCAAAAGCAGGAGATGAATATCTTGCACCAAACTTTAACGCTTACAATAAGTGGTTACAATATCAAACTTATGATATTACAGATAGTTTAAAACAAGGAGAAAATATAATTGATGTTTCTCTTGCAAATGGAATGTACAAAGGACGTTTTGGACTTTCTAGAACAGAGAATTTATATGGTGATAAGTTTGCTTTATTATGTGAAGTTGTCATAGATTTTGAAGATGGAACTAGTACTATAGTAAGTTCTGATGAAACTTGGAAAGCAAGAAAAAGTCAAGTTTTAGCTAGTGGAATTTATGATGGAGAGATTCTTGATTCAACTTTAGCTGAACAAGCTATCTATGAAGTTGAAGAAATTGAAATAGGTTATGAAAAATTAAAAGCAAGGCTAAGTTTGCCTGTAAAAATAAAAGAACGATTAAATGTAGTAGAAGTAATTACAACTCCTGCAGGAGAAACAGTTCTTGATTTAGGTCAAAACATGGTAGGTTGGATTGAGTTTAAGACTAAAGCACCTAAGGGAACTGAAATAACACTACAATATGGTGAAATTCTTCAAGACGGCAACTTCTATAGAGATAATTTACAAAGTGCAAAATGTGAATTTAAATATATAGCAAATGGAGAAGAATCTGTAGTCAGACCACATTTCACATACTATGGTTTCAGGTATGTAAAAGTAAGTGGTTGGCATGGAGAAGTAAAACAAGAAGATTTTACAGGCTGTGTGTTATATTCTGATATGGAACTAACAGGTCATATAGAAACTAGCAATCCTTTAGTAAATAGATTATTCTTAAATGCATTATGGGGTCAAAAAGGCAACTTTTTAGATGTTCCAACAGATTGCCCACAACGTGATGAACGTTTAGGTTGGACTGGGGATGCTCAAGTATTCTCAGGAACTGCAAGCTTTAACATGGATACCTTTGCTTTTTTCAATAAGTATGTTTATGATATAGCTTGTGAACAAGAAGTATTAGGTGGAAAAGTACCTAATATTGTACCAGTAGCAGGCACAGGGGATGGTTGCTCCAGTGGTTGGTCAGATGTAGCTACAATAATACCATGGACTGTTTATGTTCAATATGGAGATAAGAGAATATTAGAACAGCAATTTGACAGTATGAAGTCATGGGTGGATTTCATCAGAAAACAAGATGAAAATTCAGGTTCAAGAAGACTTTGGGTAACAGGTTTCCAATTAGGAGATTGGCTTGCGTTAGATGGAGAAAATCCTAATAGTTTTGCAGGCGGAACTGAAACAGCATTTATTGCATCAGCTTACTATTACTATTCTTCAATGATTGTTTCAAAGTCTGCAAAAGTATTAAATAGAGAAGAATTATTTAAGGAATATGAAACTTTAGCTAATGAAATTAGAGAGGCAATAAGAGCTGAATATTTTACAAGCACTGGACGTTTAGCACTAAAAAATCAAACAGCATATATTCTTGCACTTTATATGGATTTAGTACCAGAGGGTAAAAAAGCTAGAGTAGTAGCAGATATGCAGGAAAGATTTAAGGCAGATAAAAATCATTTAAAAACAGGTTTTATTGGAACGCCATATTTATGTAAGTCTTTATCAGAAAGTGGTTGTAATGATTTAGCTTATACATTACTTCTAAATAAGGATTATCCAAGTTGGTTATATGCAGTAACTATGGGAGCAACAACAATTTGGGAACGTTGGAACTCTGTACTTCCAGATGGAAAAATAAGTGGCACAGATATGAATTCATTAAATCATTATTCCTATGGATCTATTGTAGAATGGATGTACAGATACATGGCAGGAATAAATCCTGTGGAAGATAAACCTGGTTTTAGACATATTAGATTAACTCCTATGCCTGATTATCGTTTAAAATATGCAAAGGCAACTTATAATTCAGCGGTAGGACTATATGAAAGTGGATGGAGAATAAGCGAAGAAGGAAATTTAAGCTTTAAATTTGTAATTCCATTCAATGCATCAGCATCACTAATTTTACCTAATGCAAAATTAGAAAATGTAAAAGTAAATGGCAAGTCTTTAAAAGAAACTGAGCTTAATGCCAGCCAAAGTGGTGATAATGTTACTGTTGAGTTAGTTAGCGGTGTATATGATTTTTACTATGTGCCACAGGTAGCTTATGTTAAATATTACAGTACTCAATGGAGTTATGAGGAATTGGTAAAGAATGAAGAAACTAAAAAGGCATTAGTTGAAACATTGCCTATATTGTTAGAAGAGCATATGATTGGAAAGGTAGGAGATAAATCTCCAAGAGAATTATCATATATGCCATTCTTCCCAGTATCAAGTGTAGTATTAGATGAGCTTGATAAGAAATTAGGTACAATTAAAGTTAGTGTAGATTAGTATAAAATACTATAATTTTTAAAACAAGGTTATCTTGAAAATGTGAATTTTCTGAGATAACCTTGTTTGTTATATGTCAATGGAACTGAAGTCTATTTCAATTACTAAGGCAATTCCTCCTTTTAATATTATATGTTTTGATTTGTAATAGCACTAATTAATAATATTTTAGCAGAAAGTTATAATTTCAAATAATAATTGTTCAAAATATTTATCAAGGATATAATGAAAGGAAAAAGATAATGACATATATTTTAGCAGGAGAAGCAATATGGATTTTAAACATGAAATGATACAATTTAACGATGATATTCCAATTAAATTATATAACGGGAAAGTTCTTTCAAAAGAAGATCCTAATCATATAAATACAATAACTAAACATTGGCACAGTAATATAGAGATATTTTATATTATTACAGGGAGCATTGATTTATGGGTTAATTCAGAAAAATATGAATTAGGTCATGATAATTTAATGGCTATTAACATAAATGAAATTCATTCATCACAATATAAACAGAATGGTGAAGGAGTTTTGTTGCAAATTCCTTATGAGTTTGTAAAAATATATTATCCTAATATAGACGGCATTTCATTTGTATGTAATTCAACTTTGAAATCAGAGGATGGTAACAAATATTCTAAGTTAAAAGGTATGCTAAAAGATTTGGAGTGTATATATAACGAAAGAAAAGATGGATACATATTGAAATCATATAGTTTAATCTTTGACATATTGTTTGAGTTAGTAACAAACTTTAGTATAAGTAAGCCTGATAAAGAAAGTATAAGTAGTAGAAAGAATTTAGATAGATTAACTGAAATAGTAGATTATATAAAAGATAACAAAAAATTAGATTTGTCTTTAGAGATGGTAGCAGAAAAGGTGAATTTGACTCCACAATATTTTTCTAAGTTTTTTAAGAAGTATATGGGAATATCCTATATCAAATATTTAAACAGTTTAAGACTTGAAAGTGCATACAGAGAACTTATAAATACAGATTTATCAATAATCAATATTGCTATAGAAAATGGATTTTCAGATGTTAAAGCGTTTAATAAACTATTTAAAAATGTTTATGGTTCTAATCCAGGTGAATATAGAAAAAATAAAAAAGGTTAAAAAATACCCCTTTTTAGATTAAAAAAGACAAGGATTTTGTATATCTCAAAATTTATAATTATATTATAAAACATTGAGTTTATACGAAAATTTATTAAGGGGATGGAAAGACAAATGATAACAGAAAAGCAACATGAACAAATTATATCTCTATTAAATCAAATGACCTTAGAAGAAAAGATTGGACAATTGCAGCAACTAGGACCTTCCCTTGTAGGAGCCTTTGAGGTGTCCTTTGAGGAATTATTAGATATGATGTTTGATGGCAGAATAAGCGAAGAAGAATTCCATAAGCTTATTAGTACAGCTAAAGAAGACTTGAGGGAAGATGATGTTCGAGCTGGGAAAATAGGTTCTTTCAATGGTTTATATGGTGCTGAAAAGATAAATTATCTTCAAAAAATTGCAGTTGAAGAATCACGTCTTGGTATTCCACTATTATTTGGGGCAGATATTATCCATGGAATGCGTACTGTATACCCAATTCCACTTGCAGAAAGTTGTGCTTTTGATCCAAAACTGTGGGAGGAAACTGCTGAAATGGCTGCAAAGGAAGCTACTTCTTCAGGAATACACTGGACTTTTGGACCGATGATAGATGTAGCAAGAGATGCTAGATGGGGAAGAATAAGTGAGGGAGCAGGTGAAGATACTTATTTAAACAGTGTTTTTGCTAGAGCAAAAGTTAAAGGTTTTCAAGGAGGTAATCCGGCACAAGAAGATAGATTACTTGCTTGTGCTAAGCATTTTATAGCTTATGGTGCAGCAGAAAGTGGAAGAGATTATAATACTACCGATATATCCATGCAAAAACTACACGAAGTTTATTTACCACCATTTAAGGCAGCAATTGATGTAGGCGTTGCCAGTATAATGCCTTCTTTTAATGATGTAAATGGAGTTCCGGTAACAGCAAATAATTATTTATTGAATAATATATTAAAAGAAGAATGTGGATTTGGTGGCCTCTTGGTTAGCGATGCTAATGCGATTGCAGAGCTTGTTAATCATGGATTTGCAGAAGATCAAAAGGAAGCTTCAAAATTAGCAATAGAAGCTGGAATGAATATGGACATGTCATCAAAAAGTTATAGTACTTATTTAAAGGAATTGGTGGAAGAAGAAAAGATTAAAGAATCCTTAGTTGATAATACAGCATATAAAGTTTTAAAACTAAAAATGGAGAAAGGATTGTTCGAAAATCCATATCAGACAAATAAGGTAAAAGAAGAAAATACAATATTAAAACCTGAATTTAGAGAAAAGGCTAAGGAAGCAGCCTTGAAATCAATGGTACTTTTAAAAAATGAAGATATTCTTCCTTTAAGTTCAGATAAGAAAATTGGCTTAGTGGGAAATTTGGCAGAAAGCAAGGGACAAATGCTGGGTGCTTGGGCAATTAATGGGCATGATGAAGATTGCATCAGTATTTTGGAAGGATTAAAAGCAAAATTTCATAAGCTAAAATACGAAGCATGTATTAAAGATAGTAAGGTAGATGTTAGTGCGGTAAATCATATTGCTGAAGAGTGTGATGTGATTGTAGCTGTGGTTGGAGAAATAAAAGAAATGTCAGGAGAAGCTGCAAGCCGCTCAGATATTTCACTTCCACAAGAACAAGAGGAGCTATTAAAAGCTCTATACGAAACAGGAAAACCAGTTGTGGCAGTATTGGTTAATGGAAGACCACTAGCTATTTCTTGGGTTTCTGAACATGTACAAGCAATTTTAGAAGCATGGCATGGAGGAATAGAAGCAGGAAATGCAGTGGCAGAAATTTTACTAGGCTTGTATAATCCAAGTGGTAAGCTATCAGTATCCTTCCCTCAGAGTACGGGAGCATGTCCGTGTTACTATAATCATCCATCTACAGGACGCCCAGCTGGAAAATCTAAGTTTACATCAAAATATTTAGACATTCCATCAGAGCCAGTGTATTCATTTGGGTATGGTTTAAGCTATACAACCTATGAATATTCAGATTTACAAGCTGTCATAGAAGACAACCAACTAAGAGCATCTATTACAGTTACAAATGCAGGAGAAATGGATGGAGAGGAAACTGTTCAATTGTATATTCAAGATGTTGCAGCTAAAAGAGTTAGGCCAGTAAGAGAACTAAAATCTTTTAGAAAAGTAACCTTAGAAAAAGGTGAAAGCAAAAAAGTTGACTTTATAATTCCAGTAAGTGAGTTAGGTTACTATGATAACAGCATGAATTATATTGTGGAAGTAGGTATGTTTAAAATTTATGCTGGTGGAAGTTTAAATAAGTGTTTAGAAATAGAAGTTGAATTAAAGTAGAAATTTATTAAGATAATGAAAAGCAAAGTAGCGATAAAAATAAAATTAATAAGTATTATTAAATATCTAATTAACAATCAAAGGAAGTGGCTTAGATGAATACACAAGATATAAGTAAAGAAAATTTTTGTAATCCTATTTTACCAGGATTCTATCCAGATCCATCAATATGTCGTGTTGGAGAAGAATATTATATGATTAATTCAAGTTTTGCATTTTTCCCTGGCATACCAATATTTAAAAGTACAGATCTTGTAAATTGGAAACAGATAGGTCACGTTTTAGATAGGAAGGGTCAGTTGAATTTAGACGGAGCAGGCTATTCAGGAGGAATATTTGCACCAACTATAAGATATCATAAAGGAGTATTTTATGTTATAACTACAAATATGAATGATGGAGGGAATTTTATTGTAATGTCTGAAAATGCCAATGGACCTTGGTCAGATCCATATTGGATTGAAGGTGCAGAGGGAATAGATCCTTCATTGTTCTTTGATGAAGATGGTAAAGCGTATTATACAGGAACTAGAACTTCGCAGAATCCTCAGTATATGGGGGATCATGAAATTTGGATTCAAGAAATTGATTTAAATACTATGAAATTAAAAGGTGACAGTCATACCCTTTGGAAAGGTGCTATGAAAAATGCAAGTTTTGTTGAGGGACCTCACTTATATAAGGTTAATAACTTCTACTATTTGCTTATTTCAGAAGGTGGTACTGAGCATTATCATTCAGTTACAATTGCAAGAAGCAAAAATATTCTGGGTCATTATGAAGGGAATCCAGGAAATCCAATATTAACGCATAGACATCTTGGTAAAGGATATCCTATTTCAAATGCAGGACATGGAGATTTGATAGAAACTCAAAACGGTGAATGGTATATGGTTGCGTTAGCTTCTCGCCCTTATGGAGGATTTTATAAAAATCTTGGAAGAGAAACGTTCCTAATTCCAGTAACCTGGGAAGATGAATGGCCTATAGTAAGTCCTGGCACTGGAAAAATAGAGTTTACATATCCAATGCCTAGCTTACCAGCCTCTGTTAAAAATCAACCTGAGATTCGTGATGATTTTGAAAATGGAATATTAAACTTTAACTGGAACACTATTCGTACACCTAAACAACAATTTTGGAGCTTAACAGAAAGGCCGGGATTTCTTAGATTAAAGGTTAGAGAGGCATCAATGCTGGATACTCTTAGTCCACCTCCATTTGGACCTTTTACGAATTTCAAGAAAGAAGGAAACAATAAAAGTCCTAGTTTTATTGGACGACGTCAGCAGCATATGAATTTTGAAGTAGTTACAAAAATGGAGTTTAATCCACAAAATGAGTGTGAAACAGCTGGAATTGCATTAGTTCAAAATGATAATCACCAATTTAGATTAGAATATGCAATTGAAAATGACCAAAAGATTATTAGGTTAATGAAATGTGTATCAAAAAGTAATGTTGACTTTATAAACGGAACTTTTAATTATGAGAATATAGAAAGTGAACTTATAAAGAAAGTCTTTTCATCACAAGTAATTTATTTAAAGGTGATTGCTAGAGGACAAGAGTATAGCTTTTATTATGGAGAATCTTTAGACAAAATGGAATTGTTAGCAGGAGATATAGATGGAAGAATATTAAGTTCTGATGTTGCAGGTGGATTTGTAGGAACATATATAGGTTTATTTGCAAGCAGTAATGGTAAAGAAAGTGATAATGTTGCTGATTTTGATTGGTTTGATTATAAAGGAAAACTATAATTATGGTAATGAAAAGGTCCATCTTGGGAGATGGGCCTTTTGAATTAGAAAGTTATTTCCTATATTTATGGGGGGTTACGCCAAAGTGTTCTTTGAATTTTTTATAGAAAAACTGAATATTTGAGATTCCAACTTTCTCTATAACTTCTTCAATAGTTAAGTTTGTATTTCTTAAGAGATAAGAGCTTTTTTTCAGTCTTTCATCCAAAATCAGATCTTTAAAATTTTGGCCCGTGTACTTTTTAACAATATTACTAAAGTAGTTAGGTGTAAAATGAAAATGCTTAGCAGCTGAAGCAAGACTAATTGTTTCATAATTAGAAGAAATATAATTGGAAATTTCAATGGCCAATTTAGTTTGCTTAGATAAATTAGCATTGTCTTTATTTTTTTCTTGTGAGTTATATATTCTTAGTAATTCAGAAAATAATATTATGACACAACTATCTGTTATGGCAGTGGAATTTAAGTTTGGAGCAATTAGTTCCTCAGTAAGTTTACATATTATATTATGAATGAACTCATTTTTTTCAGTATCAAAAATTAAATATGTATTATATTTATGACTTTCATAAAGTGCATGAAGTAAAAAGCTTGTCACTACATTTTCTGAATCCAAATAATTAAAAAAAGAATTATTAAAGTATTCTCTATTAATAAGAAAGTTAAGCATAATATCATTAGTACCAGTAACATCTACTGAATGAATTACATTTGTATCTAAAATTATTAAATCACCTTTCTTTAAAGTAATAGGGGTACCATTTATTACTTCATTAATTTGACCTGAATATATATAAGACATTTCAATAAACTTATGCTTATGATTATTAACTGGAGCGAAACGGTTGTGCTTAATGAAAGATAGTTTTTCTAAATTTAAATTAGGAATTTCAATAATCTTCTCAATGTCAAGGGAAGAAATTTTTATATCCTTAAAGTTTTCAAGTGTCTCGTTTATGCTATTAAAATTATAGTTTTTTGTAAGAGTTTCAAGGTTATTATATTCCATATCATTAAACTTTCTTAAATAAATATCCAAATCTTTTGAATCCATAATGCTTATTCCTTACTCCTTAGTTTTTCGTGGTTTCATTATAACACAAATCGTAATAAATGATAATATTTCAGCATAATACTGCTATTAATTATAATGTAAACGTATTATAAAATTATAATATAAACAATTGATTGAAATTTAATACAGAGAGAATGGAAAGTTTAATTTAAAGGAGATTTCAAATTATGAAAATAGTTAATCTAAAGACAAATCATATTACAAATCCATTAGGGTTTGACTTAGGAAAACCTAGTTTATCGTTTATAACATGTGAAACAACAGCAAGTAAGCAGGTGGCTGCACAGATTGAGGTGGCTCTTGATAAAAATTTTTCAGAAGTAGTTTTTAATAGTGGAAGAAGTGAGGAAATAGATAGTTTAGCTTTTGAATTGCCTATAAAGTTAGAAACAAGAACTCGTTATTACTGGAGAGTAACTGTGTGGGGGGATAATGGAGATACTGCAACAAGTGAAGTTGCTTGGTTTGAAACAGCTAAAATTGATGAAGCTTGGGATGGAAAGTGGATAACACCAGATTGGGATAATAAAATACATCCTATAATAAGTAAAGAATTTAACATAGAAAAAGTTATTAAATCAGCTCGTGTATACACAAGTGGGTTAGGTCTTTATGAAATGAATATTAACAATAAAAAGGTTGGGGATGAATATCTTTCTCCAAACTTTAATGCGTATGATAAGTGGATTCAATATCAAACTTATGATATTACGGATGTACTGGTTCAAGGTGAAAACAAAGTTGATGTTGCATTAGGAAATGGATTATATAAAGGACGTTTTGGATTTAATAGTGTAGAGAACATATATGGAGAGAAGTTCGCTTTAATATGTGAAATAATTGTAGATTTTGAGGATGGGAGTAATCTTATAATAAATTCAGATGAGACTTGGAAGGCCAGAAAGAGTAAGGTTTTAGAGGGCAACATTTATGATGGTGAAATTTATGATTCTACTTTTGAGGATACAAGTATTTATAATGTAAAAGAGATAGGATTAGGAGTAGATAAGTTAAAAGCAAGATTAAGTTTACCAGTAAAAATAAAAGAGAAGTTAAAGCCTGTACAAATACTTAAAGCACCAGAGGGAGAAATAGTCCTTGATTTCGGTCAAAATATGGTTGGATGGGTTGAATTTAAAACAAAGGCTCCAAAAGGATCTGAAATAACTCTTCAATATGGTGAGATACTTCAAGAGGGGAATTTCTATAGAGATAATTTAAGAACAGCTAAAGCTGAATACAAATATATAGCTAATGGCGAAGAAGTCACTGTTAGGCCATATTTTACTTTCTATGGATTTAGATATGTTAAGGTAGATGGATGGTATGGAGAAATAAATGTAGATGATTTTACTGGCTGCGTACTATACTCTGACATGGAAGTAACAGGACATATAGAAACAAGTAATCCTTTGGTTAATAGACTGTTTTTAAATGCATTATGGGGGCAAAAAGGAAATTTTTTAGATATCCCTACAGATTGTCCTCAACGTGATGAGCGTATGGGATGGACTGGTGATGCACAAGTTTTCTCTGGAACAGCATGTTTCAATATGGATACCTTTGCTTTCTTTAGTAAGTATGGATATGATCTTGGACGTGAGCAAGAGAAGACCAATGGAATGGTGCCTATGGTTGTACCAGCAGCAGGTCTTCCAGGTGGTGGTTCTAGTGCATGGGCAGATGCAGCAACAATAATACCTTGGAATGTATATGTTCAATATGGAGATAAGAAAATTTTAGAGCAGCAGTTTGAAAGCATGAAAGCTTGGGTCGATTTTGTCAAAAAAGCTGATGATGATTCTGGAAGCAAAAGACTATGGACAACAGGTTTCCATTTTGGAGATTGGTTAGCTTTAGATGGGACAGATCCTGCTTTTCCAACAGGGGGGACAGATATACCTTTTATATCTTCAGCATATTATTGTTATTCCTCAATGCTTGTTGCAAAGGCTGCAAAAGTATTAGGAAAAGAAGAAATAGCAAAAGAATATGAAAAATTATCGAATGAAGTTAGAGAAGCAATTAGAGATGAGTATTTTAGTAAAAATGGACGTATGACAATCAATACTCAAACTGCCTTGATAATAGCATTATTTATGGATATAGCACCAGAAGAGAAGAGGGAAAGGGTTGCAAATGATTTAAGAGAAAAGCTTAAAAAAGATAAAAATCATTTAAAAACAGGTTTTGTTGGAACTCCATATTTTTGCAAGGTGTTATCAGAAAATGGATCTAATGATTTAGCTTATACCTTATTATTGAATAAGGACTATCCAAGCTGGTTATATGCAGTTACAATGGGAGCAACAACAATCTGGGAACGTTGGCATTCTGTGCTTTCAGATGGAAAAATAAGTGGCACAGATATGAATTCATTAAATCATTATGCATATGGTTCTATTGTAGAATGGATGTATAGATATATGGTAGGGATAAATCCAGTAGAGGATACACCAGGCTTTAGACATATTAAGTTAACTCCTATGCCTGACTATCGTTTAAAATGTGCAAAAGCAATCTATAAGTCAGCTGTAGGAACATATGAAAGTGAATGGAAGATTACTGATGAAGGAAATTTAGAATTTAAATTTGTAATTCCATTTAATGCATCAGCGTCATTAATTTTACCTAATGCAAAATTAGAAAATGTAAAAGTAAATAGCAAATCTTTAAAAGAAACTAAACTTAATGCAAGCCAAAGCAGCGAAAATGTAATTGTAGAATTAATCAGTGGATCATATGAATTTGCTTATTTTCCAGAGGTGCCTTATATTAAATATTATGGTGTTGATGTTAGTTTGGGAGAATTAGTTTCAAATCAAGCAGTTAAAAATATAATAGAAGAAAAGTTACCGATGATAGTAACAGAAGATATGCTTGAAAGAAGCGGTCATCAAACTTTAAGAGAATTATCTTTTGCACCATTTTCACCTGTAACAAATGAAATATTAGAAGAATTAGATAATGTGCTAAATAAGATTAAAATTGATGTAATGATATAAATATTTAAGAGGGAGTATTTGAAGTAGTATATAGCTTTGGATACTTCTTTTTGTAGCATGTTGTATTAAATTATCAAAAATAATTTCTAAGTCTGCTACATAGCTACTTTCTTCTTGTATTATGTTACATTAAATGGTGTTAGATTTTATCATCTAAGATGATTATTTGCATTCAATATTGACTTTTTAGTAAAGAAAAATTAAAATTTTACTTAGGTATTGAAAGATAAATTTTAGATTATAGATGTTAAATAAATATATGAGGCATTTTTGAAGATGCCTTAAGCAGATAGTCGGAGGTTAAAATGGCTACAATAAAAGATATTGCTGAAAAGGCTGGTGTTTCAATTTCAACTGTTTCAAGGGTGCTAAATTATGATCCTACTTTGTCTACTAGCAATGAAACTAAAAAAAAGATTTTTGAAATTGCAGCAGAGCTTTCTTATGATAAGCACATAAATAAAAAGAAAAATAATAACAAGATAGCAGTGATTAAGTGGTATACAGAAGAAGAGGAATTAAATGATTTGTACTACCTATCTATAAGATTAGGAATAGAGAAAAAGTGTAAAGAGTTAAATTATAGTGTTGCAGCTTACACTCAAGATAATGTAGAAGAGATAAAAACTGAAAATGTACAGAATATAATTGCAGTAGGCAAGTTTAGTAAAAGTGAAATTGAGAAATTTACTAGTGAAGAATGTAATGTTATTTTTGTAGATTATTCACCAAATGAGAATATTTATGATTCTGTAGTGACCAATTTTGAATTAGCAACAAAGAATGTAATAGATTACTATATTAAAAAGGGACACACAAACATTGGATATATTGGTGGTACAGAATCCTTTAAGGATAAAAGTAATTATGTTGAGGACGTTAGAGACCTAACCTTCAAAAGTTATTTGAAAAAACTGAAGTTATATAATGAAAAGAATATTTTTGAAGGAAAATTTTCTGTAGATGATGGATATAGTTTAATGAAAAAAGCTATAGTTGATTTAAAGGAAGAGTTACCAACAGCGTTTTTTGTAGCAAATGACACTATGGCAATTGGGGCGTTAAGAGCTCTTATAGAACAGGGAATTAAGGTTCCAGATAGAGTTAATATCATAGGAGTAAATGATGTTAGTGTGGCTCAATATTTAAATCCACCTCTAAGTTCTGTTAAAGTTTTTACTGAAAATATGGGAGAAACTGCAGTAGAATTATTAGTAGAAAGAATTAATGGAAGAACAATTGCTAAAAAGGTTAGTTTATCAACCGAGCTGATTGTAAGGAATAGCTCATTTTAAAAATATATTATTTTATTTAAGAAGGACTCTAATTTAGAGTTCTTTTATTTTAGTAAAAAATAAAAATAATTTTACTAAAAAGTATTGATATTTTACTAAGTCGGATGTATTATAATGTTATAGAATATTTAGGCGTCTGAAAATGAATAACAAGTCCAAATACACTAGTAGATGAAGTTGTTTATTTTTTGAACAAGCCTTATTGGAGGTTAAGTGTATGAGTACTATAGCAATGTTAAAAGATCAATTTAAGAATATTTTTAATAAAGAAGCAGAGAGAGTTTTCTTTGCACCAGGTAGAATTAATTTAATTGGTGAACACACAGATTATAATGGAGGACATGTTTTTCCTTGTTCAATCACTTTAGGAACTTATGCAGTAGTAAGTTTTAATAATAGTAACAAATGTTCATTATACTCAATGAATTTCGAAAATTTAGGCAAAATTGAAATCGATTTAAACAATCTTGATTATAAGAAAGAAGACAATTGGACAAACTATGTTAAAGGTATGATCCAAACTTTAAAAAATCAAGGACATACAATAGATAAAGGAATGGATATTTTATTCTTTGGTGAAATTCCAAACGGAGCTGGTCTTTCTTCATCTGCTTCAATTGAACTTGTAAGTGGAGTTTTACTAAGAGGAATGTTCAATTTAGATGTAGAAATGCTTGACTTAATAAAAGCAGGTAAGGCTGTAGAAAATAATTATATAGGTGTAAACAGTGGAATTATGGATCAGTTTGCAATTGGTATGGGTAAAAAAGATTGTGCAATTTTACTTGATTGCAATACTTTAGAATTCTCTTATGCACCTGTAAAGCTTGATGCTTACGATATAATAATCATGAATACTAATAAGAGACGTGAACTTGCTGATTCAAAATATAATGAAAGAAGAGCAGAATGCGAAGAAGCTCTTAGAATATTCAAAACAAAGCTTGATATCAATTCTCTAGGAGAGTTAGATGCTGAAACTTTTGAAGCAAATAAATCTCTTATAGCAGATGAAGTTATTCTAAAAAGAGCTAAGCATGCAGTTTATGAAAATATAAGAACAGTTAATGCATTAGAAGAATTGAATAAAGGTAACTTAGAAGTATTCGGAAAACTAATAAATGAATCTCATATATCTTTAAAGAATGATTATGAAGTAACAGGAAAAGAATTAGATACTTTAGCTGAAACAGCATGGAAACAAGAAGGAATTCTTGGAGCGAGAATGACTGGAGCAGGTTTTGGTGGATGTGCTATTGCAATAGTAAAGAAAACTTCTACAGAGGAATTTATTAAGAATGTAGGAGAAGTTTACTTAAAGGAAATAGGATATAAGGCTGATTTCTACATCGCTAACATTGGTGACGGTGCCAAGGAGGTAAAATAATGAGCGTTTTAGTATTAGGTGGAGCAGGATATATAGGTTCTCATGCTACAAGCAAACTTATTCAAAATGGATATGATGTTATAGTTATAGACAATCTTCAAACAGGGCACAAAGATGCAATCTGTGAAGGTGCTAAATTCTATGAAGGAGATATAAGAGATATTGATTTCTTAAGAGAAGTATTTTCAAAGGAAAAGATTGATGGAGTAATGCACTTTGCTGCAAATTCTCTTGTTGGAGAGTCAATGACTAACCCAATTAAGTATTTCAACAACAATGTTCATGGAGCAGAAGTGCTATTATCAGCTATGAATGAATTTGATATTAAATATATAGTGTTCTCTTCTACAGCAGCAACTTATGGTGAACCAAAACAAATTCCTATTACTGAGGAAACAGAAACATGTCCAACTAACCCATATGGTGAATCTAAGTTAATGATGGAAAAAATGATGAAATGGTCTGACAAGGCTTACGGAATAAAATATGTAGCATTAAGATATTTTAACGTCGCTGGAGCTAAGGAGACTGGAGAAATTGGAGAAGATCATAATCCAGAAACTCATTTAATTCCTTTAGTTTTACAAGTACCTCTAGGAAAGAGAGAAGCTATAACTATTTACGGAGATGACTATGATACTGAAGATGGTACTTGTGTAAGAGATTATATTCATATTGAGGATCTTGTAGATGCACACATTTTAGCTCTTGAGTATTTATTTAATAAAAATACAAGTAATGTATTTAACCTAGGAAGTAACAATGGTTTCTCAGTAAAGGAAATCATAGAAGTTGCAAGAAAAGTAACAGGACATCCAATACCAGCAGTATTAGGAGAAAGAAGAGCAGGGGACCCTAGTAAGCTAGTTGCTTCTTCAGCAAAAGCTAAAGAAATTTTAGGCTGGGTTCCAAAGAAGACTTCTGTTGAAAAGATTATTCAAGATGCTTGGAATTGGCATAAGAATAACCCAAATGGTTTTGATAAATAAGGGGGAATAATCATGGAACTTCAAGAAAAAATTCAATTATTAGTTGCTAAAGCTATAGAAAGTGAACTAATTGAAAAAGAAGATGAAATATATTGTATAAATCAAGTTATGGATTTATTTCATTTGAAAGATATAGAAAAAAGAAACGTTGAATTAGGTGAAGAAACTATCCCTGATATATTAGATGAGTTAGTTGATTTTGCAGCAGCAAATAACATAATTGAAGATTTGTCAGATGAAAAAGATATATTATCAGCAAAAGTTATGAATTGCTTTATGAGCAAACCATCTGAAGTTATAAGAAAATTCTATACAAAGTATGATGAAAGCCCTGCAAGAGCAACAGAGTATTTCTATGGATTAAGTAAAAATAATAACTATATTCAAACCAAGAGAATAGCTAAAAACATTAGCTATAAAGTAGGAACAGAGTATGGGGATTTAGATATAACTATTAATTTATCTAAGCCAGAAAAGAATCCTAAGGATATAGCTAAAGCTAAGGAAGCTAAAAGCACAAACTATCCAAAATGTTTACTATGCGTTGAAAATGAAGGTTATGTAGGAAGAATAAATCACCCAGCACGTTCAAATCACAGAATAATACCAATGGATTTATTAAATGAAAGCTGGTACTTACAATATTCTCCTTACTCATATTACAATGAACATTGCATTGTTTTATGTGGTGAACATAGAGATATGAAGATTGATAAAAACGTATTTGCAAGATTGCTAGGATTTATAGAAAAATTCCCACACTATTTTATTGGATCAAATGCAGACCTTCCAATAGTAGGAGGCTCCATATTAACTCATGATCATTACCAAGGTGGAGCTTATGAGTTCCCAATGGCACAGGCAGAAGATGATTATAATTTTAACGTAGCAGGTTTTGAAGATATTAAATTTGCCACTGTTAAATGGCCAATGTCAGTAATAAGATTAAGAGGAGAAAATATAAATTCATTAGTTGAAGCAGCTGATTATATATTAAATAAGTGGAGAGGATATTCTGATGAAGCTAGTGAAGTATTAGCTTTCACTAATGAAACTCCACATAATACAATAACTCCTATTGCTAGAAAAAGAGGCAATCTTTATGAGGTTGATTTGGTATTACGTAATAATAGAACAAGTGGAGAACATCAATTAGGAATTTTCCATCCTCATGCAGATGTACAACATATAAAGAAAGAAAATATCGGATTAATTGAAGTTATGGGGCTTGCTGTTTTACCAGCTAGACTTGAAACTGAATTAAAAGAAGTAACAAAATATCTTCTAGATGCAGAAAATTCAATAGCAGAATACCATATTCCATGGGCAAAAGAGTTAAAAGTTAAGTATGCTAATGAAATCACAAAAGAAACTGCTGAAGATATTGTTAAGAAAGAAACAGGATATAAGTTCTTAAGAGTGCTTCAAGATGCAGGAGTTTATAAGAGAAATGAAGCTGGAGATGCAGGTTTTAAGAGATTTATTGATTACTTAAATTAAAACAAATTTTAACCACACATTAATTTCTCTTTGTATATAAAAATGATTGATAGAAGTAAGTTATAAATTATAGCTTACTTCTAATTTTTTTAGGTAATATATATGTGTTACTAATGTATTTTGCATTTATGTAAAGTTGTATATTTAGAGTTTATATTGTATACTGTTTATTTTTATGTTGTAAAATTATATAATTATATAAAAACTATTTGGAAAACTTAAAGTGTTTTGCAGATTGGAGCAAACTATGAAAGAAGAGATTCATGAAAAGCTAATAGCTTTAACAGAAGAAGAACTAAAAATTATAAATGGTGACACAACCGTAAATATGAGTATATATAGTGATGATGAAAAATTCATTATAGATAGCAATAAACTACTACCCAAGGGAGAGTTAATAGATATCAGAAAACATACCAGATTTATTGATTTTCCAAAGCATAAACATAATTATATTGAGTTTAATTATGTTTATCAAGGCAACTTTACTCAAATAATTGATGGCAAAAAAATCACTTTAGAAAAAGGTGAATTGATATTTTTAAATCAATACATAACCCATGAGATAGTGAAGTCCGGGGAAGAGGATATAATTATAAATTTTATAGTAAGACCAGAATTTTTTGATTATATAATATCTTTATTAGATAAAGAAAATATAATCAGTAAATTTCTTTTGACTACACTATATACAGATTATAATGAGGGTGAATATTTATATTTTAAGGTATCTCAAAGAAAGGATATTCAAATTTTACTTGAAAAAATAATCATGGAAATATACGAACCATCAATAATGAGTAAGGCTACTATAAAATTATTAGTTGGACTTTTGCTTGTGGAACTTATAAAGAATTCCCAGGATATAGAGATATATTCGGTAGATAATTATGAAAAGATGATGATAATTCAAACTCTTAAATATATTGATGAATTTTATAACAAAGCAACTCTTGTTGAATTGTCTGAGAAGCTTAAACAGCCAGACTATAAACTTAGTAAGCTTATAAAAAAACATACAGGGATGACTTTCAAAGAACTGTTGCAGGAAAGAAAGTTGAGTAGAGCAGTGGAACTTATAAAATCAACTAATTATTCAGTAATAGAAATAATAGAACTTGTAGGATATGAGAATCCCACATATTTTTATAAGATATTTAAAAATAAATTTGGGATAACACCAAGAGAATACAAACTGGATTTACAGTAATATGTGATATTGCTGCAAATCCAGTTTTTGCTTTCATGCATATTTTAAATAAGCCATTCCTTTGCTTCTTCAAAATCATCAAAATAATTTATGGCAAAATTTAATTGTACATTTGATGTTTTTATATAAGATTTTATATTTCTTAAGCCTTCTTTTGTGAGACCGGAAAATGCAACTTTTCGTATAAGTTTTTCATTGCGGTTCAATGTATTGATAAAAATTTCAGCTAATTCACATGTAATAACAGTTCCATAAACATTCATAGCTATAAGAGCAGGTGATGATGGGAGTTTAATTTCTTTATATTCTTCTAAAAATTTTATTTTCACAATTTTAGATTTATCTCCTAAACCATCAAAACAACCAACCCAAATTTCTCTGTTTTCAAAACTGATAGGAAAAGATTCTCTAATTATCATAATAGGAAGCTCCTTTTATATATGTGTAAAATATTTGTTTAGGTTACAATTTATTATACACTTGATTGTATACAATTTCAATAATTTACAAGTTTAATTTTGAATCAATTAAGTATGGAGAAATGTGAATAACTAAATATGATTTGTAAGAGGATTTTATATGCGAAATTGCAAATAAGGATAATAAATTAGACAAACCTAGATATTAAAAACGATTACTTAATATCATATAATTTGATTATAAAGTAATACAAAAGAACAGGAGGATAGCTATGGAGTACTATTTAGCCATAGATATAGGGGCTTCCAGTGGAAGGCATATATTAGGTTCAGTTGAAGATGGAAAGATAAATTTAGAAGAAATCTATAGATTTGAAAATGGAATCAGTAAAATAGGAAATGAATATTGTTGGAACATTCAACAATTGTTTAAGGATATAAAAACAGGCATTAAGAAGTGCAAGGAAATAGGTAAAATACCCAAGAGCATAGGAATTGATACTTGGGCAGTTGATTTTGTACTGTTGGATGAAAGTGATAACATGCTTGGAAATGCTGTTGCTTATAGAGATGACAGAACAGAAGGAATGATGGAAGAAGCTTTTAAGACTATTCCACAAGATATGTTGTATTTATATACTGGAATTCAGTTTCAAAGATTTAATACAATTTATCAACTAATGGCCATAAAAAAGGATAATCCTGAAATTTTAGAAAAAGCTAAGACTTTTCTAATGGTCCCAGATTATTTGAATTTCTTGCTTACAGGAAAAAAAGTCAATGAATATACAAATGCAACATCAACACAACTTGTAAATTCTTTTGATAGAACTTGGGATCATAAAATACTAGAGGATTTAGGAATCAATAAAGATATTTTCCAGGAAATACAACTACCTAAAACAAAGCTCGGAAGTTTAAGAAAAGAATTAGTAGAAGAGTTTGGTTTTGATATGGAGGTAATTCTTCCTGCAACTCATGACACAGGTTCAGCCTTTATTTCATCTGTATGTAATGACAGTGACAGTATCTATTTAAGTTCAGGAACTTGGTCATTAATTGGAGTTGAAAACAGATTTCCAATTTGTGTGCCTCAAGCGATGGAGTATAACTTCACCAATGAAGGCGGAATAGATTACAGATATAGATTCTTAAAAAATATAATGGGACTTTGGGTTATTCAAGAAGTTAGAAGAAACTTGGATAATAAGTATTCCTTTGTTGAATTAGTAGACTTAGCAAGGAATTATATGGACTTCCCTTCAATAGTAAATGTGGATCATGATAGATTCTTAAAACCTGAAAACATGATTGAGGAAATAAAATTATTCTGTATAGAAACAAATCAAAGAGTTCCTCAAGAAGTTGGAGAGATAGCTCAATGTGTGTTCAATAGTTTGGCTCATTGCTATAAGAAGGCCGTTTCAAATTTAGAAGATATATTTGAAAAAGAATTTAAGAGAATTAATATCTTTGGAGGCGGTTGTCAAAACAATTTATTAAATGAATTAGTGGCAAAGGTTACTGGAAAAGAAGTATTTGCAGGCCCTGTAGAAGCTACTGCTATAGGAAATATTGTTGCTCAATTAATAAGCAATGATGTTTTTAAAGATTTGGGAGAAGCAAGACAAGCCATAAAAGAATCCTTTGATATTAAAGTATTTAAAGCAAACCAATAAGAGTGATGTTAAAAAAATTATTCTAATTCAATAAATTAACTTATTAATAGACAAAAACAAAGGATAAGAAATTTAAATTATAATAGGAGGCATTAAAATGAACGTTAAGGAAAAGTATGAATTAGCAAAGAAAGAATATGAAAAATGGGGAATAGATGTAGATAAAGTTTTAGAAGAATTAAATAAGGTGAAAATATCAATTCATTGCTGGCAAGGTGATGATGTAAAAGGTTTTGAAGTAGCACAAAATGCATTATCTGGAGGAATCCAATGTAATGGTAACTATCCAGGTGCAGCAAGAAATGCTGAGGAACTAAGAAAGGATTTAGATAAAGCCTTAAGCTTAATCCCAGGAAAACATAAGGTTAACCTTCATGCAATCTACTTAGAAACTAACGGTGAATTTGTAGATAGAGATGAAATAAAACCAGAACATTTTGCGAACTGGGTTAACTGGGCAAAGGAAAGAGGTTTAGGATTAGATTTCAATCCAACAATATTCTCACATCCAAAGGCTGCTGATGGATTGACACTTTCTCATCCAGATAAAGCAATAAGAGATTTCTGGATAAAGCATGCAATTGCTTCAAGAAAAATTGCAGAATACTTTGGTAAAGAGCTTGGTCAAACTTGTTTAACAAATCTTTGGATTCCAGATGGTTATAAGGATATCCCAAGTGACAGATTAGGACCAAGAAGAAGACTTAAAGAATCTTTAGATGAGATATTTAGCGTAAAAATTGATAAGAAATACAACCTTGACTGTGTTGAATCAAAAGTATTTGGTATAGGTGCAGAAGCTTATACAGTAGGTTCAAACGAATTCTACTTAAACTATGCAGCTAAGAATGACATATTATCATTAATGGATACAGGACATTACCACCCAACAGAAGTTGTATCAGATAAGCTTTCAGCAATGTTATTATTTGATGAAAAAGTGGCACTTCATGTAAGTAGACCAGTAAGATGGGATTCAGACCACGTTGTAGTTTATGATGATGAACTTAAAGAAATTGCTAAGGAAATCGTAAGAAATGATGCTTTAGACAGAGTTATTATAGGTCTTGACTTCTTTGATGCAAGTATCAATAGAATAGCTGCATGGACAATTGGATCAAGAAACATGATAAAGGCATTATTAAATGCTATGTTAATACCAAATGAAAAACTAAGAGAGCTACAAGATCAAGGAAACTTTACAGAAAGATTAGCTCTAATGGAAGAATTCAAAACTTATCCAATGGGAGATATTTGGAATTACTATTGTGAAAAGAATAATGTGCCAGTTGGAGAAGCTTGGATTAATGATGTTAAGGAATATGAGAAAACAGAACTATCTAAGAGAAACTAGATTTAATAATATTTACTAAAAACAAGAATTAAAATAGAAATTAAAATTAAGAATTAAAATAAAATTAAGAAATACTAAGATGAAGGTAGGTAAGAAATATGTCTATAGAAGATATGAAATTTGTACAAAATTTTAAGAAGATAACTGAAGATGCTTGGTTAAAAGGATGGCATGAAAGAAACGGCGGAAACATAACTTATAGATTAACTGAAGAAGAAGTTGCAGGAGTTAAAGAATTTATCAATGAAGATGCAGCCTATACTCCAATAGGGGTTACTGTTAAAAACTTAGCAAATGAATATTTCTTAGTAACAGGAAGTGGAAAGTTCATAAGAAATATGACAGTTTGCTTAGAAGAAAATGCAGGAATAATTAAGATTGATGAGAAGGGAGAGAACTATAAAATAGTTTGGGGACTAACTAACAATGCTAGACCAACAAGTGAGTTACCTTCACATTTAATGAGTCATTCAATAAAATTTGAAAAGACAAATGGAGCTCACAGAGTTATAATGCACTCTCATACAACAAATGTAATATCATTAACATTTGTATTACCTTTAGATGGAGCTGTATTTACAAGAGAATTATGGGAAATGGCAACAGAATGTCCAGTAGTATTCCCAAGTGGAATTGGTGTAGTTCCATGGATGGTTCCAGGTGGAGCTGCTATAGCAGAGGCTACTGGTAAGTTAATGGGTGATCATGACGTTGTAATTTGGGCTCATCATGGAATGTTCTGCTCAGGAGAAACTTTGGATTTAACTTTCGGACTTATGGATACTGTAGAAAAGTCAGCTGAAATTTTAGTAAAAGTATTATCTATGGGTGGAAAGAAGCAAACAATAACTTCTCAAAACTTTAGAGATTTAGCAAAAGACTTTAACGTTAGTATTTCAGAAGAGTACTTAAAGTAATAACTATTTAATAACAAAAACAATGGATTGCAAATATATACATATAGAACTATTTTTATATGTATATATTTAGATATTTATATATTTCTGCATTAAAGAAAATAATAAAATTTAAAAAGGAGATTTACATTATGGCAAACAGAATGGTTTTAAACGAGACAAGCTATATAGGCGCAGGTGCAATAGAAAATATTGTTACTGAAGCAAAGGTAAGAGGTTATAAAAAGGCTTTAGTTGTAACTGATAAAGATTTAATAAAGTTTAATGTGGCTACTAGAGTTACAGAATTACTAGAAAAAAACAACTTAGCTTTTGAAATTTTTGATGAAGTAAAAGCTAATCCAACTATAAATGTAGTTTTAGCTGGTATAGAAAAATTTAAAGCTTCAGGAGCAGATTACTTATTAGCAATAGGTGGAGGTTCATCTATAGATACTGCAAAAGCTATTGGTATAATTATAAAGAATCCAGAATTCTCAGATGTAAGAAGTCTTGAAGGTGTTGCAGCAACAAAAAATAAATCTGTAGATATTATAGCAGTACCAACTACAGCAGGAACTGCAGCAGAAGTAACAATTAACTATGTAATTACTGATGAAGAAAAAAAGCGTAAGTTCGTTTGCGTTGACCCACATGATATACCAGTTATAGCAGTTGTTGATTCTGAAATGATGTCATCAATGCCAAAAGGTTTAACTGCAGCTACTGGTATGGATGCTTTAACTCATGCAATCGAAGGATATATCACTAAGGGTGCTTGGGAGTTAACAGATACATTACATTTAAAAGCAATTGAAATCATAGGACGTTCTCTTAGAAGTGCAGTAAACAATGAACCTAAGGGAAGAGAAGATATGGCACTTGGACAATATGTTGCAGGTATGGGTTTTAGTAATGTAGGACTTGGTATTGTTCATGGAATGGCACATCCACTTGGAGCTTTTTATGATACTCCACATGGAATTGCAAATGCAGTAATTTTACCATATGTTATGGAATATAATGCAGAAGCTACTGGAGAAAAATATAGAGAAATAGCTAGAGCAATGGGAGTTCAAGGTGTAGATAGCATGTCTCAAGAAGAATATAGAAAAGCAGCTATAGATGCAGTTAAAAAACTTTCAGAAGATGTTGGAATCCCTAAAGTATTAAGTGAAATTGGAGTTAAGGAAGAAGACTTACAAGCACTTTCAGAATCAGCATTTGCAGATGCATGTACTCCAGGTAATCCAAGAGATACAAACGTTGAAGAAATATTAGAAGTTTATAAAAAAGCTTTTAAATAAGCTTTTAAAGGGTGAGCAGTTTTGCTCACCCTTTTGTATTTATAGTCTACATTAAGAAATGAAAATTTATTTACCTAAAGCGTTTATATATTCCTTCATTTGATTAATATCCATAGCTCCTATGTGCTGAGAAACTATATTTCCATCAGCATCTATGAAATAAGATGCTGGAATTGATGAGATATTATATTTCGCTGCAACGCTTTGATCATAATCTAGGAGTATTTTGAAATTGTAGTTATGGCTTTTAGCAAAAGAACTAACAGTACCAGAGGATTCGCCTATATTTACAGCAACAATTACTAGATGGCTACTTTTGGTTTCTTGATATAATCTCTCAATTTCAGGCATTTCTGCTTTGCAAGGGGGGCACCAAGTGGCCCAAAAGTTGAGAAATACTTTCTTTCCTTTTAAATCACTTAAAGATACTCTATTTCCTGTTAAGTCTGTTAAGTTGAAATCTGTTGCTTTAGTTTTTAGATGATTAGTATCAATACTATTGGTTTTATTATCTGCATCTGTGTTAGGCACTGCTTCGGTAGGATTATTTTTAGTGGTTGAATTTTCTGTTGGTTGATTATTTTTTGATTTTGAGGCATTATATTTATTTATTGTAGAAATTGAAATAAGCATAAGTAGCAGGGCTAAAAGAACTGCAATTATTGATTTTTTCATATCATTTTCTCCTTAATTTAAAAGTTAATAAAGCTTGAATATTGGCTTAAGATAGCCAATTTATTTATAAAAACTAATATACCCATTATTATCATTAGAATTCCACTTACTATAGAGACTACAGGTAAGTATTTTGAAAATTTTCTGATATATTTTATAAAATTTTCTATAAGTATAGATGTAACTATAAATGGAACAGCCAACCCTATCGAGTACATTACTAACAACATAATGCCTTTTCCAATAGAGTTCATACTTGTGGCATAAATCAGTATTGATGATAGTATAGGACCAATACAAGGCGTCCAACCAGCTGCAAAAGCCATTCCCATTATTATTGAACTGAAGGGTCCTTTAATTTTATTAATGTTGAGATATCTTTTTTCATGATAAAGCAATTTTACTTTAAATACACCCATTGTGTGTAAACCAAAACCAATGATGAGTATTCCACCAATTTTTCTAAAGATATCTTTATGGGTTATTAATAGTTTTCCGATAGAAGTTATGGAAACTCCCATTAGTATAAATATTATAGAAAATCCTATAACGAAGCCTAGTGATTTATATATAGTAAAAAGCTTAGGTTTACCAGTCTTTAATTCCTCTATTGATGAACCTGTTAAGTAGCTTATATATGCAGGAATCAAAGGAAGAACGCAGGGAGATAAGAATGATAAAAAACCTGCAGAGAAAGCTAGTAGTATTGATATATCTTTCAAGGATGTGTACCTCCAATTTAATAACATTATAATTATTAATATTATATAATAAAAAAATGAAGATTTTATGTAATTTAGTCACATAAAATCTTCATTTATATTTGAATTTTACACTTAAATGTTATTGTCAGATGCTACAAATCTATCTTCAAGCTCTTTTAAAAGGTTTCTATCATAGAAATAGAATATAGAGCAAATTATACTTGGCATGAAGATCAAAAATAATATTGAAAGATTTTTTGATAAGTAATAGATTAAGAAAATAACAATAGCCTTAAGTATAGTTATAGGAAATTTTTTTATTGCGTAATAGATTGATAAAATAAATACATCCTTTAATTTAACCTCAAATCTAGAAGCTATAGGAAAGGCATATAAGCCAATTAAAAGTGTTATTACCATTAATACAACAAAAACAACATAGATACCTGTTTGTGACATATGTAAATAGAAATATTGAAAGTCAATAAATAATATAGTTAATATTATTAGTTCCACCATCCATAACTTTAAGAAGGATACAAAGTTTTTCTTATAAGTATTCCAAAAGTATGAAGAAAAATATATATCCTTTTCACGTAGCAGTTTACTAATTGTAGAGTATAATGCACCCAATGATGGGCCAAGTGGGATAAGAGCAATAAACAAGAAAAATATGTTGAATTTATCTGGAGACATTGCTGTAAGAACAAAAAATAATATAAGAAGTATATTGCAAACAGCCAAATAGATGCTGCTTGCTACAAAGTTAGTAAAATAATTTGTTATTGTATAAATTGGTTTATCGTAAAATTCTTTTTTCATAGTTCCTCCTGAATTATAGGTAGTTTAATAGTAACAGTAGTTCCTTGTCCATAGATACTACTATAAGAAAGACCATAATTTTCACCATAATAAAGTTTTAATCTCTCATTAATATTTTTAATTCCATATCCGCTACCTTTAGATTTAAATTCTTTAGAATTTGATTCTTCTGATGGAGATAAAATGTAAGGAAGCTCGCTTTCTTTAATTCCAATACCATCATCAATAACTTTTAAGTATATATCATTGTTAATTATAGAGCCTGTAATAAGTATTTTTCCATTTACTTCACCTTTAGCAAAAATTCCATGATTAATAGAATTCTCAACTATTGGCTGAAGAGTGATTTTTGGAATGTTATAGTTTTTAGTATCAAAGTTTACATCAATTTCAAGTGATATTCTATTGCTGTACCTCATATTTTGAATTTGAACATAGGCTGAAACATGAGCTATTTCATCTTCAATCGAGGATATATCTTTACCCTTATTTAATGAAAGTTTATAAAATTTTGCTAAACTTTTTACTGCTAAGCTTATCTCAGAATTCATATTTTTATAAGACATCCAATTTATCATATCTAATGTATTATATAAAAAGTGTGGATTTATCTGAGACTGAAGAGCTTTTAATTCAGCATTTTTAATGGCTTTACCAGACTTATATTGTTCTTCTACTAGTATCGACATTTTAGCTAGCATATAGTTGTAGTTGTTAATCAGTTCACCAAGTTCATCATCGCTATCATTTTCAATAAAATTATCTAGAGTATCAGTATGAAGTTCCCTCATGCCTTTTATTACCTTAGACAAACGCTTGTTTATAGAATTAAAGAAGTAAAAACCTACTGCAAGAGAAGCTCCTCCAAAAATAATTACTATAATTATAAGAACTATTCTCTGAGTATTTATCTTAGAACTTACTTCACTATATGGAACAATGTTGATAATGCGCCAGTCTGTTTTATTAATATTTGCACTTTGAACAAACAAAGAGTTATTATGAATATTAATCTTACTTAGAGTGGTATCACCATTTGGTTTTATCTTATTTACAACATCTTTATATTTTTTATAAGTAGTAGCATTTGATGAAGCTATTAAGTCTCCCTTATCATTAACTATACAACTCAAACTTCCATCTATAGAGTTAATCTTACTTATTATACCTTCTAAGTCACTTTTCTTAAAGTTAATTATAAGGTATCCTATGTTTTCAGAAAAGTTATCTGGATTAACAATAGTTTTTCCAAGGCAAAGAAGTTCATCAGAGTCATTTCCTAAATAAGAAGCTGGACACCAAAAATATCTACTATTTTCTCCGTTAACTTTACTAAGCCACTTAGAACCAGCCAGTTGTGCCATAGAATAAATAGTTTCACCTTCATTTGAGTATATGAAATCTTTATTTACATATAAGTGTATTTTGAAAATATCCACATTATTTTCGTAAGAGGATAGTATATTTCTTAAAGAATATAGATCCCCAATTTGCTCATTAAGAGGATAATTTTTTGGATCCTTTCTAAGTATTGAAGTTAAATTATTTTCTATAACCATGGAGTTTGACGTATTAAATATTCTATATAACTTATAAGTTATATAAGAATAAGATTGATCAAAAGCCTGTTGTGTTGAAGTTATAATGTTATCTTCAATCATTGATGACATTTTTGTGTAGGTATAAGTAAATAATATTGTTAAAGGAATTATTATAAGTATTGAATATATAAACATAAATTGATTAAGCAGCTTAGATTTATATTTCTTTACTAATTTTCTTATAAACATAAATATCATTTAGAAAAGTGCCTCCTATATTCGGATGGAGAATATGAAGTTGCCTTTCTAAAAATTTTAGAAAAGTAATTTCCATCGCTATAGCCTACCTTTTCAGCAACATCCCCCATTTTTATATTAGAATCCTTTAGAAAGAGTTTTGATTTTTCAATTCTATACTCGTTAATATATTTGTTTACAGTTGTAGAAGTATAATCTTTAAAAATAACACAAATATATGCTGGAGTAAGATAAGTGTTCTTACTAATTTGTTCTAAACAAAGATTAGGATCGGAATAATTATTGTGTATATATTCTAAAACAGATAAAACAGGATTGTTCTTTGAGGTTTTTTCATTCAAAATAATGAAAAATTCATTGATTTTATCTATTAAAAAGTTTTCTAGTACAAAAATGTTAGGACATTTTAATATTTCGTCAAAAACATGATTGGAGTTCATATTTTCATTAGTTGATATATTTCTATCAACAGAAAATTCAAATATTTTCAAACACAATCTGTAATATATATCTTTAATAGAGCTAGCTGATGTTCCAGGAAACTTTCTGATTTCAGAAGTTAAATTTTTTATTATTAGAATTAAGTTCTGCTTATCTTCTTTATGAAGATATTTGTCAAATTCATTATAAATGGTTTCATTCATCATATAATTGCTAGTGATGTTATCTGATGGCAATATTATAGAATTATAATCATAAAAGAAAGTATAAGTACACATTTTAGAAGCTATTTCGTATGAAGTTGAAACTTCATTTATTTTAGGAACAATTTTGCCAACACAAATATAGTAATTTGAGTGTTTTGACAAATATTCACCTATAGATATAAACAATGCATTATATAGGGTAGATTGAAGATTTATGTAATCCTTATCATTTTTGGTAAAGAAAAGATGAAGAATTATTTCATTTTCATCCTTTATAGATACAAAAGATGAAAAACAATATAAGGAACAAATTCCTTTTATACTTCGAATTATTCCTTCATTAGAAGTTTTAATTGGAGTTTGCATTTTTAAAGAAACTGTTAAGAAAAATGCCTTGTTTAGCGCGTCCCTCATTTCTTTGGAAATAAAAGAATTAATAATATCTTCTATATTATGATTGTAATAATCTTTACTAATTTCCGAAGCTATTTTATTTTCAATGCTATCGTTTAGTGTTTTAGATTTTGAGTTCTCTAAAATTGCATTTTTAACTGCAGTTTCAAGTTCATCAAGTTCAATTGGTTTTTCAACATAAGTAATTGCTTTTAGCGTTATAGCTGCTTTTAAATACTCCTTATCTGAATAGCCGCTCATGAAGATTATTGAGCAGTCAGGATATAACTTTCTTATTTCAAATGCTAGCTCTATACCATCCATTCGAGGCATTCTAACATCAGTTAACAGTATATCAGGTACAAACTCTTTAGCAACATTCAATGCGTCAATTCCATCATAAGCTTGTCTAGTGTGGGTTATACCAAGAGCTTCTAAAGGAAGCATTTCTATAATCCCTTCACGAGTAAAAATTTCATTATCTACGATTAATAAATTAATCATTAGATTACCTCCTAACAAGTAAAATAATATAAAAAAATAGTAAAAATTTTTGTAGCAAAAAATATGCTTTTTATAGTGTACATTTTTATCTTTTGTATAAGAATGTAAAAAATAGCTTAAAAAACATAGTCATATTTGTAGTATACACCAAAAAGCAAAAATAAAAAATAAAAAAATTTTATTGTTTATTTTTTGATAATAGGAAAATAGACAATAAAATTTTACCCAAAGTAAATAAATTTACTAAAAAAAAGATTTGCTAAGGTGATATTATTGTGTTGTGGATGAAAACGTTATAGCAAGAAGGGGGATACAAATGGAGAAAGGAATTAAGAAAAGGTCATTCGGAAACGAGATTAAAAGAAATAAAGTTTTACTAATAATGTTAATACCAGCTTTGATTTATTTCATCGTATTTAGTTATGTTCCTATGGTTGGAACAATCTTAGCTTTTAAGAATTATAACTTTAGAGATGGAATCTTTGGAAGCCCTTGGGTAGGATTTGATAATTTCAAATATTTCTTTTTATCAGGACAAGCATTTATAGTAACAAGAAATACAATCCTTTATAATACAGCATTTATTATAGTTAACACAGTATTGCAAATGGGAATGGCAATATTAATATCAGAAGTAGCCAAAAAGTGGTTCAAGAAGCTTGCTCAAACAGCAATGTTTTTACCTTACTTCATTTCTTGGGTTGTAGTTGGTGTAATCGCATACAATCTTTTAAATGTTGAAAGTGGAACAATAAATGCATTCCTAGCTAAAATTGGATCAGGAAAAGTTAACTTCTATGGTAAAGCATATTTGTGGCCATTTATTATAGTATTTATATCAGCTTGGAAGAATGTTGGATATGGTACAGTATTATATCTTGCAGCAATCATGGGAATAGATTCAGGAATTTACGAAGCAGCTAAAATTGATGGCGCAACTATTTTCCAAAGAATTTTTAAGATCACAATCCCAAGCTTAATGCCAACAATGATAATACTTACATTGCTTGCAATAGGAAATATATTTAGAGGAGACTTCCAAATGTTCTATCAGCTGGTAGGAAATAATGGACCTCTATTTAATGCAACAGATGTTATAGATACATTTACATTTAGATCATTAATTCAATCTGGTGAAGTTGGAATGTCAGCAGCATCTTGTTTATACCAATCAGTATTTTGTTTTATAACTGTAATGGTAAGTAACTTTTTAGTCAAACGTTATGATAAAGATAGTTCTTTATTCTAACAGGAGGTGGAACGTAATATGAAAAAGACTTCAGATCAAAAAATATTTAATGTAATAAGTTATGCATTAATAACAATAATAGCATTGTTGTGTTTGATTCCTTTTGCACTTGTTGTAGTTGGATCATTTACAGATGAAAAAGAGATTATCGCTAATGGATTCTCACTTTTTCCTCATAAATTTTCTTTAGCAGCATACAAACTTGCATTAAAGGATCCAGTGGCAATACTTAGAGCATATGGCGTTACAGTAAGTTTAACTGTCATAGGAACAGCAATTGGTTTATTTATTGTAACAATGACAGCGTATGTTCTTCAAAGAAAAGACTTTAAATGGAGAAATAAATTCTCATTCTTCTTCTACTTCACTACATTATTTAGTGGTGGACTTGTACCATGGTTTATATTAATGGTAAGATATCTTGACTTAAAAGATAGTTATTTAGCATTACTATTACCACCAATGCTTAGTGTATTTAATATAATTCTTATGAGAAGCTATTTAGCTGGTATACCAAATGCACTTGTTGAAGCAGCAACTATTGATGGTGCAGGAGATTTTCAAATATTTTTAAAGGTAATATTACCTTTAGCAAAACCAGCACTTGCAACAGTTGGATTATTCATAGCAATAGGATATTGGAATGATTGGTATAATAGTATGTTATTTATTAATAATGATAAACTATATTCACTTCAATATTATTTATATAAAACAGTTAATAGCGTTGAAGCATATAAAAATATTGTAGGTAAAAATGGAGGAAATGTTGGGGCAGTTATTAACTTGCCTAGTGAGTCATTAAAGATGGCGCTTACAGTTATAGTAACTGGACCAATAATTTTAGTATACCCATTCATACAAAAATACTTTGTATCAGGTATAACTTTAGGAGCAGTTAAGGAATAAATTTTATTCTTTAATATATATAAAATTATTATTTAGGGGGAAGAGAAAAATGATTAGAAAAAATATTAAAAGAATGGTTTCTATTGGATTAACAGTAGTACTTGCTGGAGCTCTTATGATGGGCTGTGGCAGCAAAAGCAAAGATGTAGATATTTCAGATCCATCTAAATTAGAAGCAGTTAAATTAAAAATGTACCTTATCGGTGATAAACCAAAGGATTTCGATACTGTATATGGAAAAGTAAATGATATAATGAAGAAAAAAATCAATGCAACATTAGATGTTAGCTTTTTACCATGGTCTGACATGGCAACAAAGTATCAATTATTATTCCAATCAGGTGAAAATTTTGACTTAATATTTACAGCTACAGGCTGGGGATATTATAGCCAAGTAGCAACTAAGAATGGTTTCTATGAATTAACAGATGATATGATTAAGAAGTATGCACCAAATACATATCAAAATGAACCTAAGGATGCATGGAAACAAGCAAAAATAAATGGAAAAGTTTATATGGTACCAAGTGATAGAGAAGAATATGGTACTAACGTATTCGGAGTTAGAGGAGATCTAATGAAGAAATACGGAATAGATTCAATTAAAACTTATGCTGATTATGAAAAATATACAGAAGCAGTAGCTAAGGATTCAGCAAGTGGAGTTAAGGTAATTGCAAACGGTGGTGGTCAAAATCTTCAATGGCCATATATGTTAGAAAAGAACGGATTTACAACAGTAAATGGTGCTCCAACACCATCAATTGGATTCGATGTAAATGACAAGTCAGGAAATGTATTTGCATTTGTAGACACTCCACAATACAAAGAATATGCAGCTAAAATGAAAGAATTTGCCAAGAAGGGATATTGGGCAAGTGACTCAATTTCAAGTAAAGCAACAAGAGATGCTGACTTTATAGCAGGTAAGACTGCAAGTATGGTTTGGAATACAGGTAGTGTAGCTAATGCAGTTCAACAAATGAACAAAGCTAATCCATCATGGGATGCACAAGTTGTTGATTTAAGTGCAGGAATAAAGAGAACAGTTCAACCTTTTGTTAACAATGGTATGGCAATCAATGCTATTTCTAAAAACCCTGAAAGAGCTTTAATGGCAATCGATCTATTAAAATATGACAAAGATATAAATGAATTAACTTGGTATGGTGTAAAAGGAACTCACTGGGATGCAGATGGAGATAATAAGTACAAGACTTTAAGTGCAACTGCAAACTTCCCTGCTACAAATGTATGTCCTTGGGGTTGGTATACAACTAAAATAGCTCGTACAGCTTCAGATGAACCAGCAATAGTTAAACAAATAACAGATGGTTGGAAGAAGAATGATACTGTAACTAATCCATTAGCTTCATTCTCATTTGATGATTCTAAAGTTAAGAATGAAATGGCTGCTGTAGGAAATGTTATAACTCAATATGGAGTTCCTATAGATTTAGGAATGGTAGACGATGTTGATGCTGCTATAAAACAATATAGAGCAAAATTAACAGAAGCAGGTTTTGATAAGATATTAGAAGCATGTAAGACTCAAGCTAAAGATTACGTTGCTCAATACAATAAATAATTAAAATATAGCATATAGTGGCAGATGATTCTGATTCTAAAGAAATGGTCATCTGCCATTGGTTTACATAAAGAGAAGATTGAGTAAATATAAATTTTAAAAAGAAAAAGATAATGTCAAGATATAGGAGGCAAAATCGATGAAAAAGGAATTTCCAGTTCTTAATAGCAAAATAAAGGGACTTTTACATGGAGGAGATTATAATCCAGATCAATGGTTAGATTATCCAGAAATACTTAAGGAAGATGTTCGTCTTTTAAAATTAGCAAATTGTAATTGTGTTTCTATAAATATTTTTGGATGGAGTGCAATAGAACCAGAAGAAGGAAGATATACATTTGAATGGCTAGATAAAATCATGGATGATATGGCAGCAAACAATGTCCATGTAATTTTGGCTACACCAAGTGGTGCAAGACCTGCTTGGATGTCAGAAAAATATCCTGAAGTCTTAAGAGTAAACAGAGACAGAACTAAAAATCTTCATGGATGCAGACATAATCACTGCTTCACTTCACCAGTATATAGAGAAAAAACTTATAATATAAATAGACTTTTAGCTGAAAGATATAAGGATCATCCAGCTTTAATAATGTGGCATATTTCTAATGAATATGGTGGAGAGTGCCATTGTCCTCTTTGCCAAGATGCTTTTAGAAACTGGCTTAAGAAAAAATATGATAATAATTTGGATAAATTAAATGCATCATGGTGGACAGGATTTTGGAGTCATAAATTTACCAGCTGGTCACAAATAGAAAGTCCATCTCCACTAGGTGAAAATTGTGTACATGGTCACAATTTAGATTGGCAAAGATTTGTTACAGATCAAACAATAGATTTTTACAAGAATGAAATTGCACCAATAAGAGAAATAACACCTAATGTACCTGTTACAGCTAATTTCATGGGTGCATATCCACATATGGAATTATTCTTAGGATTAGATTATTGGAAATTTGCTAAGGAAGTAGATGTTTTATCTTGGGACAATTATCCTGCATGGCATAATGATTTTGAAACTACTGAAGAGTTAGCTGCAAATGTTGGTTTCGTACATGATATATACAGATCATTAAGAGGTGGACAACCATTTTTAGTTATGGAAAGTACTCCAAGCTTAGTAAACTGGCATGATACAAATAAGTTAAAACGTCCAGGAATGCATTTATTATCATCAATGCAAGGGGTAGCTCATGGAGCAGATTCAGTTTTATACTTCCAATGGAGAAAAGGAAGAGGAGCTTCAGAAAAATTCCATGGTGCTGTAGTGGATCATTGTGGTCATGAAAATACTAGAGTATTCAGAGAAGTAACTGAGGTTGGAGAGGTTTTAAATAAAATAAAAGAAATTCAAGGTGCAACTGCAGAGTCAAAGGTAGCAATAATATATGATGTTGAAAACAGATGGGCTATAGACGATTTACAAGGTTTAAAGAAACATAGAGGATACGTAGAAAGTTGCCAAGCAGCTTATAAGGTTTTCTGGGAAAATGGAGTATCAGTAGATGTAATTAACATGGACTGTGATTTATCAGAATATGACCTTGTTATAGCACCAATGCTTTATATGGTTCGTCCAAATGTTGCTGATAGAATCAATGAATTTGTAAAGAATGGTGGAACATTTGTAACAACATATTGGAGTGGAATTGTTGATGAAAATGATCTTTGTTTCTTAGGTGGATTCCCAGGACCATTAAGAGAAGTTACAGGAATTTGGTCAGAAGAAATAGATTCTTTATATGATAATGAAGTAAATCATATAGAATTTAAAGCTAATAACATGGAGAACTTAAAAGGAACTTATGAAGTAAAGGAATATTGTGATTTAATCCATGCTGAGACAGCAGAAGTGCTTGCAGTGTATAAGAGTGATTTCTATGCAGATATGCCAGCAGTAACTGTAAATAGATACGGTGAAGGAAAGGCTTACTATATAGCAGCAAGAACTGGAGAAGAATTTAATAATGACTTCTATTCAAAGTTAATTAATGATTTAGGCATTAAGAGTGTTGTTGATGGAAAGTTACCTAAGGGCGTTACAGCTCAAATGCGTAGCAACAAAGATAACAAGTTTACTTTTATAATGAACTTTAATGAAGAAGCAAAAGAAGTTGAATTAGGAAAAGAAGAATATATAGACATGCTTTCTGGTGATAAGGTGGTTAATAAAGTAACTCTAGAGAAGTATGGGGTTAAGATTTTAAAGCAATAAATTAGTTTAAGATTAATATATGGCATCTGGAAATAGATAATAAGTTATCCTAGGATAGCATATAAACCTATGTACTTTCAGGTGCCTACTATTAATGAAGACAATCCTTTCTAGGCTTCAAAGGAGGAAATGCCCTTAGGTTGCTGAAGAATTAGAGCTTTTATCCGATAGCTAGCATCCGTAAAACTCCAATTTCTTTAAGTTGGAGATAACGGCTGCACGCTCCTGGATAAGTTCAACTAAGATTCAGATGGGAATCAAACCCCACCTGAATCAAGTTTCACTTGATAAAGAAGGGAGGAAAAAGTAATGGAAAATATATTTGAGATTAAAGATAACTTTTATTTAAATGGAAGTCCAATGAAAATTATTTCAGGTTCAATACATTATTTTAGAGTAGTTCCAGAATATTGGAGAGACAGACTTGAGAAGCTAAAGGCTATGGGCTGTAATGTAGTAGAAACTTATGTGCCATGGAATAAGCATGAGGAATATAAAGGACATTTTAATTTTGAAGGAATCTTAGATATAAAGAAGTTTATAGAAATAGCTCAGGAGCTAGGACTTTTCGTAATCATTAGACCATCACATTATATTTGTGCAGAATGGGAATTTGGAGGACTTCCAGCTTGGCTTCTTGCAGAAGATGGCATGAGACTGAGAACAACATATGAGCCTTTTTTAAGGCATCTTGATGAATATTATAAGGAATTATTCAAAATACTAACGCCCCTTCAAGTTAATTATGGTGGCCCAATAATAATGATGCAGGTAGAAAATGAATATGGCTATTTCGGCAATGACAAAAGATATCTGCAAACTCTAAATGATTTAATGAGAAAGCATGGAGCTGTAGTTCCATTTGTCACTTCAGATGGTACTTGGGGTGAAGCTTTAGAGTCAGGAATGTTTAATACCAATGAGGTGCTTCCAACAGCCAATTTTGGTTCAAAGACTGAAGAACATTTTGAAAAATTGAGAAGAGTGATAGCTGATGGACCACTTATGTGTATGGAATTTTGGAATGGATGGTTCACTCCTTGGGGGGGGAATATAAGCAAAAGAGATGCAAAAGAAACTGCAGAGGAACTAGATAAGATATTAAAGGATGGACATGTTAATTTTTATATGTTTCATGGTGGAACAAACTTTGGATTCATGAATGGAGCCAATAATTACGATAAGTTAGAAGCAGATATAACTTCTTATGATTATGATGCTCCAATATCGGAGTGTGGTGATATAACACCTAAATATAAAGAATGTAAAAAAGTTATTGGAAAATATGTTGATATACCAGAAGTAAAATTCTCAACAAAAATTGAAAAGAAATCCTATGGAAAACTAGTAGTAAAAGAAAAAGTTACACTTTTTAATACTTTAGAGACTATTTCTTCTGCAAAGTATTCAGACTTTACATTGTCTATGGAAAAGCTAGGACAAAATTATGGATATATTCTTTATAGATCTAATGTTGGAAGAGGAAGAAAAGCAGAAAATTTTAGGCTCGTAGGTGCTAATGATAGGGCAAAGATATATGTAAATCAGAAGGAAGTATTAACTCAATATGGCCTTGAGCTGGGAAAAAGTGTAGATTTAACTTTGGACAAAGAAGAGAATAATATAATTGATATACTAGTTGAAAATATGGGACGAGTTAATTTTAGTGAAAAGCTTAATTGGCAAAGAAAAGGAATAGATTATGGTGTTGTAATCGATAAGCATGCACATGCAGGATGGGATCATTATACGTTACCACTTAATAATATGGATAAGGTGAACTTTGAATTAGGCTATGAGACAGGAGTTCCAGCTTTCTATAAATTTGAACTTGATATTGAAGAGCTTGGAGATACATTTTTAAGACTTGATGGATGGGGCAAGGGATGTGTCTTCGTAAATAATTTTAATATAGGACGTTTTTGGGAAATAGGACCTCAAAAAACTCTATATATTCCTGCACCTTTATTGAAGAAGGGAAAGAATGAGTTTATTGTGTTTGAAACTGAAGGAAGAACAGGTAACTATATAGAGTTAGTAGGTGTACCTGACTTAGGTTAGTCCAACTTAGAAAATATCTGGTTTTCTAGGAAAAGTGGATGTTGAGATGTACAATCAATTGTAAAAATGGTAAATGCAAAAGATTAATTACGTATAGAGGTGGAATTTATGAAAGTTATAGGCAATAAAAAATTTTTCGGGATAAAAGCTACTAAGATTTTGAGATTACCAACAATGAAAATTTCAAACTACAAAAGACTACCAATTAAAAAGAAGTTATTATTAGCATTTATGCTTATAGCAGTTCTCACAGTTATATGTGGAGGATTAGGCTTAGTTTTCTTACAAAAAACTAATAGTGATTATAAATATGCGCTAAATAATTATGGATTTTCTCAAGGTACAATTGGAAAACTTGGAATGGAAGTTGAGGATTCTAAATCAATTATAAGAGATGTTATAATGTTAAAAGACACAAATGAAGCAACTAAGGCTACAGATGAACTTGATAATTGTATTAGCAGAATTCAAAAATCAATTTCAGAACTTGAGAAATCTGAAATAGCAAAAGACAACAAGCAGTTATTTAATAAAATTTCATATGATATAGCACAGTACCAAGTGGTTAAGATTGAAGTTATAAATTTGAGCATGGCAAAAAAGAGTGATGAAGCATTAAAATCACTTAGAGAAAAAGCTACACCTATGATGAATCAAATAACTGATGATATCTCAAATCTTATGAAAGCAAGTATCAATACAGGCAATAAGGTTGTAGACAAGCTAAAAATGATGCAGATAATAGCAAGTGTAATTATTGTACTAGCAATAGCAATAGCTTGTATATTTACTGTACGTTTAGCAATGTATCTATCTAAAATTATAGGAAATCCTATAAAGGAAATAGCAAAGGTAGCAGAAAAAATCTCAAAGGGAGAATTAGATGTTTCAATAGATATATCCTCAGAGGATGAAATTGGAGAATTAGCAAATTCATTTTCTATAATGATAACAAGTCTTAGAAGTTATATTTATGAAATATCAGATATTTTGGAAAGTATTTCAAAGGGAAATCTAGATATAGCTACTAAAGTTGAATATAAAGGGGATTTCATAGAATTAGAAGATTCTATAAATACTATTTTAGATTCTTTGAATGAAGTGTTTAATGAATTTAATGAAGCCTCAAAACAAGTTAATACTGGATCAGAGCAGGTTGCTGGCACCTCAATAGTTTTATCAGAGGGGGCAACAGAGCAGGCGAGTATTATAGAAGAACTTTCAGCCTCAATGCAAGAGGTAAGTGAAAAAATAGATAGAAATGCTAAAAATGCAGCAAATACTAATGAAATTACACATAAATTAGTAAGTAATATTGAGCAAAGTACAAATCAGATGAAGGAAGTAGTAAATGCAATTGATGATATTGAAAGAGCGTCTAAAGATATCAGCAGTATTATTGTTACTATTGATGATATAGCAGAAGAAACCAATTTGCTTGCGCTAAATGCATCAATAGAGGCAGCTAGAGCTGGTGAAGCAGGAAAAGGTTTTGCAGTGGTAGCAGAAGAGGTAAGAAAATTAGCTAATCAAAGTGCAGAAGCAGCAAAGCAAACTGCAAAACTTATCAATATAAGTATGCAGGCTGTAAACCAAGGAAGATTATTGGCAGATAATACAGCAATAAACTTGTTTCAAGTAGCAGATAATGTGAATGAAACTACAGGATTAGTTAATGATATTACAGTTGCATCTGAAGAACAAGCACAAGCTATTAAGCAAATAAATGATGGAATAATACAAATTTCAGATGTTGTTCAATCAAATTCAGCAATAGCCGAAGAAAGTGCTGCAGCAAGTGAGGAATTAACAGCACAAGTTGAAGCCTTGAATACAATGATAAGAAAATTTACGATTAGAAATTAATTATGTGCTAAAATGTTGTATATAATGAATTAGCATGTGATTAAATAAATTTTATCCGATAGCTAGCATCCGTAACACTCCAACTTCTTTAAGTTGGAGATAACGGCTGCACGCTCCTGGATAAGTTCAACTAAGATTCAGATGGGGATCAAACCCCACCTGAATCTTAGTTGAACTTGATAAGAAGTTATAAAAAGAATCTCTAGTGATATTAGTAACTAGAGATTCTTTTGGTTTATACTTATTTGCACCTAGGATTATAATATCTAGGCTTATCCTTTGAATTCTTTCCATATTGGATAGCTTGCTTAGGACATCTGTTAATACAACCTAAGCATTGAGTGCAATTGCTTCCCCATATTGGTTTTCCTTCTAATTTAATATTATTTGTAGGACAAATTCTTTCGCAAAGACCACAAGATACACAAGCTTCATTGGCAAAGAATTTTTTTGTATTAAGTCCATACTTAATAAATAAGGGATTAACTAATTTAGTTTTCAAAAATGCAAATTGTCCCAAAACAACTTCAATCTTATCTTCTCGTTTTTTAATAATTGTGCTTATTTCCTCAAGTTTTTGCTCTGCCATATCTAATATAGAATCTATTGAGTTTTCTGATTTTGTTATATAAAGTATGTTGTAGTTACTAGGCATAAGCAGTGAAAAACCACTATTTAATTTTAAACACTTGTATTCTAAAGTTTTGCTTAAATTTTTTATGGTAAGCCCAACATTAGCCTCACATGTACTAACTGCAAAAGTATAATTAGCATTGCAGTTCTTTAATTTAAGTTTATCTATAAAATCAATTACAAATTTAGGTGCATCCCATGCATAAATAGGAAACACAAAACCAATCATTTCATCATCAGCAAGTGTATATTCATAATTATTATCTTTTATTGCATCTGATATAGAGATAAGTTCTTCATTTAGAGAAATAGAGAGTTTT
Source organism: Clostridium sp. TW13 (assembly GCF_024345225.1). Lineage (NCBI taxonomy): Bacteria > Bacillati > Bacillota > Clostridia > Eubacteriales > Clostridiaceae > Inconstantimicrobium > Inconstantimicrobium mannanitabidum. The sequence continues at coordinate 1,145,001 of NZ_BROD01000001.1, forward strand.
TCAGCGGCCCATAAGGAATTTCCAGTGCCAGAAAAATAAAATATCATTGAAATTCTCCTTCCAAAGTTCATGCTATATAAGGATAATTTTAATCAATTTAATTTGTAGTGTCTATAATAATTATGAATCTTAAAGAATAATTCAAATTTGAACCAATTACTGCTATTAGAGGGGAAAATTATACCTACTTAATATTAATAGTAGTCTTTTGTACTTTTTTTAAGCAAATAGAATGTTAATAAGAGAGAGAATGGTTTACTAGAATAGTAGTATCCATAGTGCTAATATTAAAATAATAAATAATTTAGGTTAGGAGAATCGAGATGAAAAAAGATTTAGTGATTGCATTAGCACCAGATTCTTTCAAAGAAAGTATGACAGCAAAAGAAGTTTGTGCAGCAATGGAAAGAGGAATAAAGAAAGCAAATAGAAAAATTACTTGTGTGCATATACCTATGGCTGATGGAGGAGAAGGAACTATGCAGTCATTAGTAGATGCAACTAATGGTGAAGTGCATTCGGTTAGTGTGACTGGTCCGCTTGGAAATGAAGTAGAAGCTCAATATGGGATATTAGGAACAGGGAAAATAGGAGTAATAGAAATGGCTAGTGCAAGTGGTATACAACTTGTACCTACGGAAAAAAGAAATCCGCTAATAACTACAACTTATGGTACTGGTGAGCTTATAAAATATTGCCTAGACCATGGCGTGAAAAAGTTATTGATAGGGATTGGTGGAAGCGCCACAAATGATGGTGGTGCTGGAGTTATACAAGCTTTAGGTGGTAAGTTATTAGATGAAGAAGGGAAAGAAATAGGCTTTGGTGGTGAAGAGTTAGGAAAATTACATAAAATTGATTTAACTAATTTAGATTCTCGATTAAAAGAAGTAACAATAGAGGTAGCTTGTGACGTTAATAATCCATTATGTGGAGAGAGAGGAGCTTCAAATGTGTTCGGACCACAAAAAGGAGCAACTAAAGAAATGGTGGAAATACTAGATAGAAACTTAAAACATTATGCACAGATAATCAAAGCCCAACTTGGTAAGGATGTTCTAGATGAACCAGGCTCTGGGGCAGCAGGGGGATTAGGTGCTGGTCTTATGGCCTTCCTAAATGGAACTTTAAAAAAAGGAATAGAAATGGTAATAGAGTATTCTGGCCTTGAAGAAAAGATTAAAGATGCTGATATGGTTTGGACGGGAGAAGGAAGTATTGATTTCCAAACTCAATATGGAAAGACACCTTTAGGAGTGGCTACAGTAGCTAAAAAATACAATAAGCCAGTAATTGCACTAGCTGGAAGAGTTGGTGAAGGTATAGAATGCTTATATGAAAAAGGAATTGATTCTATATTTGGCATCCTAAAAGGAGCGACTTCAATAGATGAAGCTTTAATCAAAGGTCAAGAGAATATTGAGAGTACAGCTGAAAATATAATAAGACTTATTGATTTATTACATGAATAATTTTCTAATGTTGAGAAACACTAAAGCCACAAAGAAAATTTCTATAATTTCACAAATATATTTTTCAATCATCACAGAAGGAGAGAGATTTATGTTAATGAAAGAACAGGTTGTACATGATAAAAGTCTTGATAGTACTCTTAGCTTAATGAAAGATGGGTATCTTTTCATTAAAAATAGAATGGATGAATTTCATTGTGGCATATTTGAAACTCATTTACTTGGAGAAAAAGTAATTTGTATGAGTGGAGAGGAGGCTTCAAAACTTTTTTATAATGAGGAACTTTTTATGAGAAAAGGTGTGGCACCAAAGAGAGTTCAAAAAACATTGTTTGGTATGCATACTGTACAATCAATGGATGGCACAGAGCATGCTAAAAGGAAACAACTTTTCATGTCACAGATGACAGAAGCCAATGAAAAAAAACTTGCTGACCTTGTAATGAAGGAATGGGAAAATTCAATAAGTAAATGGAAGGGCGCAGAATCAATAGTATTATTTGATGAAGTAAAAGAGATTCTATGCAAGGTAGCGTGCTTTTGGGCTGGAGTTCCATTAAATGAATCTGATGTAAAGTATAGAGCAGATGATTTTTACTCAATGGTAGATGGATTTGGGGGTGTTGGTCCTAGATATTGGAAAGGGAAAAGAGCGAGATCTAGAACAGAAGATTGGATAAGAAGTGTAGTAGAGGATGTAAGAACGGGTAGATTGTTAGTAGCCGAAGGAACACCGCTTTTTGTAATGGCATATCATAGAGAATTTTATGGTGGACTCATGAATTCCCAGATAGCTGCAGTAGAACTTATTAATATATTAAGACCTATAGTAGCTATAGCTACATATATTACTTTTGAAGCTTTAGCTTTATATGAAAATCCTGAATGTGAAAGAAGAATATCAGTTGGAGATGAAAAGTATATTAAGGCTTTTGTCCAAGAAGTTAGACGATTCTATCCCTTTACTCCATTCTTAGGTGCAAGGGCCAAAAAGGATTTCATTTGGAATGACTGTGTGTTTAAGGAAGGAACTCTGGTATTACTTGATGTTTATGGTACAGATCATGATCATAGGATATGGAATAATCCAGAAGAATTTAAACCTGAGCGTTTTATGGAACGAAAGGATCAGCTATTTGATTTTATTCCACAAGGGGGAGGAAACCCTGCAAAAGGGCATAGATGTCCAGGAGAAGGCATTACAATAGAAATCATGAAAACAAGTTTGGATTTTCTTGTTAATAAGATTGAATTTGTAGTTCCAGAACAGGATTTAAAGTATAGCTTGTCTAGAATTCCTACGTTGCCTAATAGTGGCTTTGTGATAAAGAACATTAGAAGAAAAATATAATCAGCATTAAATTAATAGTTATTTTATGTTAAAATATATGGGAAATTATTGTTTGAAACATTGTACTTATTTGAGGAGATGAAAGTATGTTCAAATATGTTGGGGATATAAGTATAATTTCCCATCATATCATAAAAGAGTTTTTAGAAAATAAAGAAGTAGCAATAGATGCAACTTTAGGTAATGGGTATGATACAGATTTTCTTTCAAATACTTTTAAAAAAGTTTATTCATTCGAAATTCAAAAATCTGCCTGTGATGGATATATTAAAAGAAAATCTGATAATGTTACAATAATAAATGATTCCCATCATTTATTAAAACAATATGTGGACGAGCCTGTTGATTGTATTATGTACAATTTGGGATTTTTGCCTGGTGGAGATAAAAATATTACAACAAAGTGTGAAACATCTTTTACAAGTATAAAAGAAGGGCTTGAGTTGTTAAGTCATGGTGGAATAATGACAATCTGTCTTTATAGAGGGCATGAAGAAGGAAAAGAAGAAGAAAATATTATTTTACCCTATTTGGGTTTATTGCCTAAATCTAAGTTTGGAGTCATGTATCATAGTTTTTTTAATAGGAGTGAGGAGTCACCTATTTTAATTGTTGTTGAAAAGAAATAATATTAATTTAATATAAGTTTGCAACATAGCAAGGCTGGTACAAAGTATTAATTATTTTGTACCAGCCTCATTAGTTTATATTTATCATTGCTAATGTAGTATCAGATTGCAAGAACGTAAATATACTAATTAATAGATAAATGAATTGATAAATAGGTGATAAATATGTATCTATCCATACCAGATAGTTTTTTTATGCCAGTTCATTATGTTGATATAGATATATTAGAATTAATTGTTCATAGTAGACATTTAAAGAAAGATTATTTCAATAATTTGAATAGGCAAGGAGGATTAGTTATTGGAGTATCTCTACCTAATCAAAGAGAAGAAAGATGGATTAGAGATAGACAGGCTATGGAAGCATATGCAAAAGAAAAAAATATTACTATAAAGTTCGAAAGTGCAGATTTTGATGTGAATAAGCAAGTTCAACAAGTAGAAAATTTGATTTCACAGGGAGTAAATGTATTGATAATTCTACCCTTAGATCCCGTAACAGGAATTGAGCTTGTTGAAAAAGCTCATAAAGCAGGGATTAAGGTAGTAGATTATGATTTGTTATTAAAAAATAGTGATATAGATGCTTTTGTTGCTTTTAATGGGTTAAGGGTTGGTGAACTGCAAGGACAGTATCTTGTTTCAAAGGTTCCAAGAGGAAATTATGTTATTATGTCAGGAGACCCAGATGTTAACTTCAAAGAAGGAGCAATGGAATTTATACAGCCTTTAGTTTTTGTAGGCAACATAAAGATAGTTGAAGATGCAGTAATTAAAGGATGGGTGCCAAGCATTGCCTATGATGTAGTTAAAGCAGCTTTAGCCAAAAATAATAATAAAATAGATGCAATATTAGCACCTAATGATGCTACAGCAGGAGCTGCAATTCAAGCGTTGCAAGAACAAGGATTAGCGGGAAAGGTAGCGGTGACAGGGCAAGATGCAGATATAGAAGCTGTTAGAAGAATAATTGAAGGAACTCAGTCAATGACAGTATTTAAAGATACAAGAGAATTAGCAAAAGCTGCAATAGATGTTGCAGTAAAATTAGCAGATAATGAAACGTTAGTTACAGATACAACTACAAATAATGGCAAGAGGAATGTACCTACAATTCTAATTCAGCCTATGCTTGTAGATAAAAGCAATATAGACAAAGTTCTGATTGACAGTGGCTATTTGAAAAAAGAAGATGTATATCGGGGATACTAGTTGTTGTAATGATATTTTTGTTATGTAAATTTTTATCATAAGCCCATATCAATAAAGATAATTGATATGGGCTTATTTTATTTATATATAAGCATAGTTTTAATAATGTGGTGTAGAGGGATTTAATCCATTTGCGCGATCAATATTTTCTTCGCTTGGACTATGGTCGGCTTTTGAGTTTGGAAGATAAAGATCCTTTAAAGCTTCAGTTTCATCCTTGCTAGCTCCCTTTGAATGTGGATCAGGTGAAATTCCTTCAGGGTAATCTCCTCGTGCTGGAATAGGTGATATTTTTTCTTTATCCATAATAATCACTCCTTATATGATGATTTTGAAAAATTGAATTTAATATTTTGGAGAAAAACGTAACTAAGAATTTAATTTAGTTACATAATTATTATTTGAAATATAAACTTATTAATACGAGAAATATTTAGGGTTTAATTAGAATTATGGCAGATTTTCTTAATAATTTCTTCGTAGTTTATATATAGGAATTAAGAAATACTTTTCATCAAAGTCATGTTATGAATAAGTAAGAGATAATAGTAAAAAAGCAGAGTTTAAGATTTACAAGTTTAATTGTTATGTAAATGCCTAAAGAAAAATATTTAAGACTTCATAGAAGTATTAATGTACCAAAGTATATGGAAAAAAGAAAAAAAGCTAATCTTATCTAAAAAAAGCTCTTTAATACTATGTTTTCCATCATTTAAATAGATTATATTTTTTCAAAATGCTAAAGATAATAGCATCCAATAAATAATTAACTAAAGGAGGACGATGTATTATGGCATCAAACAATAGTGGATCAAACAGAACTTTAGTACCAGGAGCAAAACAAGGTTTAAACGCATTAAAAACTGAGGTTGCATCAGAAGTTGGATTAAGTGATTATGAAACTCTAGATAAGGGAAACCTTTCTTCTAGACAAAATGGAACTGTAGGTGGATACATGGTTAAACACATGATAGAAACTTACGAACAAGGACTATAAAAACTAAATAAATAATAAAAATAAAAAATATATAAAAACTGTATTGCTTAGCTTTTAGCTAGGTAATACAGTTTTTTCTTTTATGCAATAAATTCAGATAAGATAGTTGGATTAAGTTGAATTAACGATTATTATTGTTATATATGTTACAATATGTAATAATATATTGAATGTAAAACAAATGAATTTAAATTTTACAATAATCAAAAAATAGTTTAGTTAAAAATAACTAATGAGGAGTGATTTCATGCTAAAAAGCAATTTTATTAATAAATCGTACAAAAATAAGTTAAGAGCAACTTATGCATTGCTTATGTTTGGAATCTTAATGGTATTGAGTATTTTCATGTATTTCCAGCTAAACATAAAAATGAAGCCAATTATAGGAGGAATGGGAAACCATGTTATTGATAGTAAAGTTAGTTGTTTAGGTTATGAGTTTGATGAACAGCGTAAATTACTAGAGTTACTCAGTAGCACTCAACCATTTAAAAATGGTGATATTTCAACTATTAAAAAAGAAATTGATAATCAAATGAGCAAGCATAAAGATTTTATATTAGAAATTAGGTATAAGTCATCAACAGGTGAGGAGTATGATTATAATAAATATAACATAAAGGCATCTAGTGATTATGAAAAGCAATTATCTAATAGCGAAGGTATTTCAGTTAATTCTAAAACAATTTATAATGAAAAGTTAGGACAGTATGTAGTTTTTGCAGGTATAAAAGTTTTAGATGATGATGGAAAAGCGAAAGGAACTCTTAGTGTTTGCGTTAGTGTTAAAGGAGTTATAGAATCTCTAAGTAAAACGAAAATTGAAAAGTTAGATAAAATGTGGATTTTGGATTCAGTTGGAAATGTAGTTGCAAAGACAAATGTACAGAAGAATCCTACAATTGATATTGAAAATTTTAAAAAAGACATTAATAGTAATAATTTTGGAGAAATAGCATCTATAAACTCTAAAGATAGCCAAAATAGTTTTGTATATGCAAAAATTCCTAACACTGAAAATCTATATTTGGTCACCAATATGGAGGAGCATGGAAGTTTTGCGAATGCAATGAAATTTATATTAATTATTTTTCTTACAATTACTATTTGTATCTCTGCTTTGATTTTTATTATTGCAAATAAGATGACCAATTTTGTTACAAAACCATTAACTCGAATGGTAGAGATTATTGAAAAATCAGATACTGTTAATTATATTGAGATTCCTGATGACCTTAAGAGAAGTAAAGATGAAATAGGAATACTTGCTAGTACTATTGATAAAATGGCTAATAATATTAGAAATAACTTAAAGGCACTTAATAATGAGATTAATGAACGTAAAAAGGCTGAAGAAAATCTAATTGTTTTAAATGATGAATTGGAATGCCATGTACAAGAGAGAACTAAGGAATTAATTGAAGCGACTACCAACTTAACTATCTCTGAAGATAGATTTAAAATTGCTATGGAATCTTCGCATATTGGTGTATATGATATGGATTGTGTTAGTAATGTATTTATAGTAAATAGTGTATTTCTTGAATTAATTAATGCTCCACAATATAGGCAATGCATTGAAGAAGGCGTAGATTGGATCAGGTGTGATGGAGATTTTGAGGAGTATATATTTGAAGAAGATATATTAAACAACATAAAATTATGTGCAGATAATTTACCCTCAGTGGGACAGGAGTATCACAAAGAATTTAGGTTAAAATCAGATCCAAATACCTGGCTTTCATTTACTGGACAAACTATAGAAGACGAATTTGGAAAGTTAATAAGGTTTGTAGGTATATTACAAAACATATCTGGAATTAAAAGAAATGAAGTAGAGCTTAAGAATGCCAAGGAAGTAGCAGAAGAAGCAAGCTTAGCTAAAAGTCAATTTTTAGCGAACATGAGCCATGAAATTAGAACACCTATGAATGCTATTATGGGCCTTACTCATTTAATGGGACAATCTGAAATAAATGAGTCTCAAAAGAATTATTTATCCAAGATAGAATCTTCATCAAAGTTATTACTTAGAATTATTAATGATATTTTAGATTTTTCCAAAATTGAAGCTGGAAAGTTAGCAGTGGAGAATATTAACTTTAGTTTGTATAAGGTATTTGAGAATGTATCAAATTTATATACAGATTCAGCAATTAATAAAGGTATTGAAATTAATTTTGATATAGAAGAAGGAGTGCCGGATGTATTAAAAGGAGATCCTCTTCGTTTAGAACAGATAATAGCTAATTTGACTACAAATGCAATTAAGTTCACAAGTAAAGGGACAGTGAATGTTTCAGCTAAAGTTTCTGAGGAACAGGAAAATAAGATTAAGTTACACTTTAGTGTTGCTGATACAGGAATTGGGTTGACTAAGGAGCAAATAACAAAATTATTTACAGCATTTACTCAAGCAGATAATTCTACAACAAGGAAATATGGTGGAACAGGTCTTGGATTGACAATTTCAAAGCAATTAGTAGAACTTATGAATGGAGATATTTGGGTAGAAAGTGAATATGGACAAGGATCTACTTTTAACTTTACTATACAGTGTGATAAGGTTTCTAGCGTAATAACTCCAAATTATGAAAAGTATCCTGATTTGCAGAATAAAAAAGTATTAATTATTGATCATAATAAAACTTCATTAATGGTACTTGAACGTATGCTAAAATCATTTAAATTTAAAGTAACAGCAATTAATAGCCCATTTAAAGCTATTGAGTTACTAAAAAAAGAGAACTTTGATTTACTCTTTATAGATTTTAATTTGCCAGAGTTATCAGGAATTGATTTGTATAAGAGGTTAATAGTTAATACGGAAATTGATGTGCCTAACACCATATTTATAAGTGCCATAGGTCGTGAAAGTTATTATAATCAGGCAAATCAATTAGGTATTAAAAACTTTCTTATTAAACCTATTAATCAATCGCTATTATTTGATGCTGTAATAAATGTTTTTAAATTATCTTCGGATGATGAGAACAATATAAAGGCTGAGAAAGAGATAGGGATAGATTCTAATGGCGTAAATAATAAAAAGTTTGAAGAGTTGTTAAAAGATAAGAGAATATTAGTGGTAGAGGATAATGATATAAACCAATTGGTTGCAAAAGATATCTTGGAACAAGTTGGTGTTCATGTAAATATTGCAAACAATGGTGAAGAGGCAATCAAATATGTTAATGCTAATAAATTCGATATGGTTCTTATGGACATGCAAATGCCAATTATGGATGGTTATCAAGCTACTAAAATTTTAAGAGAAAGCTATCCAAGTTCAGAGCTTCCTATTATAGCAATGACAGCTAATGCACTAGAGGGTGATCGTGAAAAGAGTATAGAATGTGGTATGAATGATTATATTTCAAAACCTATTGATCCAGAATGGTTGTTTACAACATTAGCTAAGTGGTTGGCGCCAAATGACAATAAAAATATTGAAAAGCCTTTAAAGAAAATTATTAATGAGGAAACTAAAATTTTAGCTTTTGATAAAACATTAATTCGTTTTGGTAATAAGGAAGAGTTCTATTGTGATTTATTGAAAAGATATCAGGATAGTTATACAAACTTGCAAAAAGAGTTTTGGAATATGATACTAAATGAAAAATACGATGATGCTAAACGATATATTCACAGCCTTAAAGGTGTTACAGGGAATATAGGAGCCATGAAGCTTAATAAATTTGTAGTTAAGTTTGAAGAGGATTATGAATCTTATGATGATGAAAGCTTAAAGAAAAATCTTGTGATACTTTCTGCATTAAATGAGGAATTACTAAATGAAATTATACAAATTTTACACAAAGACCAGTTAGAAGAAAATCAAGTGATTTCTAATTTTGATGTGTATGAAGCTTTGGTTAAATTACTGGAAGATTTACAAAAAGCTCGTGCTAAAGAAGTAAAGGAAAGTATGAATAATTTAGTAGTCAATACTAAAGATATTAATTCGTTGCCTCAAATTGGAGAAATAAAGAAGCTTGTAGACCGCTATCGTTTCAAAGAGGCTAAGGTAATGGTTGAGGAACTAATAGAAGTTGTAAAGGAGCAAAATAATGGATAGACAAAAAACAATAATGATAGTAGAAGATACAGAAATGAATATTGATATTTTAGTGGAAGCACTTCAAGATGAATATGAATTAATTGTTGCTATCAATGGTGCAGAGGCTCTTGAACTAGCTGAAGAACAAAAACCAGATTTAATTCTTTTAGATATTATGATGCCAGAAATGGATGGATACGAAGTTTTAAAAAGACTAAAGGAAACTTCAGAGTTAAACCATATACCTGTGATTTTGCTGTCTGCAATAACTGATAGCGATTCAAAATTCAAAGGTTTTTCTTTAGGTGCAGTGGATTATGTAACTAAGCCTTTTGAAATTATTGAAGTGAAAGCTAGGGTTAAGACTCAACTTAAGCTAGAAGATGCACGATTAATGCTAGAGGGTCAAAATATTATTTTAGAGCAAAAGGTTAAAGAGAGAACTGAACTCATTGAAAAAACTAATTTTGCTACTATATATTGCTTAGCAGCTTTAGCTGAAACAAGAGATCCTGAAACTGGTCAGCATATAAAAAGAACGCAGAAATATATAAGAGAATTAGCATTGGAATTACGCAGCAATAAAGAATATGAAGATGTGCTTACAGACGAATACATAGAACTTCTTTATAAATCAGCGCCATTACATGATATTGGAAAGGTGGGAGTAAAGGATAGTATTTTACTTAAGCCAGGAAAACTTACAGATGAAGAATTTGAAGAAATGAAAAAACATACAATTTATGGTGGAGAATCATTAATGGTTGGTATAAAAGAATTAGGAGAGGAATCCTTCTTAACCTTAGCTAAGGAGATTGCATTAACTCATCATGAAAAGTGGGATGGCTCCGGATACCCAAGAGGATTATCAAATAAAGATATCCCGATATCTGGTCGACTTATGGCACTTAGTGATGTGTATGATGCTCTTATCAGTAAAAGAGTTTATAAGGGAGCATTTACCCATGAAGATGCTAAGGCTATTATTCTTGAAGGAAGAGGAACTCATTTTGATCCGGATGTAGTTGACGCTTTTATAAGCAGAGAAGATAAATTTATAGAGATTATGGAACAATTTAAAGATTGTTAATGTTCAGGTATCTGTTCGTGATTTATGGCATCATAAATTAAGGAATCTTTGATAGAGAAAAATGATATTATAAAATGTTTCAAAAGAAGCTTAGGTTTTGTTCTAGGCTTCTTTTATTATGATTAAAAATCAAAAGAAATAATTAATATTAATGTATAAATAGCATGGTTTCTATTGAAATTTTATTTTATAAATAACTTGCATTATTTTTCGACATAATTTATAATGAGAATCAAGTTAAATTGATAATTGTTATCAATTGCGAGCGCCTTAACAAGAAATATTTAACTTAGATTAAAATTTAATTAACAAAAGATAAGGAAGTGATATTTTGCGTAAATTATTTATGTTAGTGTTGGCAGCATTTTTAATATTGCCAATGTTTACTATTAAAGCATTTGCAGCAGATGCTAAGGAGGAACTGTCTAAAAGCAATTTCTTTATTGAAAAATCAATAGAAGCTGTAAAATCTGGTGATCTTTCGAAGGGGAGAGATTTATATGATGAATATAACCAAGCTTGGGGTGAATTGGAAGATGGAGTTAAAGAACAATCTAAACAAGCTTATGGGGATATTGAAGGAAAAATGGGAATGGTTAAATTTTTATTTACTCAAGACCCAGTACAAAAAGATAAAGTTATAACTGCTTTGAAAGACTTGGAAAAAACTAATGAAGCATTTATAGCAGGTGAAGGTAATAGTGGAGAAAAAAAAGCTAAAGGGAAAGCAACAAGTATAAAAGATTTAGTAGAACTTTTAGAAAAAGCGAAGAGTCAAATTGAAAGTGGAGATAATGTCTCAGCCATTAAAACTATGGATACATTTAGTTCATCTTGGTTAGATGTTGAAGGCATAGTTTTAACAAAATCAAAAACTGTTTATGATGATGCTGAGAGAGATATGGTTAGTGCAAAAGCATATCTTACCGTAGAGCCAATTCAAAAAGATAAGGCAGTAAAGGTTATTGATAGAATGCATGGATACTTATCATTATTAGAGGGAAATACATCATACGGAATAGTAGATGTAATTACAATAATACTTCGTGAAGGTTTAGAAGCACTTTTAGTTGTAATTGCACTACTAGGTTTTCTTAAGAAATCCGACCAAGAAGATAAGAAATCTTGGATATATGGTGGTGTAGTAATTGGAAGTATAGTAAGTATTGTACTAGCTGTTTTAGTTAAACTTTTATTTACATCAGGAACTTTTGGAAACAATAATTTCTTAATTTCAGGATGTACAGGCGTATTTGCAGCTATAATGCTTATTTATGTAAGTTATTGGCTACATAGTAAATCAGAAGTGTCTTCACGTAATCATGGTATACAAGACAAAAGTTATAAGTCATTAGCTAATGGAAGCTTGTTCTCTTTAGGATTTTTAGCATTTTTAGCAGTATTTAGAGAAGGAACTGAAATAGTACTTTTCTATATAGGAATGGCATCTTCAATTAAATTAACTGACTTGTTTTTAGGAATAGCATTAGGATTTGCAATACTTATAATAATAGCTATATTAATGTTGAAAGTCGGGTTACATATCCCAATGAAGCCATTTTTCCTTGTATCTAGTATATTAGTATTCTATTTGGGATTAAAATTCACAGGAATGGGGATTAATGGTCTTCAATTAGCTGGAGTATTACCAGCAACATCTAATGATTCATTACCTACAATATCAGCCTTAGCAGTATATCCTACATGGCAAGGATTAATACCTCAGGTGTTATTAGTTATTATAGCAGTTGTAGTCACACTACATAATAGATTAAAAACAAATTAAATCAAAAGAAAAAAACATGATTGAAAAGCAAATGGAGGAGCAATTTATGAAAGCAGTAAGAAAATTATTATTCATAGCAACTTTGGGCATGGCAATTACAATGACTGGATGTGGAGTTCAAAAAACACAACAAAACAATTCAACAAAGAGCACAGAAAAAACTTCAGGTCAAGAGAAGAAAGAATTAACTATGAATGATAAAAGTAAGGATATGAGAGATATTCTTAAGGATATGAGAGTTCAATTATCAAAAAACCAAGAAGATAAAGTTAGCGAAGGTGGGACAAAGTTACAGGAATCTTGGAAGGAGTTTGAAGAAAAATTTGAGGATGATTTAAAAGATAAGTACTTAGATTTATACGTTAAGATTGAAGACCCACTAGAAGTTATTGAAGCTGCATCTAAGGTTAAACCTCTAGACTCAAAAGTTCTAAATAAATCAATAGACAAATTAGATGAAGAACTAGTGAAGCTACAAAAAATTGATGCAACTACAACTGGACTTGAGAATATGAGAAATGCATTAAAAGAAATGAATGATCAATTAAAGAGCAAAGAAGAAGATAAGGCAATAAAAACTTCAGAAAAATTAGAAGAAAACTGGAAACCAATTGAAGATGGAATAAAAGATAGCTATAAGGATCTTTATGAAAAAGTTGAATCTCCACTAGGAGCTATTAATGCAGGTGTAAAGATATCCCCCCTTGATACAAAATCATTATCTGCATCAATTGAAGAATTGGATAAAGAATTAAATCAATTACAAAAATCTATTTCTTTTTCATCAGCACCACAAGACATGAAAACAGCTCTAGCAAAAATTAAAAAATTCTCATCACCAGTTAATAAAGAGAAAGTTACAAAATATGTTGCAAGATTAGAAAAATATTGGAGCACGAGTGAAGAGATAGTAAAACAAAAGAATGCTACACTTTATGAAAAAATTGAGGTGCCTATGGGCGCAATACAATCAGCTTCAAAGGCAAGCACAATAGATGCAAATACAATAGTATCTGCAGCAGAACAACTAGATAAATTACTAACAGATATGCAGAACTTAAAATAAATCGTTATATTTGTTTTAAGTTAAACAGAGAAAAATAGTCATTTAATAAGATAGCAAAAGCAAAAGATTTAAAATAGCAAATTTGTTTAAGACCACTTATATAGAAGATGTAATTATATCTTAATATAAGTGGTCTTATTTTTGTAGTTTAGTTCAATAGGAAAAGTTCATATAATAAGAAACATGCAAAAAACTGCATTACAAGATAAAAATCAAGTAACACAGTTTTCGATATGGTGCCGCTGGCCGGACTCGAACCGGCACGGTATCGCTACCGGTGGATTTTGAGTCCACTACGTCTGCCAATTCCATCACAGCGGCAAGTCCTTTATTATAATAGCATATAGGTTATGGAAGTGCAAGAAAAATTTAAAAAAAGTTTTTTTGTTGGAATAAAACCCTATTATATGTAAAAAGAATCCAAATAAATGAGGAAATTAGTCCAATATATCTAAAAATTTCTGAAAAGTATTGATAATAGGGGGATAAATTTGTTAGAATAAACATGAGCTAAATAAAATTTGACCCACTGGGACAACCAATGACCAGTATTTTTTTTTGTTAAAGATATAAGGTCAAAGTTTAATATTAGGGAGGAGTAAACAATATGATGTATTCAAAAGAAGTTGAAGAAATGTGTGTAATTGCTAAAGGTCCAAATCATGGTCCAGCACCTATTCCTGAAGAAGGAAAATGGGTACAAGCTAAAGAAGTAAAAGATATTTCAGGTTTAACTCATGGTATAGGTTGGTGTGCACCACAACAAGGAGCTTGTAAGTTAACTTTAAATGTTAAAGATGGAGTTATTCAAGAAGCTCTAGTTGAAACTATAGGATGTTCAGGAATGACTCACTCTGCAGCAATGGCTTCAGAAATACTTCCAGGAAAGACTATATTAGAAGCATTAAACACAGACTTAGTATGTGATGCTATAAATACAGCAATGAGAGAATTATTCTTACAAATAGTATACGGAAGAACTCAAACTGCATTCTCTGAAGGTGGACTACCTATAGGAGCAGGTCTTGAAGATTTAGGAAAGGGTCTAAGAAGCCAAGTTGGTACTATGTACGGAACATTAGCTAAAGGACCTAGATACTTAGAAATGGCTGAAGGATATGTTACAGAAGTAGCTCTAGATGCTGCTGATGAAATAATCGGATACAAGTTCGTTCACCTTGGTAAGATGATGGAAATGATCACAAAGGGAACTGCTGCTGATGAAGCTCTAGCAAAAGCAACTTCTCAATACGGAAGATTTGATGAAGCTGTAAGAAAAATAAATCCAAGACATGAATAATAATTAGTAAAAAAAGGAGGACACTATAATGGCATTATTTGAAAGTTATGAAAGAAGAATTAATCAAATTACACCTGTACTTGAAAAGTATGGCATGAAAACTATAGAAGACGCTAAAGCAGTTTGTGATGAAAAGGGTATAAATGTTTATGACATAGTTAAATCTACTCAACCAATCTGTTTTGAAAATGCATGTTGGGCATACATTTTAGGTGCTGCTATAGCAATAAAGAAGGGTTGTACAGTTGCTGCTGATGCTGCTGAAGCAATCGGAGAAGGACTTCAAGCATTCTGTATCCCTGGATCAGTTGCTGATGATAGAAAAGTTGGACTTGGACACGGAAACTTAGGAGCAATGCTTTTAAGAGAAGAAACTAAGTGTTTCGCTTTCTTAGCTGGTCACGAAAGTTTTGCAGCTGCTGAAGGTGCTATCAAAATAGCTGAAAAAGCTAACAAAGTAAGAAAAGAGCCATTAAAGGTTATATTAAACGGTCTTGGAAAAGATGCTGCATTCATAATCTCTAGAATTAATGGATTCACATATGCTCAAACTAAATTTGACTACTATACTGGAAAAGTAACAGTAGTTAAAGAAACAGCTTACTCAACAGGAGATAGAGCTAAGGTTAAATGCTACGGATGTGATGATGTTAGAGAAGGTGTTGCTATAATGCACATGGAAGGCGTTGACGTATCAATCACTGGTAACTCAACTAACCCTACAAGATTCCAACATCCAGTTGCTGGAACATACAAGAAAGAATGTGTTGAACAAGGAAAGAAATACTTCTCAGTTGCATCAGGTGGTGGTACTGGAAGAACTCTTCACCCAGACAACATGGCAGCAGGTCCAGCTTCTTACGGTATGACAGATACAATGGGAAGAATGCACTCAGATGCTCAATTCGCAGGATCTTCATCAGTTCCAGCTCACGTTGAAATGATGGGTCTTATCGGAATGGGTAACAACCCAATGGTTGGAGCTACAGTTGCTGTTGCAGTTGCTATAGAAGAACATACAAGATAAGAAATTTAATAGAGGGTTATAACCTTGGTTTTGACCTTTAAGATATACAAAAAAAATACACACATCTAATAGATTTTAATATCTATGGATGTGTGTATTTTTTTTGTGTCTAAAAATGTACTCACATCTGTAAGTGTGAGGTGGTATATGTTGAAAAAAATAAACATGAAAACTAAGGGAACTAATAAGACTTTTGATGATGGATTTGAACAGTTTATATTAGAACATTGTGTTATGAAAAATTTAAGACCAAGTACAGAAAAACATTATAGAGAAATAACAAAATACAGTTTCTACAAATTTTATGATAAGGATACTGAATTACAAAACTTGCAACAAGAAGATATTAATAATTATGTTTTATGGCTTAAAGAAAGAGATATAAAAGAAAGCACAATTAATATACAGCTTAAAGCATTAAAGACAGTTATTAAGTTTTTTAAAGATAAAGGCTGGATAGATGATTGTATAAAAGTAGCTTTAATTAAAGCAGATATAGAAGAGATAGAAGCGTATACAGATGAAGAGATATCA
Source organism: Clostridium sp. TW13 (assembly GCF_024345225.1). NCBI lineage: Bacteria > Bacillati > Bacillota > Clostridia > Eubacteriales > Clostridiaceae > Inconstantimicrobium > Inconstantimicrobium mannanitabidum. Next base: position 1,161,525 of record NZ_BROD01000001.1, read on the forward strand.
AAGTTATTAGTAAAGCCTAACTTGAAAAAATGTACATTTGTAGAGTATCGTAATTGGGTTTGTGTTTGCTTCTTATGTAATACAGGTTGTAGACGTTCTACTTTAATAAATATACAACTTGAAGATTTGAATGTAGAAAACGGATACTGTCATTATAGACATACTAAAAACAGAAAGGCTCAAACAGTACCAATATCACCAAGTATGTGTAATATTATTAAAGAATACTTGGAGTATTTACCACAGGAGTGCATATATTTATTTCCTACTGTTTTAGGAGAGCAAATGAAAGCAAGAAGTATTTCACATGCTTTAGATGATTACAACCATTCAAGAAATATACAAAGGACAGGAATACACAAATTTAGGCACTGGTTCTGTAAAAAGAGTGTATTACTGGGCATGGATTTGATTAGGTTACAAAAGATTGTAGGTCATAGTAATTTAGAGGTTTTAAGGAACTACGTTAACTTATTAACTCAAGATTTAAAGAAAGATGAAGTGATTTTTAATCCATTAGAAGATATCCAAAGAAAAAATAAAGAGACAAAACATATAAAACTTAAAAAGTGATTCAATAAAAAAATAACTGATACTCGCCAAAAGTATCAGTTATAAAAACTAAATATAGTTTTATTAATCTTACACCTTCCATTTAGAAAGGTAAGTTAAACCCGATACAATTAGCTTACCACAAAAATTTTAAAAATGGAAGGTTGGAGGCTTAGTTTCTTGTTGCCTTTTTTAGACAATAAGTTAGTAGTCTTTGCACTAGAACTACTATAAAATATCTAGTGGTTTGGTCAGCCAATGCATAAAGTTACCACGTTATATAAAGCTAGTATTAATTATCTTTGTTATAGTGCTAGGAAGGTGTTTATATGACGTAGGTGCGTGTCAGCCAATACCCTATAAAATAATAGATTCGGTGGTTACTTGGCGTCCTAAAGGGCGGGTAAAGAGTAGTAATTCAACATATTGGACAAGTATAATATGGTAAAACTACTTATACAGAAATGTAATTAATAACAAAGATTTAAAGTGATTCCTATTCAACTCAAAACATTATAAGCTTTAGAGTTAATTTACTTATGCTCACATTCATTTTTTGTTTGTGAGTGTAGGTAAATTAATTTTTTTGCTCAAACCTTTCAATCTAAAACATTATTCTCTTGGCATTATCTAAAGTCAAGTAGTTAATTTTAAATATTTAGTATATAATCTTAATTATGGGAATATCAACAAAGATAATGTGGGGTGAAGTTAAATTATGAATGACACAGTTAAAAATATTATTACAAGTCTTAGTACAAGTTTAGTTGTTAGTTCTATAACATTTGTTCTTGGTTTAAAATCAGGGAAAAATCAATCTGACCGTCAAATTCTTAGAAATAAATATAGAGATATTAGTGTGCATTTCTCTAATTTACTTGATGGAATTAAAAATGGTAATCCTAAGAAATGGGATGATTTTAAATTAATAAAAACATCATCTTGTGATAGGTATATGCCTTTAATAGAAGAAATGAAATTTAATGGGGAATCAATTGAACTTAAACAAGATGTTATTGATAAATGTGAGGAACTGGAGTTTAAGTTATTAAAATATGCTGATGAATATCAAGAAAATTTAGAAATAATAAAAGAATACTTAATTAATGAATTAGAAAATTGTTGTTCAAATTTAATAAAAGAAAAGGATTATGCAATATATACAGCAAAAGATCAAATAAATAAACCTTATATAAATCGTAGTTATAGCATTTTTATTACAGATGAAATATTTAAAAATATAATAACAAATTTAGAGAATGATAATCTTAATCTACAAGGAATTTGTTTTGAAAGCAGAGACCGACATAATGGTTGGCATAGAGTAACGATTTATAAAAATACATTAGATAACATTAAAATTGAGGATTTTTTGAAAAAAATTAATGAACATTTAAAAAATGAACATAGTATTATAGAGTTATTAAAAGAACAACAACAATTAATAAATGAAACTAATAACATTATAAACAAAATTAATAAAAGAGTAAGAGAACCATTTACTTTTTTAGAAACTATAACTGGAGCTGTAGTGGATATATTTAAAGTTTAGTTTGTTAAAGCAATAATTTTAAGGTAATTAAAAATAGTCTTTTAGCAAGTAAATATAAAGGTTAGAGGAAAATGAAAATAAATTTTTGATTTTAAATGTAATAAAAGGATATTAAGTTATTTTATAGAAATACATTATAACTGGTATGAAGTTCTGGTTAATATTTTATGAGGGGAAATGATAATATGAGTGGATATACTTTTTCAGTAGGAGAGGAAATTAAAAATAGAGCATATAAGGAATTAGTAGATGAACTAAAAAAAGTTACAAATAAATACAAAGAATTAGAAGAATTAGAAGTTGAATATTTCAAAAAGTATCTTTTAAATGAAACAGGTATAAATGATGATATGATTGAATTAAAGGAAATGAGAACAAAAATTGAAAATGAAAGACAAGTTAAATTTAATTTAGAATCAGATTTAAATTCTTTAGAAGAAAAATTCAAATCTTCATATGGTAAATAATTTGTCACGGAGATATAAAAAAATGAGGCTAATGTTAAAGAAAATAATACTTATAAAGATATTGAATAATTAGCGAAGTTAAAAGATAAGGGGTTTTTAAGAGAAGAAGAATTCGCAGAAAAGAGAAAGGTATTATTGGCAACAGTATAATAAAGGGGATTATAAAAATATGAAATTGTCATTAAAAAAGAAGATAATTATTGGAATAAGTGTAATTATATTAATAACTTCTGTAGTGGGTTTTAAAAAATATCAATACACAACAGGATTTGGGATGTCTGTAGAGTCAAAGAAAAATAGATTGGAACATTTAATAAAAAATGAAGATTATTATGAAGCAAGGGAATTAACATATACTTATTTTATAACTGATCCGAATAACAGAGATGATATGATTACCATAGTAGACATTTGTGCTGATAATAGATTTACAAGTTTTTCTCAAGCAGAAGAATATAAACAAAAATGTGAAGATGAAAAAAGAAAGCAAGATGAATTAAAAAAGAAGGAAGAAGAAGCTAAAGTTGACAATGAATATACTAAAATTGTAGATGAAGTAAATAGTATTAATATTAGCAATATGACTAAAGAACAATTAACTAAATATGTAAATGAATATATGGATTTTTTAAATAAATATAATAATAAAAATTATGATTTAACAGTAAAAAACTTATCCAATTTGAAATTTAAATATGCTTATTCTCATGCAGACCGTTATTTTGATTTATATAAAAATATGGAAAGATACGAATTAAAAATAGGTATGACAAAAGACGAAGTAATAGCCTTTACAGATTATGTATATCCCGAACATATAAATAAAACAACTACAAGTAGTGGGACACATGAACAATATGTATTTGGTGGAATTTACCTGTATTTTGATAATGGAACACTTACAAGCTTTCAAAATTAGATAATTTTAAATATAAGTATATTTTTAGGGGATGAAATTAAAAATGAATAAACTACCATTTAAAAAGAAAATAATGCTTTCTTCCATAGGCTTACTTGTTTTGGTATTAGGGATATTGGCATATATCCAAGATAAAGAAGGTTACAATATTCCTAATACTATCAACAATTCAGAAGTAAGTACATCTAGTTCAAGTTCTGATATTATTAAACAACCAGCTTTGACAATAACTAATGCTTATTTGGATAATCAGAAAAATGGATATTACAATGTAGTAATTGGTCTTAAAAATAATTCATCTGATACTATTAATTATGTAAAGGTTAATATGTTTTTTAAAGATATTAATGGAAATATAATTAAGAGTGACTGGACTAACGATGATTCACCTATATTAGGTGGTGCTATTCAAAAATTAGAAAAGTTTTGTAAATTAGATGATAAAATTGTACATGTTGATTGTGAAATAGCAGAATATCATTAATAATTAAGCTTAGAGAAATCTAGGCTTTTTATTATGCAAAAAAATAAGAAGTGCTAGCTGGCACCCCATATATTAATTTTCTTTAGATATCTCTATAATATCAGCTACGCTACATTTAAATAAATCACATAATTTTTCTAAAACTTCAAAACTGATTGATTGTGTTTTTCCTTGCTTTATATTTTGAAGTGTAGATACAGCGATACCAGTTTTGCTAGCTACCCAGCGTAGTGAACGTTCTTCTTTTTCTAAATACTTTTCAAGATTGATTTTTACCATTTGTATCCCTCCTGCTATTATAATTATAGCACATGCAAGTACAAAATAAAATGTTATGAAATAATTTTATGTAAGTGTTGACACGCACAAAACGTAAGTTTATAATAAGTATATAAGGTAAAACAATCCAATTTAAATAAAAAAGGGGCGATAACAATGAACGGTGGTGAGACTTTAAGATATATAAGAACAACATTGGGGTTAAAGCAAAAAGATATTAGAAGCGAAGGACTAATGGACGTCACTGGAATAGAACGTGGAGCAATCCAAATGTCTTCTAAGATAGCAATTGCACTAGAGAAAAAGTTAAACGAGGTGATAAAGGAAAAACACCTTGAGGGGATACTCGACTTTGAAGTAACTTCACTAATATTTAAAAAAGGCTTAGATGTAGACTTAGAAGAATGTTTTAAACAAATGAGTAAGGATTATAAAATAGATAAATTTTTAGAACTAACTCAGGAAAAATATGAATTTAGCAATGTTAAAAGAGCAATAGAGATACTGAAAAAAGATTATAGCAACAATCTAAATAGTATTTCAATATTATCTTATTTAATTATAGAAAATAGTAAGGATGATAGTTGTTTAGTATATGCTTATCTACAATTGCAAAGAGTAGCATATTACAAAATTGATTGGAATGGCATTATAACATATTATGATGTAATTAAAGATAAGATTGATTGTTGTAGTGATACAGAAATGAAAGACTATATATATATGAATACAGCAACAGCATACTGTATGGTAGGACAGAATGTAATAGCTAAAGAATTAGTAAGTAAAATTAAATATACTATATCAAATAGAGATTATATAGATAATTTACTTACTAATATAAATGTAAATTTAGAAAAATATGATGAAGCTATAATAAATAGTTGCCGAATATTAGAACATGCTACAAATGTAAGTCAAGAATTAACTAGTAAATTTAATATTTGTTGTATTGCTTCATTTAAAAATGATATGGATTTATTTCACAAATATTTTAATTTAATAGAAGTTGATAAAGAATACTATCAATTTACGAGAGAACAATTTTTTCAATTTATAATAAAAGCTTGTGAAACTTTAAAAATAAATGACGAAAATACTTTGACTAAGATATTCAAAATAAGTAAAAAAGTATGTTACAAAAATATAGAAAATATAGATTATTTTTATAATAATTTAAAACTAATAAGTGAGATAATTATAAAGAACAATATAAGCATTGACGCTGAAATGTTCATTTATATATATAAAAATATCAATTTAGAAACACAAAACAGAGAAAAATTAGTGACATTATGTGAGATTTAGCCACTTTGAAGGGGGTGAAAAAAATGAAAAAAGCAGTTAAAATAGTTTTAGCAGTAGCAGTAGTAGCTATTCCTACTATTGTAATTTGTCAAATTGGAGTTTTCCCTCCAATCGGTACAATATTATTTTTAAAATAATTAAATATTTAATATTTAATATTTAATATACAAAAGAAAAATGCGATTCGACAAAAAATATATCATATAAAGTCTATATTCCTGTTCCAAACAATCTTATAATTAATATATAAATGTAAAATAAGTTATTAATTGGAGGTTTGGGACATGGAATTAAAAATATTTACCAATCAAAAGATGGAAGACGTAAAATTAGTAGGCACATTGACTTGGAATGAAATTTTCGATAAAGCTATGGCAGTAGATATAACGGTTGAGGAAAAGAGACGTACAGAACTAGTCATGGAAGTAATGGAAAATAGAAAGGTAAATCACAGGGACAGGTTATATTTAGCTTTAAATATAATTAGATTGGATAAAAATTATGATAATAGTTTAGGCAGAAGAATAAGTAAAGAAGAATATTGGGAGAATGATATAAGTAAGCCAATTAAAGGTGTATTTATAAAAACAAATTTTAGGAGTATAGAAATATATGAAAGAATAAATAAAGGATGGGATCAATAATGAAAAAAAGAGAAATGTTTATGGATCTAATTAATTTTATAATTTATTATGGGGTGGAATTTCAAGACGAAATGTTGTTTTTAAAAGAAGAAGACTATAAAAAAGGAATTTATGATAATATGTTAGTTGGCAATGGTGAAAAAGAAGTTTGGAGTTGCCTACATAAGATGCTTAATATTAAAAATAACGACCAAGCGTATGAAGAGTTAGAAAAAGGATTTCAAAATGTTGAATTTGATGATAATGAAAGCACAGCTATAATCACATTCAATAATAATAAATATGCAGTATTAGTGGCTTAATTAGTGGTATAAAAATAATTAATTTGAAAATGTTGACAAGCCACTTCGAAGAGAGTAGAATAAAAACAAACACGAAAAATTGCCTAAGAAGATTCTGGTAAAATCTCTTAGACAACTTAACAGTTTCATTTTATGTTCTTGTTTTAAATTCTTTAGTTATGGTTTCTTAATATAGATCTGGTAAATCTATATTAAACATTATGGTTTTTTGTCGACCTCAAAAGTATGTTTTTAAAAGTTCTTATAAAATAAACAGAAATTGGCGAGGTCTATTCAAGTGTCTGTTTATTTCTTATTAATTTAATTTTACCGCTAAAAATGAGAAGTGTCAATATTTTTTAATAAATTATTGAATTTAAAGCTTATAAATCGATTTTGGACATACCTATAAAGTGTGTCCAATGGTGGGTTTATATAAAACCAAATTATATTAGCAGACACTTTTAAGGTCTGACTAAATAAAATAACTAATTTAACAAAATATAAATGTAAGAAGGAGAGAGAATTTATGACTAAAGTATTAACTAAAAAAGAGTATTTAGCATTACCAGAAGATGAAAAGCAAATGGCGTTATTAATTAATGACATAATTACAGCTAAAGAAGACATTGCACAAAATATATTAAAAATAGGAAAAAGATTATATATAGCAAAGCAATTAGTACAACATGGTGAGTGGAAATCATGGTTAGCTGAAAAGGTAGATTTCAGTGTCAGAAGTGCTCAAACATATATTAAAACTTATAAGATTATGATGGATTTGCCTGAAGAACTAGAGGCAACTTTATATAAGTTGGATTCAAGCAAACTTGTAGAAATATCAAGTATCAAAAAAGATAATATAGAGGAGTTTATTAGAAATACTCATTTTGTAGGTGGAGCTGAAAAAACGGTTGAGGAAATGAGCGTAAGGGAATTAAAAGAGGTAATTAAAGAAAATAAAAAATCTAAGAAAAAATCAAACCAATATAAAAACGCAGACGTTTGCGTAAATGAAACTGAAAAAATAATTGATGTTGATTTTCAGGAGAGCCAAGAAACAGAAGAGAACCTAAATGATGAGCAAAAATTATCTCAATTAATAAAAGAACAGCAGGAATTGGAACAACAATTGAAGCTAAAACAGAGACAAGCTAAGGATGTTAAAGAAAGTATATTAAGGAATAAAAAATCATTAGATTTAAAAGTTGAATTTGAGGAAATTATTAAAGATGGCATTCTTTACAGTAAACAGCTTAATTATAATGTGTATTTAGTTCGAAGTTCTTCAAAGGAACTTGTATTGGACGGTGTATATGCTGACTGGATAATTGATTTAGATGAAGTTATTTATTCGCATTTAAATGTAAATAAGAATTTGGTACAAGAAGAAAGAGATTTTATAATTGGTGAATGTTTAAGATTTAAGGAAAAAGCAATAAATCGAAATGAAGAAATAAAAAATATGAGTACTTGGGAAGATGAAGTGTATAAAAAAATCAATGAAGAATTAGCTAAAAGACAGCAAGAGCCTCAAGAAAACAAAGACCTCAAGAAAGAATTTATTATCGCTGGCTATAAAGCATTGGCTAAAAAATATCACCCAGATTGTAATCAAGGAGATGCTGAAGCAGAAGATAAGTTTAAAGCTATTTGTATTTTAAAAGACAATCTATTACAACAGAATCTACTAAGTTAAATGTATTGTATTTTAACTTGAATTTGTCAAATGTCTAAAAAGTGGACAAATGAAGTAACTTGCAAGTTAACTCAAATGTCCAAAAAATGGGCAACTTTTAACGTGTAACAATAAAAGAAACATATCTAACAATAAAAGAAACAAATTTATTTTCGACTTGAAAGTCTCAAAGAGCATAGATTCATTTTCATTGTTTTTTGTTGTTAGTTGTTTATATAAATCAAATGAAAGGAATGATTATTATTGAATGATAAAATTAAACAATTTATTAAGCTACCAAATGAATTAGTTTGGGATGTAGGAGGTAAAAGAAAAAATACTTATGTATATCAATATAACGAAAGGTTATGCCATATATGGTCAATGTTTGATTGTTTACTAAATAGAGTTGGTACAATATCTTTTTCGTTGGAGCAATTAATTACTGTTTTAGGAGATAAAGCAGAACCTAAAAAGGGAAGAAATGTAGACCAATTCAGAAATATCTTAATTGAGTTAGAAAAGAAACAGCTTATTACAAATGTAAAATGTAATCTCAGTGAAGTTAAATATAAAGAATTAATTACCTGTGAATATTCTATTCCAATATTAGTTGATAAAGATTCTAAAGATACTCAGTTTTTTCAAGTTTATAGAGAAGATTATTTAGAGATATTAGATAGTGATACTAAATTAAATAAAATCACATTAATGTACATATATTATTACCTATTATCACGAATGAGTGATGGTAAAGGTGATACCACAATATACTGTTTCCCCAGCTATGAAGATATTACAAAAGATTTAGACATATCAGAGACTACTTTTAATACATATTTAAACGAATTAAGTAAATTAAAATTAATAGCCTATGGGAATATAGGTTTAATTATTAAAAATAAAGATAAAAAACAAGCTAATAATGTTTATGTTCGTCATGAATCTCACTTAGAAAGAGCCTTGGACATTAGCAAAAATTATTGGTCTGCTGAAGGTTGGATGGTTATTGGTAAAAAAGCAACTAAGATAAATCAATCAATTAGAGGATTAAAAGGGCAAATTCAGAGACAGAAGAATGCTGGTAAAGATACAGTTAGCTTAGAAAATAAATTAACTAAGTTGGAAGAGAAGGTTACCAATAAAGTTGATAAGTCTTTAAATGATATTAAAAGGGAAATAGATAAGCTTAATAAGGCTATGAACAATTTGGAAGATGAAAATGAACTGAAAGTTAATATTTATGAAGATTGGAATAACTATTTTAGTGATAAGGGATTAGATGCTTATGATATTGATGACTGCTTTAAGGTATTAGACTATATGGAAGATATACATAAACAACAGTTAGAAGAGATAAAAGGCAAAAAGCAGCTATGTGAAATTGAATACGATGATAGGGGACAAGTGATCTTAGAATCGGTTCTTAGTAAAGAAGAGTTGGACAAGTATTACAGAGAAAAAGATGAAGAAATAGAGGAATATTATAAAGAAGTTTATTGGGGAGCCAGTAACCCATTTTATGAGGGTAAAAAGGATATTGAATTTTAAAAATAAAGAAAAGGAAGGATTGAAGAATTATGAATAATGATAAAGGAATTAAAATACAAATTGTTGAAGGTGCTGAATTATTAAAAAGTAATTTAGAAGGTAGAATACCAGAAATAGGTTATAAAGGTGTATTTGCTAAGAGTATGCTATTTGACCATATGGTTAATTTAGGGGCATTAGACATTAACAAAACTAAGACTAGAAATGTTGTAGGAGTTACTTTCTCATATGGATATGATAGCTTAGAAGCTGACGATAGAGTTAAGAATATAAAAAACATTAAAAAGGATATCAAAAAAGGCAACAGTAACATAAATAAATTAGAAAAAGAAATAGAGAATGCTAAAAATAAAATAGATGAAAATGATGATGAAATTACCTTATTGGAGTTAGAATTAGAGGAATTAAAAGAACTAGAAACTGATGAAAGTAAAATTAGTGAAAAAGAATTTAAGTCTATAGAAAATAAAATAAATACTAAAATAATAAAAATAGGAAACTTAAGAAAAAGGATTGATAGTTACATATATGATATAGCAATTAATGATTATTGCCTTAAGTTTGAAGAATGTACTAAAGAAAAGGAATTACTAGATATAAAAGACCATATAAAACAAACAGATGAAGTTAGAAAATATCTATATAAAAATGGATTTAAAATTGATTACTATAAATATGATGAAAAAGCTGGAGAATATACTGATGAAATAGAAGAAACTATTTGGTATGATTTTGGATTTAGAAGTCCAAGCAAATCAAGGGTCGGTGATGTAATTTTCTTTAATAGAGAATATAGAGATATAATTAATAAATGGATGATGATGGACTTAGAATTAGAAGTTGATAAAGATGGAAATGTAAAATTAGTAGAAGCTGAAGCATACAAATCTCTTGTTAGTTCACATATTGAGGGATATGTTTATATAGACCCTAAATCAATTCTTGTTTTAAACGACTTAAATAGTTATGGATTTGAAGAAAATTTAATCATGGTGGATACTGATGAAAATAATGATGTAGTTGCAGAAGTTAAAAGAGGAATTGATAAAAATACATTGTGGGATGGTATGTGTTGCATTGATGAATCATTATTAGGTGAGTATAAAAATAAAGGTATGGTAGTTTTAAGACATTTGTTTTTTAAGAGTTGTGCATGTAATACTAAATTGGTTAAATTCTTAAATGACCATTATAAAGAAAATTATAATACAGCTTACATAATGGACAAGTATGGCAGAAATGTTAAAGTATCTGATATAAGAGTATTGACTACAGAGAACAGTATTAAGTGGGAAAAACTAATGTCTAAAGATGCAACTAGTTATGATTATTGGTGTTCTAAAGTAGAAGAAAATCATTGTATGTTTGGCATATGTAAAACTACACATGAAAGTAAATATAAAGTTGGAGAAACTATAAAAAATAGAATGAGTTATCAGTTTACTAATTCATTTGCTGATATGTCTAAAGAAGAAATTCAAGAACTTTGTAAGGATTCAATAGATTATATAATGAAGCTAAAAAATGACGATGATTTCTTTGTAAATCATCTACTAAGAAATAAAAGCAAAGTTAATAATTATGAAATGTTAGCAAAGATATACAAACAAAATAAATTATTTTCTAAGAGCCATATGTTTAAAGAAGTTAGAAGAAAATTAATTAATAAATATAAAGAAACTTTATACAATGGTAAATTATTGGTAGAAGGAGATAATCTCACAGTGTTCGCAAATATTTGGACAATTTTACAATATGCGGTCGGTTTAGTTCCTTATCACATAGTAGAACATGATGATGGAAGTAAAGAATACATAATCGATGATAATTATAGAGACGAAACTTTACCAGTATTATTAAATGAAACAGGTGATAGTAATAATGGTTATAGCTGTTATGCTAAGTTGTTTAAGGACAAGCAAGAAATATGTGCTATGAGAAGTCCTCACAATGCCCCTAACGCTATAATGTATTATATTAACCACAAACATCATTTAATAGATGATTATTTCAATTTAGATAATAATATAATAGTTGTTAATTGTATTAAGAATAGCCTACAGTCAGCTGGGATGGGCTGGGATGAAGATTCGGACTTCTTCTTTTGCACCGTAAATAATATAGCAATTGAAGCTTCTAAAAAGGCTCAAAAGTACCCTACAATAGTGAATAAAATTGAACCAAGTAAAAAGAAATATAAAAACACTATGGAATGTTTAGCAGAAGTGGACAATCTATTAGCTAAGAGTAAACGACAAATTGGTTCAACTAGCAATAATGCTCAATTGGCTTTAACTTATTATCACCATATAAAAGAACTTTATAGAGGAACAAACGTAGGAAAAGAAAGAATAGAATCTTTATTAAATAATGTTGCTATTAATGCAATTATGGCACAAATTTGTATCGACCAAAGCAAAAAAATATTTCCTATAGATATAGAAAAACAAATTGATAGATTAAAAAAAGAGTTACCATGTGATTTAAAACCTACATTTTGGCAATATACAACTTCTATAACAGACCCAGAAGAAGTAGAAAAAAAATTAAGAAAAAAGAATAAAGTTGAGTGGGATAAATTAAAAGATAAAGAAAAGAAAGAAAGAGTTAAAGCTAAAATTAAAGAAATTAAAGAAAATTTAATAGAATTAGATTGTCCTATGGATTGGATTATACCAGAAATAAACTCAATCAAAAATGCTGATAAAAGTAAACAAATTTCAGATTCCAATTTCTTAGTATACTATGTTGATAAAACCAAAAGCAGACAAACTAGCAGAAAAGCAAAAGAAGTAGAAAAAATAGTTGAAGAATTTAATACTATTACAAATTTTATAAATGCAAATGATGATTTTGATGATGAAGATAATATACTTTATTATAATACTCTTTATAAAGAATATATGGATAAATTAAAGGATTTAAATATAAATATATATGTAGAAAGTTTACTAATTGCTAGAGCATTGGATAAAGATAATAAATATCTTAAATCAAATAGTTATATGAAAACAAAATTATTAAATATCCTTTATAATAATAATCCAAAGAGGTTTTTATCTTGTTTTAAGAATACAAAAGAACTGGAAGAAATAAATAGCTTGTCCTAAGATTGACAATTAAAGGCTGTAAAGTGGCTTATAGACTAGGTTTAAGAGATTTCACAAAAATCCCTATATGATAGGGGAAAATTTTATAAAAATATTCTCTCTATTGAACTAGTTAAATTTTAGCTGAATAAGCTAAGACCCTTATTAGCGAGTAGGGTATATAAATATGCAAATTATAGATTCTATAATAGATGTGGAGGGAATAAGAAAGATGTTATAAAATTTCTTTTAAATCTCTCCATGTTTATTAACTTTTTTACATTTGTTTTATTATATAAAAACTCTATAATAACAGTAACATACAAATATGACTTTGTAAACAAAAAATATCAATTAAAATTAGATTAAAGCTTTTTATGTACCATTCTGCATTTCTTTCATTCGGAGGTGCAGATTTAAACTTTCTAATTAGCAGTTTATATCTGCTAATTCCTTCTTTTATTTTATTTATAATTAATTTGGGTTGGTGGACTAGTTTCAATTAACTAGTCTGCTAATTAGAGGGTTTAAAAAATGAAAAATAATTAAATAGAAATAAGGGTACTTGCTGTTTCAGGTGCCCATTAAAGAATACCCATATTTATTATGTAAAATCTGCAAAGGAGATATTTTTCTCTATTACAATCAAATAAAAAAATATATGGTTATGCCATCCTATAAGGCAAGAAGGAGAATTATTATGAGTAAATTAGTAAACAAAGAAATCAAAGAACTACTAAAGAAGGTTAACGTAGCATTAAACGACTACAGCCAGTATGAAATTGACAATGGCCATGCGTGGGGTTACAAATTAAAACTAAAAAGAAATGAAATTGAGTGCAGAATTTATGAGGAAATTGAATGTGAGAACTGCAACTATGTTATAACTATTCCAAATGAAAATATTACAGGCATTAAAGATATTCTAAAGTGTTTTATTAATGAAATTTATGAGAAAGAGATAAACTGGAGAAATAGTTGTTTAAAGAGCAACAAGGGTTGGTACTCTAGGAAGCATAAAAGTATAAATTTATGGTTGACTAGGGGAAAAGAGGATAAGATCTTAGAAATATCAAAACAAATTGCTGAAAGATATTCTAATTCAAAGCGACTAGAAAATGAAGTTGAACATTTCAAGGTATTTATTTCTAGATTTTATTATGCATTAAATATGCTGGTACCAACATGGAAGGTAGAAGATATAAAAGAAACTACTTTTAAAAGATTAAATGAATTTAATATTAAAAATGTAGGAATTAGTTGCATAGATAATAAGCTTATTATAATGAAAAATAGTGAAGATGCAAATGCTGTCCTAGATAAGTTTGATATTCAAATTGATTCATATTCAAATAGTTCTATGGTAGTAAACCAAATTGTAAATAGACTAGGAAAGGTGGCGTAGTTATGAGTAATAAAGAAATGGTAAGTAAAATGGTTAAAGGTGAAATGACTAATAGTGAAGCAGAACAATTATATAATAGATTAAATTCTAGAAGTGAGAGAGAAATAATTGACGACCTCAAAGAACTTGACTTTGAAAATCTTATAAATACTGAAGAATGTTTGGAAGATTTCTTAGATACCATGAGTGAGCTAGAAGATAGCGAAGAAAATAAAAGAAGTATAGAATCTACAGAGAAAGCATTAGAATATTTAAAAATTGCTATTAAAGAAAGAATGAAAGAAATGATAGCAGCCGAACATAAATTAAAGGAATTGGTTCAAAGTCGTTGAATAAATTATGTACGAATACAAAAATTAACGGAAAAGCATTTATCTGTTGTGGGATGAGATGCTTTTTTCGTTTGTCTTTTTTTATTTAAAAAAATAGTTACAAAAATCCTAGTATAACTATATTGTACAGGAGTTTGGAGATAAAGTCAATAAAAAATTTAAAGGATTTAGCAAAAAACTTACTAAACCCTTTAAGAGAAAAGAAAATTGAAAAAAAGAAAAATAACAGAGTAACAGGTACCAATATGTTGCTCTGTTGTTTTATATATTAGATGTATTTATATGTAAAGTCAATAAATTAATAAAGAAAGAAGGAATATATATTATGAGAAAGAAAAAATATGTAAGTAATGACGTGATTATGGATAAACAATTAGTGTATGCTCTATGGATTGGAGATTATGTTTATACTGGAAGTGGCAAAGGTGAGAGAGTACAGGGAAATATAAATAAGGCTAAACGTGGAGAACATGATAACAAGTTATTCCAACAAGCTTATAACGAAAGTGATGATAAGCAAATAAGACCAGAACTGTTAGCTTATAATTTAGAAAGTGAAGTAGAAGCAAGAGAAATAGAGCAGGAATATATTAATCATTTTGAAAAAGTAGAAGGGGTTATAGTATGTAATGTTAGAGGTGCAGATAATGGTTGCACCAGCGAAGCATATAATAAATATCCTAAATTAACTGAAGATAAAGTTAGAGAAATAAAGCAATTATTGGATACTTGCAGTAATAAAGAATTAGCAGAGACATACAATTGCAGTTATAACGCAATAAGTAAAATTAGAAATGGTATTAGGTGGAAGAACGTAATTGTAAAGGATAGTGAGAGATAAAATGAAAAGGGTTTGTAAAGTGTTATCGGTATTAAATTTTATACTATTCTCATGTTTTCTAGTTTTCATAAATAGTACAAATAATTCTACAATAGATTTTAAATCAATATCTGAATTATTATGTGTATTGGTTATTATAGATTGCATTTTTGATGTTAGAGAAGCGTGGAAACATGAAAAGAATTAAAAAATACATAGATGATAATGGAGTGAGTTGGGATTCAAAAGCTGAATTTCAATTCTTTTGTTATCTTCAGGAAAGCAAAGATAAATATAATATTAAAGAAATACATAGACAAGTAAAATACATATTACAGGAGCCTTTTACATTATGTTCTAAAAAGATACAAGCTATCACATATAAATCAGATTTTACTTTAATTTTAGAAGATGGAAGAATAGTGATTATAGACGTTAAGCCACCATTAAAGAGTATTTGGGATGCGAAATTTATAATCAAGTGGAAAATGATGATGAACTTACATAGAGATTATATCTATAAGATAATATCTTGGAAAAATAAAGAGGTTGGTTGGGTAGAGATGTAAGGAAAATATCTTGGAATAGATATATAGCAAATTTGCATAAATATATTAGAGTGT
Organism: Clostridium sp. TW13; assembly: GCF_024345225.1. Lineage (NCBI taxonomy): Bacteria > Bacillati > Bacillota > Clostridia > Eubacteriales > Clostridiaceae > Inconstantimicrobium > Inconstantimicrobium mannanitabidum. The sequence goes on from NZ_BROD01000001.1 coordinate 1,177,509, forward strand.
TAAAAATATATATTACAAGATATTAAAATATTAATAATAGAAGGCGTATTTTTTGAAATTATCAAAATGTTATTTTAACTTATTCTTTAATTTATCTACATAAATTATTACTATCTTTATGATAAAATAGCATGTTTACTGAAAAGTGTCAAGATACTTGCAGACATTTAATTTATAAGTATTATATAGTTAAGAGATGCGCATCTCCTATATTTTAAATTTAGGAGGATCACTATGAATAAAGAAGCAAATATTAGTGTTAATCGTGTGAATACGCAAAGAGCATTGAAATTGTATTTAACAAAAATTGATTTTATGGGAAAGTTAGATGATTTATTTGTACTTACTCAATTAAATTGTGAAGAAATAATTGATAATATAAAAAGTGGAAGTATACCACCCAAATTGGCAAATGGAATTGTTAGAATATTAAATATTGATATAAATGTTTTAGTAGGGCAACGTAAATTATCGATCCATGAAGAGAAAAAATTAAAAGAATATTGTGATATAAATGATGATAGTAGAGTTTTAGGAAAATTATATGAAGTAGCTAAGCTGGCAGATAAAGAAAATGATGTATTAAAAGCTGGTGGATTTGCTAATCCTAATATAATATTAAATTCAGTTAAAGAAAATAAAATACCACAAGAAGTTAAAAAAGCATTTATGAACGGCTTTAATCTTGAATGGTCACGTTTATATAATTGTAGTAAAAATGAACTTGTGAATCTGATTCCAGTTAAAAAACGTAGCAAATATAATCCAATTGGACTCACAGAAATATTTTTTAATAATGGTCTGATGGAACAAACAAGCGAATGTATTTATACAATTAGAAAAGAAGATATAAATGAAGAATATAATGAAATAAATAATAAGGTACATCTATCAATCGAATTAGCACAATACAAAATATTGAGGAAATATACAAGAGAAGAATATAATAAGTTTATTTATATAAGTTCATTTTATAGAAGTTCATATAATTATAAAATTATAACTGATTTAGGCGATTATAGATTTCAAGAACTTAATTATGTTAATGAAAAGTATGGATATTCAAAAAGAATATATAGCATAGTTGACTTTAGTTCAGTTGTAAAGATGGATGGACAAGATTTTGCGAAATATATATATGAAGTGGATTTTGAGACTTTTTATGAATTAATATCTGATATTTTTGCGGCTAAGTCTGATATAGAAAGTAATTTTCAAGTAGCTGAAGCAAAAAAAGATTTAGAGCATTCTAAAGAGATAACAAGATTGCTTATTGAAAAATATAATAATATATTGGAATTAGAGAAACAGTTAGTTACTAAATAAGTAGAAATAGGTTTATATTAATTGCATTATTTTACCACCTTTTGTATAATTTATATGAAGGGTGGTGAGATTTATGAAGCTAGAAGATATATGTAAATGTAAATATTGTGGAAAAGAATTTAAATGGGCATATCATGTTCCTCAAATTGCACAAGGAATAGGAATTTTGGATGTAGAAAATCAACTGGCTAAAGATAGTGCTAAACTTTTTAATATTAAAGCTATGAAGAAAAATGGTTATGAAATCCCATTGGAGGCAATAGTGTATTGTTTATATTGTGAAGAACCTAATGAAATTACAATAGAATACAATAGTTAATAATTCTTATGAGAATTCTATTAATTTAGTCTATATAATAAAATTATATAATATAGAAAGTGGTGTGATTTATGGGGAAAATGAAAGAATATTTCGGAAGAGGTTTTATAGGTATCCTAGATGATTCATTAAAAATAACAATAAATAATGATGAATATTATGACGATGGAGTATTGAAAAAACTTAATTGTGAAGTAGAAAATGAAGATGAATTAGATAAAATAAAAACATATGTTAATAGAAAAATAAAGCTGAAAGTTACTGGGATTAAAACAATAAGAAGAAAAGAAGAATTTAATTTTGAGCATGATATATATATAAATAAAATAATACGCATAGCTGATATAAATACTAAGATCAGATTTGATATAGAGATTTTAAATTTAAACAATGAAAAAGAAATATCTAAATTGCTAAAAGAAAGTATAGAGTTATTATTTTATTGGCATTTAGAAAGAAGTAAGGGCAATGAACAGGAAGCAGAAAAGATATTACAAAAGAAATTTGCTATATCTCAAAAAATTGTAGAACTTGGTGGGAACTTTGAAATATCAGAAGAATTATTTAATGAGGGAAAACAAGAATTTTTGAAAAAAAGATTAGAACAAATAGAAAGACTTCTTATAAGAGAATTACCTTATGACAAATTTGGAAGAACAGATACTACAACTTATACAGTTGGAAAATACCATTATTAAATTTAAGAAGTTATTTCTAAGAACTCTATTAATTTAGGGTTCTTTTTAATTGAAATGTTTATTGAATTATTTTGCCACTTTTTGTATAATAAGGTTATATGAGAGGTGGTATGAAAAATGAAGACAGAGCAAGAATTATTAGAGCTATTTAAATCTTCCAATATAGATGGGTATAAAATAGAACAAACATTTGAAACTACTAATTCAGAAGAAAACTTTGCAACAACTAATTCAATGCAGTTAATGTGCGTTGAAGATATAATTAAATTTTCATGCAAGAATAACATCAATTCAATGTTTTATTACTATGGATTTACGAGTGAAGAAGCATTAGTGATAGATGATGAAATAATATCAGATTTTTGGCTTGAACCGGAAGTTAAATTGATTTTACAAGATAAATTTGACGAGCATAATAAAAGAGTATATGAATTAGATTTTAACAAGCCAATATATTTATATGTATATATCATACACCAAGGAATTGTTCTTTTCGCTGCTGAGCAAGATTTCTGGTTTTTTGAGGAGGGATTAGATTTCCCAAAATATGTTTGCGAAAAAATAATAGATGATAATATGAATGATATTAATGCTGAAAGAGAAAATAAAATGGAAAGAGTTTATAGAGATAGAGAAGTATTACATCAACAAATATTAAATGATGAAGAATTTCAACAATGTACCAATCAAAGATTAAGGTTAATATATACTGGTAAAATATTTAAAAACAATATCGATAATAAAAAACTTTTTATTAAAGAAAGTGGTGGACATTATGATATTACACCAGGTGAATTTATAGAACTCATATGGAAAGAATATAAGAATAATCTAAAAATGCTATAATAATTGTACTAAAAGTAATATAATGGTTAAGTAGGGATGGTGAATTATTATGGGATTAAGTTTCAGGAAATCCATTAAGCTTACTAAAAATACTAGAATTAATTTAAGTAAAACTGGTGGTATTGGAATTAGCAGTGGAGTAAAAGGTGCTAGAATAAGTGCTAATGAACAAGGCATAAGAGCTACAGGAACTAAAGATGGATTACAGTATAGAAAAAATGTTGGATATAATGATGTAGTTAATAGTGAATCAAATTTTGCAGGATATAATCAGTATAGAAAAACTTTCGAATATTATAGAAATAATTATGGAGTACATGCTAATTTTATTTTAATGTTCCTATTTTGGATACCATTTTTAGTAGGGATTTTAATTGGACAACCAGAGATAAGCGTATTAGGCTTAATAGTATTACCATTCTTGCTTTATAGCAGTTATAAGGTTATTATATTTAAGAAGTTTGTTAAAGCAGGATTAAACCAAGATGTTGAGGGTACTGAAAAATATCTTAAACAATTAAGTAAATATAAAAAGTATAAAAAATTATTAATAAAATTAGGATTTATAGAAATTCAGGATTAGAGATTACATTTTAGTAGTCTCTTTTTATATGCAAAAAATTATCAAAGGGGGTGATAAAGATGAAGTGGAGAACTAAACCAGCAAAATATGAAAATGCTAAACAAATGCAGAAAATTATTGATAAATACTTTGAAGAATGTGAAGAAAACAATGAATTTCCAACTGTTACTGGATTAGCATTTGCACTTAATATGAATAGGCAAGACTTAATAAACTATGAGAATTGCTTGGAAAATGGCAGATTATTAAGTTTAGATGATAGTGCGAAAGCTGAGATTGTGGACGCAATAAAAAGAGCTAAGAAATATATTGAGATGTGCTATGAACAAAGGCTGTTTGCTAATGGAAATCCTGCTGGAACTATATTTACCTTAAAAAATAATTATAAGTGGGTAGATAAATCAGAAGTAGAGCAAACCAATAAGACTATTACTGTACAATTAGAAGACTAAATTTATAACCATGACAAAACTTAACAGTATTGACATATGCCATGTGGTGACGTAAAATATAGGTATAGAACAATGACAAAACTTAATGTCATAACTATGGAGGGTTATTATATGATATATGGATATTGTAGAGTTAGTAGTAAAGGACAATTGGATAATAATAGTTTAGAACAGCAGGAAAAAGAAATATTAAGTAAATATGAAAGTGCTAAGATATTTAAAGAACAATATACAGGAACTACTACACATAGACCTATATTTGATAAGGTTATAGATCAACTAAAAGAGAATGATACTTTAGTTGTATGTAAACTAGATAGATTAGCAAGAAATACTGTTGAAGGAATAGATATTGTACAAAAACTATTTGATAGAGGTGTAAGTGTACACGTACTTAATGTAGGACTATTAGAGAATACTACAATGGGAAAATTCTTTTTAACTACATTGTTAGCAGTTGCTGAGATGGAGAGAAATACTATAATAGAACGTACTCAGACAGGTAAGGCTATTGCTAAGACTAAGGAAGGATTTACAGAAGGTAGACCAATTAAACATACCAAGCAACAGATAGAATATGCTTTGTCTTTACTATCAGTCAATGGTGGTGATATGAGTTATACAAAGGTAGAAGAAGTTACTGGGATAAACAAGAGAACACTAGCAAGATATAAAGATAGATATATTAAATAAAACTTAATATTAATTATTAAAGACTTAGAGCAATATCTAGGTCTTTTTTCATACCCTTTTTTAGACAACAGGGGGTATGGTTCTATATTTGGACAGAATTTCGTATTCGTAGTCTAACAAAATATTTTGAAAAAATAAAAGGGCATAAATGCTAAGAAAGAAGGTGAGTAACTATAAAAAATGATAATACAACTTTTAAAATATCGAAAAAAATGTTTAATGAAATTTATTTACCACAACTAGAAAACTATAATACTAGATTTAACGTGTTCTATGGGGGAGCAGGTTCTGGAAAGTCACATTTTGTATTTCAAAAAATGATTTTAAAATATCTCAAATGTGAAAATCGTAAATGTTTAGTAGTTAGAAAAACCCAGAATTCATTAAAGGATTCATGTTTTTCATTAATAAAGCAAATACTTTCAGATTGGAAGTTATATGACCAATGTAAAATAAATAAAACTGACCTTACAATTGAATTGCCTAATGGTAGTAACTTTATTTTTAAAGGGTTAGATGATAGCGAACGTTTAAAATCAATAAATGGAATTGATGATATTATCGTTGAAGAATGCACGGAAATAGATGATTTTTCTTTCGACCAACTTTGCTTACGTTTAAGAAGTAAGAAGCCATATAACCAAGTTCATGTTATGTTTAACCCAATTGACAAAAGTAATTGGGTTTACAAAAGATGGTTTGCTAATGGATATAATAAAAAGAATACAATAGTTTTACATACTACATATAAGAATAATAAATTTCTACCTAAAGAATACATAGACAACCTTTTGGAGATGGAGAAAAACAATCATGCATATTATAATATTTATGCCCTCGGAGAGTTCGCTACACTTGATAAACTTGTTTATACCAATTGGAAAGTAGATACCTTTGATTATCACACAATTCTTAAAGAAGTTAAGTATAGTAAGGCAATATTTTCTCTGGACTTCGGATTTACAAATGATCCAACTGCTTTTGTGTGTTCCGTAATTGATAAAGTGAATAAAAAGATATGGATATTTGATGAGTTTCAGGAGAAGGGTTTATTAAATGATGAAATAGCAGCTAAGATTATTCAAATGGGATTTAGAAAAGAAGTTATAGTCTGTGATAGTGCTGAACCTAAAAGTATTGAGGAATTAAAACGTAATGGATTAGATAGAGTTAAGGGAGCGGTAAAAGGTAAAGATAGTATTATTAATGGAATTAACTTATTACAGCAGTATGAAATTATAGTTAATGCTAAATGTACATATATAATTGAGGAATTAAAGAATTATACGTGGGCTAAGGACAAGTCTACTGGTGAATATAAGAATGTTCCGATTGACCAATATAACCACGGACTAGATGCTTTAAGATATGGAATATCAACAGAAATAGGCACTAAAGATAATAAATTAAAAACTTATGACCTTAGAAAATTAGGTTTATAGAAAGGATGGTGATTAAATGCAATTTGATAAAGAAATAGCTACGAAATTAAAAATAAAATATGATTCCAATAAATCTAAATACCAAAACATGTATGATTACTGGAGAGGTAAGACATTAATAGACATATTGTATAAGGAAATAGAGAATAGAAGTAATAGAAAAGCTCATGTACCATACATAAGAAAATTTATTAGCGAGCATGTGGCTTATGGTTTAAATGCACCAATTACATATACAAGTGCTTCAGATAACACTGAATGTATAAAAGATATTGAATATAATGTGGCAATCCAAAAAGGTTCTTTGGACTCTGAGTTATATAAAAATATGCTTATATTCGGTGAAAGCTACGAAATAGCCTACATATATAAAGATGAGTTAAGATTTAGAGTAGTTAATCCTTTGAATGCTTGTGTTTATTGTAACACAGAGGATGAAGCGGAGATGTTACTTTATTTTTATACAAAAGAATTAGATGATACTAAAACTGTATACATAGATTGTTATTGTGATGAAGCTATTTATCACTTCGATAATAGTTTTAACACGGTTGCTGAGCCTACACCTTTGTATTTTGGGTGTGTACCAGTTTCAGTAGCAAGGTTACAAGGTGGAAAAGAAGAAACATTATATAATGATATTTCTAATTTGTGTGATAATTATGAAGCAGCTCTATCTGATATGATAAATAATTCTGGAGATTTAAGAGATTGCTATATGAAAGCTAAAGGTATGAGTATAGATGATACGGTTGCAGAGAAAATAAAAGAAGAAAAACTTTTAATAGTGCCAGCTGAAGGAGATGTTGATTTTCTTATAAAGAATTTACCAAGTGATTATATGAAAACTCTATTAGGTATATTGGAAGATAAGATATATCAGATATCCCAAAGTGTAAACATGAATGAAGCTATGCAAAGTAATACGTCTTCTGTAGCTATACTAAGTAGAATTATTAATCTTAGGAATAGAATAAAGTTAGAACAAAAATGTTTAGGAGATGCAATAAGTAATAGGTTAAAATTACTATTTACATATTTAAATATAGCTTATAGTAAAAACTATAATTATAGAGATATAGCTATAAACTTTACTATTTCTGTACCGCAGGATGATGTTAGTACGGCTAATATGATTTCTCAACTTACTGGTAAATTATCCATTGAAACTGGATTGAATCAGCTTTCATTTATCCAAAATGGACGTAAGGAATTTGAGAAAATGTTAGCAGAGCAAAAGGAAATAGCTAAAAATAGTGAAGATGGGATAACAGATTTAGATAAAGTGGGTGGTACTGATGAAGCCAACTAAAGATGAGCAATTTTATATTGATAAATCTTTAGAATTTGCACAGAAGCTTTATGATGAAGGTGAAATAACATTAAATGATTTGCTAAAGATTAAAAAAGCTAATAGAGACAAAGTATTACAGGAAGTTGCAAATGTTCTTCTATCTTATAAGATTGAAGATAAAATATTAAGTGTAACAACACAGGAAAAACAAAAATTACATAATAAGTTTGGAGAATTAGTTACTGACTTATTTATGAGTCAATATAAAAATGATACCAAGCAAATTACTGATATACTTACTAATATTATAGAAGATAAATATAATAGTAACACTTATTTATTGAAGTTAGGTATGGATTTTAAAGCTAGTAAAATTGATAGCAAGGATATAAAAGAGATTTTGAACTATAAAATTGATGGTAAAAACTATAGTGATAGAATCTATGACAATAGTAATAAAGTAGCAAAACAATTAAAAATAGAATTAGATAAGCTTTTTAACGGGGAGACTAACGTAAACTCGATTGAAAAAATTATTAAGGATAGATTTAATGTTGATGCTAGTAATACTAGTAGGCTAGTGCAAAATGAAATGGCACGAGTACAAACAGATATAAACCAACAGTGGGCAGAAGATAATAATATCGAATATGAAATGTGGTCAGCAACTTTAGATGATAAAACAGCAGAATATGATGCATCTTTAGACGGAAAAGTATTTAGAGTTGATGATTCCAGTAAGCCGATACCTATACAAGATACTCATGTAGGTTGTCGGTGCACTTATGTTGCTCTACCTAACAAGGATTATAGACCAACTTCTAGGCTAGATAATAAAACTAGAGGAACTATAGATTGGAAGAGTTATGAAGAATGGAAAAATGATAATGAGGAATAAAAGTTTAGATATAAATTTATCTAGGCTTATTTTTATGTGAAAAATTAATGACTTTAGGGGCAATGACTCTAAGGGCGAAAGGAATGATATAAATGTTAAAAAAAGAATTATTAGAAAAAATTAAAGATTTAAAAGATGAAGATGAAGTGAAAGAAATAGAAGGTTTAGCTAAATCTTCTGAGCTAGATGTGAATAAGCTAACACTGGAAGATTTTAAACAAATTCTCGAGAATAACAAGGAAATAAAAGGTTATAACCAAAGTCAGATTGACTCAGCAGTAAGCAAAGGTGTTGAAAGTTTTAAAACTAAAAAGATGCCAACATATATAGAAGAGGCTATAAAAGCTAAATCTAATGAGGGTAAAACTCCAGAACAATTAAAGCTTGAAGAGTTACAAAATCAATTGGATAGCATGCAAAAAGAAAAGACTAGGGCAGAAATGCAAAACAAATTTACTAAAGTATTAGGTGAAAAAGGACTTTCTACTGATTTAATAGATTTTGTATTGGGGAATGATGACGATTCTACTAATGCAAACATCGAAAAGATTGGTAGTATTATTACATCTTTAACTGATAATAAAGTAAAAGATAAACTAAGTAATAGTTCTTATGTGCCACCTAAATCAGAAAATAACACAAATACAATAACAAAAGAACAATTTAATAAAATGGGATATAAAGAAAAACTTAATCTTTATAAAACAGACCAAGAAACATACAATAATTTAATCAATGAAGGAGATAGATAATATGTCAAATTTAACAACAAAAATAGCAGATTTAATAAATCCAGAGGTAATGGCTGATATAGTTTCAGCTAAAATTCCAACAAAAATAGTGGTAACACCATTTGCAAAAATTGATACTACTTTAGTAGGTCAACCAGGCAACACAATTACAATTCCAGTTTATTCCTACATAGGCGATGCAGTGGACGTAGCTGAAGGAGTTGCTATGGAAACTGTAAAATTAGGTACAAGTTCAAAACAAGTAACAGTAAAGAAAGCAGGCAGAGCAGTAGAAATTACTGATGAAGCTATTTTAAGTGGATATGGTGATCCAGTTGGACAAGCTACAACTCAATTAGCTAAAGCAGTAGCTTCAAAAATAGATAACGATGCTATGAATTCTTTATATGATGCACAATTATTTTTTGAATCACCATCAAGTGCAATCTCTTATAACACAATCGTTGATGCCATTGATGTATTCAACGAAGAATTAAATTCAGAAAAGGTGATGTTTGTAAATCCTGCTCAAGTAACAGCTTTGAGAAAAGATTCAAACTTTATTTCTGCTGATAAATACCAAGCTGGTGTAATGATTACTGGTGAAATAGGTAAAATAGCAAATACCAGAATAGTGACTTCTAAGAAAGTTCAATTATTTTCGGCATGGTATTCTCCATGTGAAGTAGGTGCTTCAGGAGCGTTAGAAATTATAGCTAGTGGAACACCAACAGGGTCTCAAGTATTATTATCTGATGTAGTAGCATCTTTGCCAAACACATTAGTTGGTGGACATGTATTAAAGAATAATACAAGTGTTTACTTTAATCCAATAGTAAAATTAGTTGCTGATACTGAAACTGAAGACGATACCCCAGCATTAACTATTTACTTAAAGAGAAACATAAACTTAGAAACAGACAGAGTTTCTTTAGCTAGAAAAACTGATATTTCTGTTGATGAACATTATGTTACAGCATTAAGTGATTCTTCTAAGGTAGTATTAGCTAAAATAAAGAAATAGTGAATCATGGTAGGTGGGTTTATTCCTTACCTACCTATTTTTATGTGAAAGGAATGATATGAGTGACAGATGATGAGTATGAACAGATGGCAATAATATCTATTAGAAACTATCTGAATAAAGATTTTACAGATGATGAGATAAAGACACAATTTGGTCTAGCTATGAAATTATTAGTAGAAAAAATGAAGATAAATCCTAATAGAGACAAAAGTGTAATCCAACTAAATCAGGGCAGTAGAAGTGTAAGTTTTGATAATTCTTATAGTGTTATGGATAATGATGTGAAAATATTATTACCTAGACCTTATTTAAGGATGTGTTAATATGATTTTTGATTATTTTTATAATGATCAAGTTTATAAAACTGCATATGTAGAAAGTAAAAATAAAATAGGGCAACAACTAAAAGAATACAAGAAACAAGAATTACCTATTTTATGTGATATACAACCTATAGAAGAAAAAGCTATTACATATACGTGGGGGAATGATATTAAATCCAATTTTCAAATGTATTGTGATGAGTTGTTTATGGTGGATGATGTGATTATCTATAATAATAAAACTTACTCTATAGAGAAGGTTATTGATTGGGGCGACTATAAGTTATATGCAATTATGTCTGTAGATGTGGTGGTTCTACCGTGATTTTAAAAGATAATACTGATAAAGTTGTAGAACTTATTAAAAAAACTATGAATGGTATCAGTAAGGAAGTTGGGACAACTCTTTTAGCAGATATGCAAAGTGGAACTCCAGTTTTAACAGGAAATTTACGTAGAGCAGAAACCTTTATTGTAGAAAATAAAGATAATACTTTTAAAGTAATTTTAGGAGTAGATAAATCTATAGTTTATGCTGCCAAAGTTGAGTTTGAAAATAAGAGTTATATGAGAAGTACTATAGATAAGGATAAACAAAAAATAGAAGATATAATAAAGAAAAATTTAGGAGGGGCTATGAAGTGACAATATTAGATGTACAAGAGGAGTTATTTAAAGTAGTAATTGAAGCTTATGATAGGATATCTGATAAATTTGATTTTATAGCCAATAAATATGCAATAGAAATTAAGGTTGGAGATAGCATTCAGGATTTATCGTACAGGGATGATATATCTTTACAAATAAGAATTGTTGGATTAGAAACCAATAAAATTGATATAGAGCAAAAAGCAATAGATATAGATTTGCTAATAAATAAAGCAGATATAGGAACATTTTATATTGTAAGAAATAATGTTTACTATTCATCATATTCTGATGATGATAAATTTAATGTTGTTTTGCAATATACAATACAAAATTATTAATAAGAAAGGATGATTGTAAGTGAGTAATGCAATAAATATGATTGTTGAAAATGGAGTATTTTATTATGGAACATTTGATACTTCTAATATAGATACATTTTTAGCAGGATTAACAGATACACAAAAATTAGGATTAGGAAAAGATTCTATAAAATTTAATGCAAGTCCCAAACTACATGATTACGACTTTGCAGGAAAAGGTGATAGAAAAGTTAAAGGGATGGAAGGGTTAGCTTGGGAAATAAAAGCAAGTGGAACTTGTATAGATTTTAATGATAAGGTATTAGGAGCATCATTATTAGAAAAAGATAGTTCCAATGCATCTACTAAATTTGATGTATTTAAGCCACTATCAGATATTAAAACTGAACTATACAAAGATTTATTAATTGTAGGGAAAGAGAAAGGAAAAACAGACCCTGTTGCCATATTGATTAAAAATACTTATAACAATAATGGGGTGTCTTTAGAAATGAAGGATAAAGAAAATGCAGGTGTTTCATTGGAGTTTGAAGGACATTATGATATGACAGATTTAGATGATGCTCCATTCAGAATTTTTAAACCAAAAGATTTAGCATAATCTCAGGGAATAGTTGATATTCCCTTATTTTTATATAGAAAGGTAAGATTTAATAATATGGAAGAAAGTAAAATGATAATAACAACTTCTCAAGGTTTTAATATAATAAGAATTCTAAATAAGCTTGGAATGACAGATGAAATAGTTGAAGTTATAACTGATTTAGGAGAATTAAATATTAAAGAAGAACAAATATACATAAAGCTTGGAGAAATAATTAAAAGTGAAAATGAAGATTATACAGAATTATGCGATGAGGATAAAAGTAATATAACCAATAAAACATTGATTGAACATGTGGAATTGGCTAAAGAGTTAAGTGAAATAAATAGTAGAAGAACAAAAAAGGGTGCTAAATTGATGCTAGATGGAATAACTAGACTTCCACAAGCTGAAAAAGAAGTTTATAAATGTTTAGCTGAAATTTATGAATTAAGTGAAAAAGAAGTACGAGATAAGGATTTAGATTGGGCGATAGATAGAGTGAAAGAAATAGCGCAAAGTGAGACTATGCAAAAGGTTTTCAGCTTAGCAACCAGATAGAGAACTTAGGTGGCTCATTAAGAGCAATTTTGTTTTCTAGTGGTTGCTTTTCTTATATCGCGGATATGGATATAGAAGAATCTTTTGAAATAATGCAGGAAATAGTTACACAAAAATATGAAGATAGGCTATATAATTCATATTTACTGTCTAACGTAATGGCAGAAAAACCAATAAGTTATATAGAGTATAGAGATTTAATTGGTGCTAATAAGAAGAATAACGAGATTAGTAAAGATAAATTAAATGAGATTAGAAATGATGCTAACAATACTGTAGAAAAGTTCAAAAATTTAATTAGAGAAGGGGGGATGTAATTTGGAAGTCTTTAGCTTAGAGAGTAGCATTATATTAAAAACTACGGAAGCAATTAATGGATTATTAAAGGTTCAAAAACAAGCCAAAGAAGCAGGTGTAGAATTAGATAAAACAGAGAAAACCAGTGGTGGCTTTTCAAAAACATTAGGAAATGTAGGAAAGGCTGTTGCTGGTTTTGCTTCTAGTACAGCGATAGTTTCTTTTGCTAAAAGTGCCATTAGTAGCGCTGAAAAAGGCATTACTACTAATGCTAAATTAACAGAAGTATTAAAAAGTGCTTCTCATGCTACAGATGCTCAGGTCGAATCTTTAAAGAAATACGCTAGTGAAATGACACAAAATGGTGTTATAGGTACTGGACTTAATAAAACTGCCATGTCCCAATTAGCTACCTTCGGTTTGCAAGCAGATTCTATAAAGAAATTAATTCCCCAATTAGATAATCTAGCAGTTAATCAGAAGGGTGTAAATAATACTAGTGAAGATATGATGGGATATGCCAATTTAATAGGCAAAGTTATGCAAGGTAATGCAACTGCTATGACTAGAGTAGGCGTTACCATGAGTGAACATCAAAAGAAATTAATAGAGCAAGGCAATGAGTCTCAGAGAGTTGCTACAATTACTGAAGTTTTAAAGCAAAACTATGGTAATTTGAATGAAAAGATAGCACAAACTCCAGAAGGAAAGGCTAAAAAGTTAGAAAATGAGTGGGGTGGACTAAAAGAACAAATAGGAACAATGTTATTGCCAGTTGTAGAAAGTTTCACTAATGGACTACAAAAAATATTTGATTGGTGGAATAAGTTATCTCCACAAGCTAAAAATGCAATATTAATAATTGCTGGAGTAGTTGCTAGTATGGGATTTTTAGTAAGTATAATAGGCACATTAAATGGACTTCTAGCAGGGTTGGGATTAGCATTTACAGTTCCTTTTGCACCTGTAATTATTATAGTTGGTGGTGTTGTAGCAGCAATAGCATTATTGTGGATTAAGTGTGAGGGTTTTAGAAATTTTGTAAAGGGATTTGCAAGTGGAGTAGTTAATGTATTTAAAGGGATATTCAATTTCTTTAAGAATGATTGGAAAGAAATATTGTTATTCTTAGTTAATCCATTTGCAGGAGCATTTGCACTACTATATAAACATAATGACAATTTTAGAAATTCAATAAATAAAACATTCAATGGTGTAAAAGATTTTATAAGAGGAGTAATTGATAAAGTAAAAGGATTTTTTAATTTTGATTGGCATTTACCTAAAATAAAGCTACCTCATTTTTCTATAAAGGGAGAGTTTTCTTTAACTCCACCTTCTACTCCATATTTAGGCGTTGATTGGTATAGTTCAGGTGGTATCTTTACTAAGCCTACTGTTCTTGGTGGAATAGGTGTCGGTGATGCAGATCATGGGAAAGGTAATCAAGCTGAGGCTGTTTTACCAATTAGTGAGTTGCGTAATATGATTAAAGATTTACTCGTTATAAACCTTGCAATGAACGTTGATGGAAGAGAATTTGTTAGAGAAGTAGTTGCTCCTCATCAAAATGAATTAGCTAAATGGAGTTTTGGAAGGTAGGTGTAATTATGCAAGATTACAATTTTTATTTTAATAATAAATGGTTAGATAGCTTTGGAAAAGTTTATGTATATGAACAACCTTCTGATACCAAAATTAATGAAGACATAGAATACGTTGAAGTTGATGGAAGAAGTGGTGCATACATAAAGAAAAAAGGTACTTATAAGGATAGAGAGTTGAGTTTCAAATTAAATATCATTGATAAAGATTTTTATAAAATAGTAGATGAAATAGAACATTGGATGACTAACATAAAAGATAATAGATTGGTTTATGCAAGGCAAGATAGATGTTATATTGTTAAAACAGTAGAAATTACAGATGCAAAGAAAGAAAATAATGACAATGGCACGATTATAATTAAATTTAGATGTGAACCATTTAAAACTAATCTAGAAGAGATTGAACAATCTTTAAACAATAAATAGTGATACGATACAATTTAAAAATGTTAATGGAGTGCTGATAATTAACTCTAAATTAATGACTTGTATTGATGGAAATGGAATAAACAAGTTAAACAATATGTATGGAGATTTTCCTATTTTTGAGGTTGGACAAAACTTAATTAGTTCAGAAGGGTCTGTAAGCAGTATAAAAGTTAAATATAAGAATGTGTATAGGTGATAGATATTTCTATTACCTATTATTTTGGAAAGAAAGGGGAATTGTATGGCAAAAGAAATAAAAATAGCTGTCTATGAGAAATTTGCAACAGTTGAAGAAATTTTAAATACCAATGGATTAGCTATATTAGATAATATATGCACAAAGGCAGGAACGATTGAAAATATATCTACAGGTAGTTACATATTAGAATGTGTATTTTTACAAGATAATGAAGGGATATATAAATATCTTAATGAAGAAAACATACTAAAAGTAAAAATGGATTATGGTGATGAATTATTTGTTATAACAAAGTGTAATCCTAATTTAAATGAGATAAATATTACTGCAAGACAAATAACTATAGAAGAAGAAAGAAGTTTATGGCTAGAAGATGTAAGACCAACTGAGACAGATGGTCAAGCCACATTGAGTTATTTATTAGATAATTCTATAGCAGATAACAGAATAAAAAGGATACAAATACATAGTGATATAGGGAATAAAGCTACTGCGTATTATCAAAAGATGAGTTTATATGATGCAATACATACTTGCGATCAATGTTTTATTAATCGCTGGGGTGGAGAAGTTAAAAGACGTGGCTTTAATTTATATTTAAATCAGCAAATAGGAGAAGATAATGGAGTAAATATTAGATATAAAAAGAATCTAATAAGCTTAGAAAGAGAATCTAATTTAGACACTCTAATAACTAAGGCTCAAGGAAAAGGCTACAATGGAATATATGGAAATTGGGTAGAAAGTCCACTTATCAATAATTATAACAAGGTATATAGGCATGTTTTTGAATACCAAGATGTTAAGCTGAGAAGTGAAAATATGAATGAGAATGAAGAAGGTATGATTTTTGATACATTACAACAGGCTCAGGATGAATTGGATAGAAGAGTTACACTTGAATTTAGTAAAAATAATGTTGATAAAATAAAAGCCACATTTACAGTAAAACATGTTGATTTAATTAAAACAGAAGAATATAAGAATTATGTTCAGGCTGAAAGAGCATTAATAGGAGATACAATAAGGGTTTATGTTCCTAAATTAGATGCAGATATAAAGGTAAGAGTAGTTGAAAAAAAATATAACATATTAACTCAGGAAGATACAGAGTTAACACTAAGTAATTACATAGAACCACAATCAGTAACTATTAGCCAAATAGCAAATAATTTAGCAAATCTAGTTGTTAAAAATACAGATAACTTGGCAATAGCTAAGGAATATGCAACAACTCTAATTAAGTCTGGATTAAAGAACAGTTATGTTGTATGTAAGCAAGATGAAATAGTAATTGGTGATAGTAAAGATATAAATACTATGCAAAATGTATGGAGATTTAATAAGAATGGATTAGCACATTCTAGTACTGGATATAATGGTAATTTTGAGACAGCAATTACATCTGATGGACATATAGTGGCTGATTTTATAGATACGGGAGTATTAAGTGCGAATTTAATAAAAGCTGGGATACTATCTGCAATAAAAATACAAAATGCCGATGGTTCATTCATAATGGATTTAGGCGGTACTGGTGGTTTAACTTGTAAAAGAAATGGTCAAAATTCTTTATCTATAGAGGGGAATAATATAATTTTTTATCGTTACGATGATGCAGGTAAGTATTCTGGTAGTATAGGAACAGAAAATATAGTAAATGAGCCTACCAAACAAGGTATAGTTATATCACATGATAAAAACGCTTTTTTAAGAATAGGATATTTGGCGGATGATGGACTTGTTTACCCATACATCGATTTTGACGAAGCACAAGTTAAATCTGAAGATAAAAGAAGTATAAATATTCGGAAAAATACTATGTTGCACAGCGATTCAAAACTCTACATAGGAGATAACGACACTTGCTATATTTATTCCAGCGATTCACAGGTCGGAATAAATGGTGGGTTGTGGGTAGTCGGAAATATAGCTTGTTCTGGAACGAAATCAAGAGTTGTTGAAACTAGTATAGGAAAAGTAGGACTAAATGCTTATGAAACGCCAAATGCATTATTCGCAGATTATGGACATGCTATATTAGACAACAGTGGCGAATGTACTATTAATATAGATACTTTATTTTTGGAAACAGTTACACCAAGTGAAGGGTATGAAGTATTTTTAACTAAACATGGTAAGGGCGATATTTGGGTACAAGAAACAAATAATACAAATTTCAAGGTATTTGGTGAGCCTAATCTAAAATTTAGTTGGAATATAGTATTAAAGCAAAAAAGATATGAAAATATAAGAATGGAGTTGATTAAATAATTGAGAACATTTAATATAAATGCAGACTTATACAATAAACTATATTATAGCTTAGAATGTAAGCAAAACGATGATATAACAATACAACTTAATATTTTAGAGAATGGAGTAGCAAGTGATTTAACTAATGCTACTTTTTCTTTTAATTTCGTGAAGGCGGACAACACCATAGTAAATGTTGCAGGTAGCAACATAACTGTTAATAGTAGTGCAGTAACTATAGTGTGTCCAGTAGATGCAACTAGAGCTGTAGGTGTTGCGCGTTGTGAATTAGTTATAGTAAAAGCATGTAAGCAAACTACTACATTTGATATTGGTATAAATGTACTACCAAGTGTTATTCAAGGACAGGCGGTTTCTAAAAATGTGGCTACTATAGTAGATGAAATTTATAATGCCAATACTACAGCTACAAATACAAAACAACAATTAGATGATTGGGTTCAAGCACATGGAGATATAGTTGATTTAGATAATAGAGTACAAAATAATACTACACAATTGTCTAAAAAAGCGAACCAAAGTGATTTAGATTTTACCAATTCGATAGTTACAACAAAAACTAATGATACAGATTCTAACAGAACAACTACAAGTAAAACAGTAACAGGTGCTATAAATGAATTAAATAGTAATAAATCAGAGCAAGCATATGTTGACGCAGAATTTGCAATAAAAAGAAATAATACAGATAAAATATTACTAGCTGATTTAGCTGATGAGGTTAAACAAGCAATGGCTGGGACTACACCAATAAACGCTACCCCAGGAGATAATACAATCAGTAATCCAAAACTAGAAACAATATTAAAAAACAAAATAGATAATACATTGTTAATGGATACAGACTATATAAATAAATTAACTGTTGGTGGATCATTTGGACAAAATGGAGGAGTTATTTATAATAATGGAGGGAAAATACCATCAGGATATAGTGGAAATACAGCTTATAGGTCTTATGAACTAAATGTTAGTCAATTAGATGCATCAATAGGAGAAATTATAATTTGCTATTTGGAAGTTCAATTTTCTAGCAACTTTGTAGCACAAGGAAAGACTTATTCTATATATGGTAACATTTCTTATTCAGATTCAACAACTGGTTCAAATGTGGCGACAATTTTAGAAACTGAAGATTTAGGAAATAATATAAAAGTATTTGTACTTAAATTTACTTTACCTAAAAAAGCAACAAAAATTACATCAATATTCCAAATTGCTGATAATAAAATAGTTACAGAAGATATATGGTTTAATTTATATAATGTTGGTATATATATAGAAGGTTCTGATAGGATTAATACCAGTAATTTAAAAACAATTAATCGACTTGTTGTTAAGAATAATTCACAAATAACTAGTTATATTGATAATACTATTTTAGAAAATAGTATTCATCATAAATTAGATATAGATAGTAGAGTAATATCTCCTAAAAACGGTGCAATAATTTCAGGCAATAAATTAACAATCCCAACTGGTTTAACTGGCAATGCGACATATTATCAAATTCTATCTCTATCTAATAATAACGGTGATTTTAATTTACGAAGTAATTACAATACTTTTTACATTTTAATTAATCATTCTGCTAATTTGTTTACAAATAAAACTCTTGAATTAATTTTAAACGCATATGATGATAGTGGTACGATAACACAAGGTGTTGGGATTAATTCTAAATTTATTAATATAAATGATAATTGTACTTGTGCAATTGTGGAATATAATACCCCTTCAAATATTGCAAAAATAGCACCTTATATTCTTGTTACTGGAAGTCCAAAAACGAATGAAGATGTTTGGTTTGAATTAAAAGAAATTACTTATATTCAAAATATTATTGATTCAATTTCAACAGCTCAAAAAGAAATTGATAATATATATAATAAGATGGAGAATATTAATAATTCTGAAATAGTAAGATTAGTAGTTGCAAAAGATGGAACTGGTGACTTTTTAAGCCCTAAATTAGCGTGTGATTCAATTACTGATAGTAGTCCTAATAAATGGTATGAAATCTTTGTTAAAAATGGAGTATACACAGAAACAGAATGGACAGTATCACCTTATACAATAATAAGAGGTGAGAATAGAGAACTATGTGAATTGCGTGGTGAATTACCCAATAACGCTTTAGACTCTGCAATAAGTTATACAAGTACAATATGGTTAAAGAAAACTTGTAAATTATTTAATTTAAAGATTACCGCAAAAAATATGAGATATGCCATTCATTCAGAAGAGTCAGGTGCTAATTCAGATTGTGAACATATACTTACTAACTGTGAAGTAATACATTATGGGAATCAAGGTGTTAGAGATTGGAGAAATGCAAACCCATCAAGTGGATTGTTAGCTTCAACAGTATGGGCAAGCACAATGGCGTATGGATATGGTTCAGCAAGTGGATTATATGAACAATTCAATGAGTGTATTTTTACAGGCTATGAAATTCAAGCATGGGCTTCACACGCAAATATGAATTTTAATCGTGATAATGTAAATGAATTTAACAATTGTGTTTTTTCAACAAGGGGAGACGTATCAAAAATTGTATTAAGCAGTACAAGTTCTGGAAGTGGAACTAACAATAAGAATATATTCAACAGTTGTAACTTTAGCGGGGGATATATAGGCTTTAGTAAAGGGGCTTATTTGAATACAGATGAAAGCAATTTATATGCACATTTAGATTATAGAGTGATTTTTAATAATTGCAATTCAACTCCAATTCATATGGATTCATGGACAAGATGTTTAAAGATACAAGGTGTAAAGGATACAGATATTATACAAATAGATGGAACAGCTATAAGTAGCTTATTTGGCGATGTGATTAATAAAAATGGTGGTGGTGGCATTTTACCTTACGCATATGGAAGTTGGGATATATCTGGAACTAAAATAGGTTTAACTCAAGATACTCTAGCTAAAAACACAATTGGAAAAAGACTTGGAAACTGTTCTACTACAACTAAAACGCTAATTATAACAATAAACGGAATTAACCACACTATAACATTTAATAAAGATTATACGTCTTTAGATAATGCTACTATAATTTCAGAAATGAATTCAAATATTAGAGCAGTTGCTTTAGCTAGTGTTTATGATTCTGTTGCTAATGAGGATTATCCTACCATTATAGATAAAGAAATAAAACTTAAAAATAGTTCAACAGATGGAATACAAAGATTTACACCAGTATGTTATAACAACGATATAAATAGTATTAGACCTATGCTTAGTACAGACTCTAAAGACAAATTCTTAGGAATAGCTTTAGAAAATATTGTGCCTAATTCTATAGGTAGAGTATTAACTGAAGGAACAATGTTTAAAACACAAATGTTAGGGCTTGAAAACTTAACATTTACTTTTGGGGATGATATAAGTGTGGGAAATAAAACGTTCTTAAAAGATAGTTCCAATGTTATAGGAAAAGCTGTATTTAGTGAATGGATATATTTTAAAGGGAACAAATATTAATGTGTAATAGGTAAATATAATGTATTAATAAAAATTTTTGGAATATTTGCAAAGAACATAAAGATTAGTAATTAAAGAATCTTTTCAAATTCATCTATTACTGAAACTGCTCCATTATATATATCATTGATAACAAGAAGTATTGGTTGATTAATTTCTTCAAATAAATATTCAATATTGATATATCCTTCAAAGGATTTTATATATGGATTATTTGAATCATAAATAGGAGTATTATTGTAAACAATACCATGTTTGCAATTTATAAATGTACAATTTTGAAATATATTTCCATGGATGTCACTCATGTATTCTATATGTCCAGATTCAGTTCGTCTATGTTTAGTAAGGTTTATATGTTTATTCTTATTGCATAAGTCTGCTAAGTACGAAGTCCACATATTACCATTAAATGCTTGGCACTTTTCTAAAATTTTATAAATTTCTGGATTTGATTCACGCAATCCACGAAAATCTTTATTTATACATTTATTAAAGTAGTTTTTGTCTTTTCTTATTGGAAAGTAAACTTTTTTACGTTTTAATTCTGCTCCAGTATAATTTTTAGCGCAGTAAGTATAAAAAACATAATTAGTGATATATTCTAATGAGGAACGTATATTTTCTAAAAAATTTTTTATAGTAACTTTAAGCGTAGATGGCATAGAATCATTTAATAACGATTCGTTATAAATTTTTTCAATATTTTTTAACATGGAATCAGAAACTTGAATACATATTTTTGCGTCAGTTATACAATCCATTTTCAACACCTCTTTCTAGGAATATTATACCACTTTTATGGAGGAGTAAAATGTTAAAAAAAGAATTAACAGATATTTTTTTAGAACTTTTAGAAGAATGGGAAAACTCAGAGGAAATAATTATTAATGATAGAGGAGATATTTCAGAATACGAGGAATTAGAAGAAAGAAAAAATAAATATCTTATAAAATTTAATGGGATATTAAATGATATACAATAGAAAAATAATTTAAAATGGTTATATTAAAAGGCTTAGAATATTTCATCTAAGCCTTTTATAATGTGAAAAAAAATAAGGAAAGGGAGTAATGTAATTATGAAAATAGCAATATCATGTGGTCATACCTTAAGAGGTGCTGACACAGGCGCAAGAGGTTATTTAATTGAGGAAAATTGTACAAGAGATATAGCAAACTATGCAAAGCAGTATTTAGTAGAAGCAGGACACACAGTTGTTTTATGTAGAATAGATGATGCTAGTAGTGTAATTCAAAGCTTGCAATATAGAGTGGATGAAGCTAATAATGCCAACGTAGATATGTTTGCAGAAATACACTTAAATTCTGGTGGTGGAGTAGGAACCGAAGTTTATTGCGTAGGACTAGGTGGTAAAGCAGAACAATATGCAAAGCAAGTCTTAGACAAAGTTGTCGACCTTGGATATAAAAATAGAGGTGTTAAAACAGCTAATTTCTATGTGATTCAGTATACTAAAGCACCTGCAATTCTTATTGAATGTTGCTTTGTAGATAGTCAAGAAGATGCCAATAGGTATAATGCAAAAGCTTTAGGTAAAGCAATTGCAGAAGGTATTATAAATAAAAGTATAGAAAATACAGTTTCAAATAATAAAGTGGCTGTCAATCAAAATGATAGCAATAATGGGGGTTTTAAAGAAATGGATAAGATATACAAAAACGGGAGTACACCAGAACCAGTTTATCAAACTGAAGCTTGTGTTGACAAAATAGGTAGTTTAGATAGTTATGAATTATGTAATGCTATTGCAGACGTAAATGGTAAGATAGTTGTTTTATACAACACAAAAGAAGGTAAAAAAGTAGGCTTTGTTAAATACAGAGCAGGATTATAAAATATTAAAAATAATAAATAAAAATATATTAAAAAGGATGGTAGATAAAAATGGTAGAATATTTAAAGAGATTTCAAAATGTAGGAACTGTTGTAGGTTTAGTAGGATTAGTAGGAAGTTTATTGCTTCAATTTGGTATTAAGGTAGACATGCCTTGGCTGAGTGAAACTGCACAGATCATATGTGCAATATTGGTGGTACTTGGAGTTATGAATAATCCTCAAACAACAGGATTAGACTTGCCTAAGAGTACAGTTAATACAGAAGAAAGTAAATAGGTAAAATATTATGGAATTAGGTTTAGTAGGTTGGGGGTCGCTAGTGGGACAACTAGGATTCCCAATTGCAATAACATTAATATTAATATATTTAATTGTAAGGTATGTAAACAAAAAGGATAAAATGTTGAGAGAAGATACAAAAGAACAAATAAATTTATTAAGAAAAGAAAATAAAGAAGATAAGAAACTTTTTGAGTTAGCAATTAATTCTTTTAACGTGGCAGTATGTGAATTTAAGAACGTTCAACAAGAAACTAACACTATTAAGAATGATATGATAGAAGTTAAAAATGACTTATTGATTATCAAGACAAAAATTGAAAGCAAGTAAATACATATGGGGTAATAGAGAGTAATCTTTATTACCCTTTTTTGTTTTTTATATATAGAACTTAGTAAAATTTAAAAATATAATTGTAAGAAAAGTATATTTTTGTTACAATGTAATAAGAACAGATGTTCAACTTTTTATGCTGGAGTTGATGATAATGAGAAAATATGTATTGGATTTAAATAAATTTAAAATTCCAACTATTAAATTTAGATTTAATGAAGAAATATACGATATTAATCCTACAATCACATTTAGATATCTTAAGTTTTTTAGTGAAAATAAGAGTAAATTAACAAAGAAGGAATTAGGAATTAAATGTATAACTATTGGAAATCCTTCAATAGAAGTGTTTATCGATAATTTAACTAGAGGACAAATATATTTTATACTAAATAAATTTATTAGTTTGAATGGTATTAGTAAAAAAACAATTAAATCATATGAACAATTCTATAATGAAATTGAAAGTTATTCTGATTTATTATTAAAAGAGACAAAAATAAAATGCAATCAAGCTATTAATAAATCAATGAAAAATATTAAGAAGACTATTGAACAAATGGATTATATTAATGATAATTTCGCACCTATTATAGCAGAATTTGATTTAGATGAAAAAATTCAATTGATTTTTAAGGAAATGTGTTTGAAAATTAGTCATTTATCTGAACAATTAGTTAAAATCCCTGAAAATATTAGATTGATACTTGGTGAAATTGGGAAGTACATACCTGAGTATTATAAATTATTAATAGATTTAGGGTATCCACCAGTAGAGCTGAATATGCCTGAAATAAAATATATAGTAGAAAATAAAAAAGATGAGGAAGTATATAAAATTATAGATTCATTTATAGTAGAGAACTATAATGATGATTTTATAAATGAAATATTTGATAAATGGGAAAAATATGTTTTTCTCAAAAAAAGACTACAGCTATTTCAAGATGCAATATATGTATATAATATAGAGAAGTACTCATTGGTTATACCATTGTTGTTATCACAATTAGAGGGTGTAGTCGCAGAGAGTTTTATGATTAATGGTAAATCTAGAATGGGGAAATATAAGGAACATATTGAAAAAATCTTGGAAACAGGTAGTGATAATCTGAGTTCAAATAATCAAATAACAAAAGCATATTTTATTGGCAACATATTAGAACAATTTTCTTTTGGAGATAAAATACCTAAATTTAGCAGACATGCTATATTACATGGAGCAGATGTTAATTATGGAACTAAGGTAAACTGTATAAACCTAATTATAACCTTAGATATAATTTTTGAATGCATTGATAATATGAATAAAGAAATGAATTAAGAGAGAGTGGAAGAATATATGGATTTTTTAGGATATGTATTATTTTTTATTTCAGTAATTATTACCTTAAGATTTGCGTTGAGAATAGGATTTAATAAAGAATTTAATTCATATTTGGATTTAATTGCAGCATTAGTTTTTTCATTTATATTTTTTATGATGCTGAATGACTATTTTCCAATAGGAAAGTGGGTGGATAATATCTTTGCAATAGATACAGAATCAAAAGTTATACAATTATTTATAGTTCATATGTATTTATTAATGGTTATATTTATTCTAGTAACAGGGAGTATTACGATAATAATTTCTATGCTAGCAGTAATCTATTTTGGCATAAAGTCTATTTCTTATGATAGTTTTCTTGTAGGTACAATAGTGGCAATAATATCTTCAATAAATAATGTAATTAAAAAGTTATTTAATATTAGTTTTGTAAAATCATTTTTAAAAAATAAAGTAGAACCTAAACTTATTAAATTTATAGATTTTATAAATAAATATGTAAATCCATTTAAAGGAATACGAATAAAACCTATTTACAAAAATATATCTAAAATACGAACTATATTTCTTTTGGTTTATATAATTGTAGGAATTTTAATATTAAATTACTGGACAGAATTAATTACATTTTTGAATTTTCAGACAATACACACTAATAAAGTTATTAATATTCCTAAAATTTCTGATAAGAGTTTTGAAAATTATAGATTAATATTTTTTGTACCACTATTAGGAATACTTGTAAATAATGTGTTTAAGAATTCGAAAAAATAACTAAAATTTATTGTTGACAAATAAAAAAAATAGTATTAATGTCTAATTATAATATAGTGAGAGAACAAATTATAGAAAAGAACATTACTCTTATGTTCAGAAATGGCTAAAATACTTAGTTATATACTGTTTAATAGCTTTAAACGTTGAAATGATGAGTCTTATCAGAATTGGTAATAACCCAATGGTTGGAGTTACAGTTACTATAGAAGAAACTACAAAATAAGAAATTTAATATTATCCAACAAGAATAAAGTTGTGTTACAGATAATAAAGTCGTGTTAAAAGTTGTGTAAATAATGAAAAATAACCTCTTCATTATTGCACAACTTTTTTTGAGTTAAAGAGAAGAAAAAAGAAGAAGAAAAAGCCCTTTTTTCTTGCTCTTTACCCCTAATATCCAAATGAAATGCAAGAAAACCATTCAAGTGTAACACGACATTATTAGCTTGTTAAATGCTTATAGTGAGAACATCAGCAAGTTTTCTAAATCCAACACTATATGCTAATTTTTCAGAAGATATATTATTTGTATTACAAGACCATAAAGGGCATTTACCATTTTCTATTATGGATTTAATGCATCCTAAAGTAACTAATTTAGCATAACCTTTTCTGCGATATTCTGACAAAGTATTAATACCAATTTCCTGAATTTTATCTTCCGTATATGGTACAGCTGGTGCGTCTGTAACACTAACAAGTTTGCCATCTTCAAAAATCCCAAAAGCAAGGCCACTCTTACAAATATCATTAAAATATTCTTCCAACCAACCATCTACATTTGCATTTGGATTTTCAGTCATAAAAAACTGTAGGTATTTTGGATAGTCACTCTCTATTAATTTGACAGCCATTGTAGAGTGAATTTTATTAAGAGAATTTTCATAACAAAATTTAATACTACTCTTAACCTCTTTGTTAAAGATGTTCTTCATTATACTAGTAACTTCTTTAGTTGCCATCCCAGCAACAATTTTTTTCCTCACTTCTTCAATTTGAACTGATACTCTTTTGCTATAAGAAATAATAATTAAATTACTTGCTACATAAGTATAAACATCAAAAACACATGAATATCCAAGTTGTTGTTTATCTCTTTCTGGAGATTCTATAAATATTACCCCATTTTTATACATCAATTCAGGCGTGATACCAAGCCACTTTGAATAATATTCATTTGTAATTTTTGCAAAATCCATATTTTCACCTCCTGTATCTCACCTTAGATTACAATTGTCTACTTTATTTAATTATATAGTATATAAGCATATAATTACAATATTTTACACAATTTATACATAAATTGCTCCTCTCGTTCTAAAGAGCTTTAATTTTGTATAAATGGCACATCTTCTTATGGAATAGCCATTTATCATATCTTTGGTATATGTTTTGAGATTAAATCGGCAATATGGAGAATGAGTAAATGTTATGTTGAAATAATAAACACAAAAATGCTTTACACAGAACCTATGTTCGCATATAATGTTTTATATATTGATAGTAAAGGGATGTATTCTATGAATAATTTTGATAAATTGATATTTCATGTTGATGTTAACTCAGCTTACTTATCCTGGGAGGCTACCTATCGGGTGCAGCATGGGGAAAAAGTTGATTTAAGGGAAATTCCATCTGTGGTAGGTGGAGATGAAGAAAGTAGGCAGGGTATAGTTTTAGCAAAATCTATTCCTGCTAAAAAATATAAAATTGCAACTGGTGAATCTTTATTTTTAGCACGTCAAAAGTGTCCAGAATTAGTAATTGCACCACCAAGATACGATTTATATATGCAGTGTAGTAATGCTTTAAATGAAATTTTACAGCAGTATACTCCGCAAATACAGCGTTTTTCTGTAGATGAAAGTTTCTTGGATTTTAGCAATATGCAACATTTATATCCAGACTATATGAAGCTTGCAGAAGAAATAAAAGAAAGGATTAAAAAAGAATTAGGTTTTACTGTAAATATAGGAATGTCATCAAATAAGCTTCTTGCAAAAGTAGCTTCAGACTTTGAGAAGCCAGATAATATACATACACTGTTTCCTTGGGAGATAAAAGATAAAATGTGGCCGCTGCCTGTGGAAGATTTATTTATGGTAGGAGGAGCAACTTTACCTAAATTAAATAAGCTGAACATATTTACTATTGGAGAATTAGCAAATTATGATTTGGAAGTATTGAAATCTGTTCTTAAAAGCCATGGAGCATTAATTTGGAATTATGCTAATGGAATAGATAATTCTGAAGTAAGAAAAAGTAGCCATATTGAAATGAAAGGTATAGGTAATTCTACCACTATTCCTTTTGATGTTGAAGATAGAGAAACTGCACATTTAGTATTATTATCTCTTGCAGAGATGGTGGGTGCAAGATTAAGAAATTCTCAAAATTGTTGTAGTGTTATTTCTATAAATATAAGAAGTAGCAATTTTATTAGTTATTCTCACCAGAAAAAACTATATTGTCCAACAGACTGTACCAAAAAGATAGCAGAGGTTTCATATAGACTATTTGATGAAAAATGGAATGGAGAGCCTGTTAGGCATATAGGAATTCAGGTTACTCAGCTATGTACAAATGAATTTTACCAATGCTCACTTTTTGATAATGGAAATAGTGAGAAAGAAAGGGCTTTAGATAAAACATTAGATAAGATACGTTCAAAATATGGATCAGGGGCATTAGTTAGGTCTTCCTTCTTACATTCAGGTATAAAAAGCATTTCTGGTGGAATAGGAGAAGAAGATTACCCAGTAATGTCGAGTTTGCTATAGGGAGTTGGGGTTTGATGAAGGTAATCGCTAAAGATATTGAAATGATTGCATGGTTTACAGAAGATGGTACTCCAACACCTCTAAGATTTAAAATAAGAGGTGCAGATGAAGTAGTAAACGTTATAAAGGTTGATAGAGTTCTTTTTAAAGAAAAGGAAAAATTAGCAGGAAATTTAATGATGGTTTTTAGGTGTCAAAGTGTAATAAGCAACATTGATAGGATTTATGAATTAAAATATGAGTTGAGTACATGCAAATGGATGTTATATAAAATGTAATAACAATTTCTTGAAAGTAATGAGAGAATTAAATTAATAGGTCTATTGGGTGAGAAGTAATTAATAAAAACAGTGTCTTTTTATATTATAAACTAATTTTTGTTTTCTACCAATATAATGAAATCAATGTTATAATTAGTATATAATCAAATTATAAAAATTATCTAAGCTAAGTGAAGGGAGAATAAAGATGACATCTAAAAAAAGAATAATATTTATAACTATGACAATTATGATAATTAGTTTGTTGAGTGGATGTAGCAATAAGGCTATGAATAAGATTTATGATGATAATAGTAAAATTGCAAGTGCATATGATACTTTTGGATTATCTCATAGTAAGGAAACAATAGAACCTGGAATATATAAAGCAAGGTTTAAATTAAGTGGAAGTGGAACTATTTGGACATATGAAAGTGATTCGGATATTGATTTAAAAGTTCCATATATCTTATCAGTAAAAAGTGGAAAGGCAAAAATCGTTTTAATATCACCTGACAATACAGTTGTTACTCTTGTAGAAAATACAAATAAAGCCACTATGAATGAAACAACATCATTTACTGTACCAATAAAAAAAGGTAATAATCGCATAAAAATAGTAGGTTGCGAAAAAGCAGATATTGATATTGAATTACATATAGAACAAGGTACATTTAAAGAAATAAATGAGAAAATAGATAGTTTGCCTAATTAGTATTGAGAGAATAGATAGTTTTGTGTAATTAGTATTTAATATTACTGGAAATTTTAATTTTCAGTAATATTTTTTTTCAACTAATGTTACCCAACAAATTTCGCTTGGTTTTATAATGGATAAATTGTAAAAATATTTATTTATTTCAAAAATGAAGGATTATAGCATTTTTTATAGAATAGAACTTTAACGGATGAGGTAAAACAATCTAGTTTAAATAAAAAAGGGGAGACTAAAATGAATGGTGGTGAGACTTTAAGATATATTAGGACAACACTAGGATTAAAACAAAAGGATATAAGAGACGAAGGACTAAGAGACATAAGCGGAATAGAAAATGGGGTAGTGCAAATGTCTTCTAAAATAGCAATAGCTTTAGAGAAAAAGCTAAACGAGGTTATAAAGGAAAAACACCTTGATGGGATACTAGACTTTGAAGTAAACAGTCTTGTATTTAAGAAAGGGTTAGATATAGATTTCGAGGAATGTTTTAAACAAATGTCTAGGGATTATAAAATAGATAGATTTTTAGAGCTAACTCAGGACCAATATGAATTTAGCAATGTTAAAAGAGCAATAGAAATACTAAAGAGAGACTACGAAAAGAACTTAAATAGTATTTCGAGACTAGCATATAAAATAATACAAAGCAGCAATGATGATAATTGTATAATTTATGCTTATACACAGTTAATTACAATTTCTTGTTATAAGCAAGATTATAAAAATGCGGTTACAATATTTGATATTATAAAAGATAACGTTTCTTGTTGTAGTGATACAGAAATGAGAGATGACATATATGTAAATATATCAATAGCGTGCTGCCATATTGGAGATTATATAACAGCAGAAAAATTGATCAATGATGTAAAATATACAACTAGATATAGAGAGTATGTAGATAATATCCTATTTTTAATAAATTCAAATTTGAATAGACTAGATAAGGCTCTAGAGTATTGTTATAAGATGTTAAGTTACACAATAAATGATGATACATCTTTAACCAATAAATTCAATATTTGTTATGTTGCTTCGCTAAAAGGTGATATAGATCTATTTAAGAAGTATTTTAATTTAATAGATGCAGATAGACATTATTCACTATATACTAGAGAACAATTTTTAAAATGTATAATTGAATCTTGTGCAACATTCAATATCTCAGATATAGATATATTATCTAAAATATTTAAAATTGGTAAGAGGTTAGACAGTGAATGTATATCAGAAAATATAGAATATTTTAAGTCTAATTGTAATCTAATATATAAAATAATTTTAAATAGAGACATAAATATAGATTCAAGTGTATATGTATTTATATGCAAGAATAGTGATATGAACTTTAAAGAAAAAGAAAAATTAATAACATTATGTGACGATATATAAAACCTTGAAAGGGGGTGATTCAGATGAAAAGAACAAAGAAGATAGTGATAACTTTAGGTTTAGTTTTTGCGTTAGCTATTCCAGTTACTACAACTTTAGTAGCAATTGGAGGTGGTTCACTTCCACCAATAATAACAATAGCATTCTTAAGATAATTAAATGATAATACACAAAAGACAAACTGTCATTCGACAAGAAACATATTTTATAAGGTCTGTTTTCCTACTCCAAACTATTTTATAATTAATATATAGTGAAATAAATAATTATATAGATGTTTGGAGTATGGAATTATGATTAGCACGTAACTATTAGAATAAAAAATGAGGATATTTATATAATTGAAAATAAGTAGAAAAATAAAATGGGAAATAATACATAAGTAGAAGTTGGTTTACAACAACAATAAAGTTATGTTACAAGTGATAGAGTTGTGTGAGTAATGAGGGGCAACCTCTTTATTATTTACACAATTTTTTGCTATGTAGAGAAATATAGATAAATCAACGTCTAAGAGAAATTTTAGAAGAAAAAAGCAATTGTTCTTTGCTCATTAACTTTAATATAGCCTTAAAATGTAAGAAAACTATTCAAGAGTAAGACAATATTATTGTTTTTTAACAAATATGTATGCTTAAAATAAATATCCAGTTTAGTAAAAAAGCATGATTTTTGAGTGAGGAATTTTTTCTGAGGTGAAAATAGGAATAAAAAGGGTACGTGGCAACTGGGAAGATTTATTTGTATGGAACAACTAAGTGTAGTTGGAATTGAAGATAATGAGATAGATGCAATAAGAGTATTTGATTTTTATAATGTTCCTTAATATTTAAATAGTAAGTGATAACTGAATAACTAATAATTGCTAATAGAATTAATATGAATTAAAATAAAATTACATGTGAAATCAAATTTTGGATATAAGTGTGACTAAAGGAGATAGTTACATTATTAAATAAAATCATGTGTAAAGTAAAGTTACAAAATTTTAATTTAGGAGATAATGATGCAAGAAATTACAAACAAATTATATTACTGGTATACAGTTGAGAAGTTTTCAGAGTTTAAAGTTGAATTTGACAAAAATTCATATTGCGAAGAATTACCTTGGTTAAATAATAGAAAAGATAAAAATTATGAAGTCTATTTAGGGATATATAAGAATTCAGATTTAATAGACTTTATAATTAATAAGTATGGAGATAAAGAAGGGTTACCGGAAAAAGTTTTGGGATTTTCATGTTTATGTATTTTTAAGGTGAATGAAAATGGAGAGTATATTGAGGAATCTATAAAAATACCAACATTACATTATGCTATAAATGAACTTATTTCTGGATACATAAATACAACAAATAGTTCTAATGAATTTAGAAATTTTGTAGAGGGGATTGAAAGTGTTGCAATTAATGAATTGAAGAGTGTTAATTATGAAACACTAAATAAATTTTTTGTTAAAATATTAAAACACTTTAAATGGTTTCACGAAAGTTGGCTGCCAGTAGGAAGAAAGTTTAAAGTAGAAGAAATTGCAATAAAAAATAATAGTGATAATGAAGAAACAGATACATATTTAAATAGTTTCTATTTAAAAGATATAGAAAAATTAATAAATGAAGTGAAGGCAAATAATTATGGTAAAGCATTTAAAGATTTTGTGTTGCAGCATAATGATTCTAAAAAAATAGATATAGAAAATGATATTAAACATATAGAATTTATTTTACAGCCTAAGAATATCCCAATGGGTAAATGGCCTTCAAAGAATGGGTTAAGTTTAATGCAACAAGTAGCAGTAAATACAGTTCTAAAAGAATTAGCTGATAGTAGGGGAGTATTTTCAGTAAATGGGCCACCAGGAACAGGGAAAACAACACTATTAAGAGATATAATTAGTAATATTATAGTTAATAGAGCACGAGAGTTAGCAAAATATAAAAATCCAGAAGATGCATTTCAAAAAAGTCAGTGTTGTATTAAAGTTAAGAGTAATAAAGGAGATGATATTCCATTTCATCCATATAAATTAAATGAAAATTTAAAAGGATATGGAATAACAATAGTTTCTTCTAATAATAATGCTGTTGAAAATATATCTAAAGAGTTACCAGAGATAGGGGCTATAAAAGATTTTTATAATGAGGTAGGAGCTGATTATTTTAGAGATTTTTCAAATAAGGTTTTAAATATAGAAAGTTGGGGACTAATTGCAGCTACTTTGGGAAAGAAAGCTAATTGTTCAAAATTCGTAAATGATTTTTGGTGGGGAGGATTTTATAAAATACACAAAAATGAAGACGAGAAAAATAAAGTTCAAAGTTGGGAAGCTGAGAAGAAAAGATTTTTAAATAAGTATAATGAAGTAGAAAGCTATATAAATCAATTAGATAAATTTAAACAAGCACTAGAGGAAGAAAAAGAAGTAAATATTAATATTAGTGAAATTAACAATATAATTAAAGAGGTACAAGTTTGTATTAAACCAAATGAAGAAGATTATAAAAGGGTAGAGAAAATTAATATAAAATTAAAGGAATCAATTAATATATTAGAAGAGATAATTAAATGTCACTTAAATGAGAAACCATCATTTTTTAGTAGAATCTTAAATAGAAAGAAGTATAAGGATTATGTTTTAGAGTTAGAAGCCAATAATCAAGATAAAAAGAAATTATTAGTTGAAGTATTAGAGAACAATAATAATTTAAATGATATTAAAGAGATAGTAGATAAATTTAAAGCACAAGAAACTGAATTAAATGAGGAATTAAAGAAAAATCTAATTAAGTTGGATGTTATTAATAAAACAAAAGATGAGTGGTTGGAAAAGATAGGAGAATTATATCCGGAAAAGTATTGGGAAAAGTCAGAAGATAACCAACAAATATATTGTTTATGGATAACCGAGGAGTTGAATGATAAGAGGTGTGAATTATTTTTATTAGCGTTACAATTACATAAAACATTTATATTGAATGCTGAAAAGCCAATAAAAAATAATATGGGATTAGTGATGAATTATCTTTCGGGAGCTGAAATACAAGGTGATTATTTAGGGTATATGAGTGAGTTATGGAATACTTTATATTTAGTAGTTCCAGTAATATCAAGTCCATTTGCGTCTATATCAAGAATGTATAAACATTTAGGAAGAGAAGAAATAGGATGGTTACTTATAGATGAAGCAGGTCAGGCATTACCACAAACTGCACTTGGGGCTATTTGGCGGTCCAAAAGAGTTGTTGTTGTTGGAGATCCATTACAAGTAGAACCAGTATCAACAGTACCATTATCATTGATAGAAGTAATAGGTAAGGCTTGGAATGTAGAAGATGTAGTGTCAAAAACTTTATCAGTACAAGGAATGGCTGATAACATAAATAAATATGGTACAAATCGTGAAGAGTTATGGATAGGATGTCCTTTAAGAGTTCATAGAAGATGTGAGAATCCTATGTTTAATATAAGTAATGAGATAGCCTATGAAAATAAAATGATATATGGAACTTTAAGTAAATATAAAGAGTTGCCTATTCAGAAAAGTATGTGGATTGATTGTAAAGGAATTAGTAGTGGAGGTAAGTCGCATTATGTGCCAGAGCAGGGGGAAATTACGTATGAAAAGATAAAAGAGTGTATTGTGGATAGTACACTTCCAAATTTATATGTGATTTCACCGTTTACTACAGTAGTAAATGGACTTAAGGTTAGAATCAGGGAACTAAAAAATGAATTTGATTTTATAGATAGCCAATATTTAGAGAAATGGATAAAAAAATCAATAGGCACAGTTCATACTTTTCAAGGAAAAGAAGCAGATATAGTAATAATTTGTTTAGGAGTAGATAAAGAACATGAAGGAGCTGTGAATTGGGCCTCTAAATCACCTAATATATTGAATGTAGCAGTTACAAGAGCTAAAAAGAGAGTTGTGATTATAGGAGATAAAGAGTTGTGGGGAAATAAACCATATTTTAAGGAAGTACTTAATGTATTAAGTTAGAAATAATTTTTGAGGGGGATAATAATGAAATATATACTGGTAATTATTGTAGGGATATTAACTTTAATGGTAATATATTCTATATTTCTATTTATAGTATATAAAAAAAATAGAAATTATATCAACATATTAGTAAGGTTAAATAATTATTTTATAAAGGATTCGAGAAGAGTTAAATATTTATTTTTATTGTCTTTAATGTATTCATTGTTATTAGTGCTTATAATTGATGGGGATACAAACATATTTCCGCTAATTTTACTATTAATTACCACGACAATAACTGGATTTTTTTATATAAAGGATACTTTATCAGACAATAATATAACCATAAAGATTACTGGAATAATTTTTATGTATAGTTATATATTTTTATTTGGATGTGGATTAGTAAAAGTAATAGCTAATAATACTAATAATACAATAGTGCTATTTTTTGGGGTGATAGTTTTTTTACTAATTACTATTTCTTCATTATGGTCTTCAATTATTTATGTGAAGCATGATGTATATAAATTGGTAGTTGTATTGTCTTGTTATGGTTTAATAGTAACTTTTGGTACTTGGATATTTGGACTTTACTATTATTATAATGGCTGTTGGGGAGCAGACATTATAAGTAAATTTAACTCCTTAGATTCAAGTTGGATAACATTATGGCAATTAAGTAAATATACTCTTGGAGGATTTTACAATTATCCAGATAAAGGAACAATTCGATTTGTATCAATATTGCAGTATTTTATAGGGAAGTTTTTAGATTTGTTTTTATTGGGTTATATAGTTAATGTTATTTTTGAAATGAGCAAAAAAATAAACAAAAAAAATAAAACATATACAGTAACAATAAAACGACAAATACTAAATAAATAAATTGCATAGTCAACATAATTAGGGTATAGAATAATATGTGTGCCCAATTTAAAAAGTAAATCTTGAAAGTTTATTTGAAATATCAACAAAAGATATGTTTTACATTTTAATAATAGAAGGTTTATATTGATAATACAAATAAAAATATAGGAATGAAGATATGTTGATTTTTAAGAATGTAGTAAATGTTAAAATTTTTATTGATTCACTTGAAGAAAAAAATAGATAGAGGTATAAAATGTAATAGAGTTATGTTAATAATGGAGGGCAATCTCTTCATTAATTAACATAACTTTTTTTGTTATGCAAAAAAAGAAAATAGAAGGAAATCAATAGATAAAAAACTCTTCTATTGATTTGCTAATTAGTAGCAAAACATTTAAAATTAAGATATAAAGTAAGTCTAATAAATAAAAAGTGGGGTATAGCATATGGATTCATTGCAGTTGGTTGTAGCAACATACAATCTTGGACTGGGTTGTGGTGCATTTACAATTGAAGAAACTATAAAATTTTGTGATAAATTAATTGAACATCTAGAAAATCCACCATATCAAATTATAGAGATATCTTTGATGTCTCAGTCTAAAGTGGATGATGTTGAAAATAAGCTTAGTGAATTAAATTATTATAGTAATATTAACACAGATGAAATAGTTAAAGTTATCTTATCAATTATTTATAAAAAGTATATTAATAATGAAATAGATATTGTAAAAGCAATTAAATGTACTGATACGTTGTTAATTCATACAAGTTTATCTTATGAGGATGAATATTATGATTTATATGGATTAGATGATTCTTATTATTTGGCAGAAAGCCAGATATATGGCGACTTAGATGAAGTAGCAATTCAGTTTAAATCCATTATTAGTAGATATGATAGTTATTATATAAAATTTGAAGAGTCAATTGATGAAATTCTTAAATAAAGATGTAGGAGAAATTTATATGGAAAGTAAAGGCCAAGTTTCAATTTGGGTAGGTAATTTCAGTGAGTTTAAAGAATTGGAAAGATATGTAGAGAGTGGTTATACCGAGGATGGAGATAGTGTTGATTCTAAGTTTGAAGCAGATTTTGGTATTGAATATTATGATGAGGATTTCAGAGAAATAAATATGTTTGAAGAGCCTCAAGAATCATTTACATGCATGCTACAAGAACATTCATATTATAATAGCATAATAAAAAATTACACAAAAGAGCAGAATGATTGCTTGGGAACTAAATATAATAGTATTATTCTTTTATATAACTTTAACTATAATAAGAATGTTAAAGAAATACAGGAAAGTGACAGGTATATAAAATATATTGGTAGTGTAGAGTATGATGAAATGGACTATTAGTAAACTTATTGTTTTAACATGATGGGGGGAAGGATTTTATCGTGGCTTAAGAATATTCTATCTAAAACTAGCCATAAAACCATTTATGACTAGTTTTAACATCCCTAACAACTTCTAATTATTTACAACATAGAATATTAATGCAAGTACTCCAATAATTACAACACTAGTAATAATCCTTGTAAGTAAATTTCCTTTCGTTAATTGGGTTAAATCACCTATCTGTGAACGATTTGCTGAATCTGCAAAGTTAGTCATTGGATTTTTTTTATATTCATCAATTTTACGTTGATCATCTTTATCCATAAATTCACTCCTACCATTTAATTGATTATTAGGATATAATTTCGAGCGATCTATTTGCTTAATTATATACTACATAGCAGGGAAGTTCAAATATTTAGAGTACCTACATTTAGATTATTTTACTGTAGTGACTACAATCTAAAAAGATAAAAGCTCTCCATCCTTAGGTATAAAAATAGAGTTTTTGATATCATGTGCATCAATATAATGTTTTAAATCTTCTCGTGATAATCGGCAATGATTCCATGCCTCCATATGAACGGCTATGATTTTTGCATTTTGAAACTTATCGCATAATTCATGTATATCTTCTGCTGTCATAGTTATTGGTTCACCGTAGGAAAATTGAGCAGAACCGCAATTACAAACAATTAGTTCAGGATCATACTTTTCTATAGATTTTTCGACTTCATCACACCAAACTGTATCTCCAGCGATGTATATAGATGGTTCACCTGCTGAAGAAATAATAAAACCTGACACTGGCCCCATTTGTTCAGCTATTTCATTATGACCATGTTTTCCGTTAGTACGATTAAATGTTATATTATTCCATGTAGTATTGTTATGAATTGAAGATACATTAACAAAACCTAATGATCGTATTTTATCTTCATCTTCAGGTTGACAGAATACAGGGATGCTTTTTGAAAGTAAGCTTGCTGCAACATCATCAAAATGATCTCTGTGGGTATGAGTAATGAGTATAGCGTCACAATTAATGATACTATCAACATTTGTAGGCAAATCTACTAAAGGATTTAGATTTTGGTTTGGAACATCTGGAATAGGTGGCATAGAACCTATAGGACTCAGCATAGGATCAATGAGTATTTTTTTATTATTTAAATGTATTATTAAGGTTGCATGTCGTATTGTTTGGATTATCAAAATATATCCCTCCTGTAATTTGGTATATATTTAGTATATAATAATTAATAATTGATTAGTTAAAGTATATTGGTAGAAGTTGTTTAATGATGAAAGGAATTTATAGAATATGATTGATCAAACAGATATAGAAATTTTAAATTTACTTACAATAAACTCACGTATGCAATGGCAGGAGATTGGTGAAGAAGTTCATCTAACTGGTCAAGGAGTTAAAAATAGAATAAATAGAATGGAAAAGTTGGGAGTTATAGAAGCGTATACTTTAAAAATAAATTTTGATAAGATTGGTAGAGGAGTAACCGCCTTTATAACTGTTTTTATGAAAACTACTGATCATGCGGCATTTCAAAGATATATACGTACCAATCCACTAATAGTTGAAGGAAATAGAATAAGTGGAGAGGGGTGCTATATGTTAAAAGTAATTGCATCTAATCAAAAAGAAATATTGGCATTGTTAGATGAAATTCTACAATATGGTAACTATAAAATAAATTTATCAATAGAAAATATTAAGTAATATATGCTCACACCATATTAATTTAGTTATTAATAAGTGTGGGCATTTTTTTGCACATATTTAGTATGTACATTTTTTATGCTGATAAAGCTAAGTTGGCATTTTTGCTATAAATATTTATATATTTTTATATTTAAATATAAATATTTCTGCTATTAAATCCTTTGTATTAAAAGAAGTAAAAAATGTTATAATAAGGTAACAAGTTTGATTTTGTATTATAATATCTTCATTCTTCGTATTCTTATTGTGTGAATGGTTAAGTCAAATGTTAGAAAATTCTAAGGAACAAACAAAGCTGCTAACTGAAATTAGAAATAAATTATGTAAATAAATCAATAAGAGTTATGCTATTTATAATAAGGACGAGCCTGCAGAAATGTTAATACTCAATGATTATATTTAATGGAAGTAGATTTAGCATAGAGTTACAAAACTAAATTTTAGGAGTTAATGATGAATAAAAGAGAAGAAATTATTACGCGTTATTTTCAATGTTGGATAAATAATGACAGTGAGATATTAAATGATATTTTTGATTCTAAAGTAGTGTATAGTGAGTGCTATGGACCTGAATATAGAGGAATAGATGTTATAAAGAAATGGTTCACGGATTGGAATGAACGAGGAACTGTATTGGTATGGGATATAAAGCAATTTATTCATTCTACTAATGTTACTGTAGTTGAGTGGTATTTTAAATGTAAATACGATGGGGGAATTGGAGAGTTTGATGGTGTATCACTTATAGAATTTAATGATAGTGACTGCATTATAAGTTTAAAGGAATTTCAATCTAAGATTCCACATTATTATCCTTATAATTAGTAAAATAAATATATAAAATTATTTCTATTATTTGAGGTGTACAAGTGAATGATTTAAGTAAAGCAGTATTTTTAGACTTACAAGGAACATTAGGTGGAGATGGGGTAGGAGATATAATGGACTTTCAGTTCTTTCCATATTCAATTGAAGCCATAAGATTGTTGAATAGACATAAGATATTAGCAATTGTGGTTACAAATTAAAGCCGTATATCAAAGGGATATTTGACTATATCAGATTTTAATAATAGAGTTGAGGACTTGAAAAGGCAATTGAGTAAAGAAGAAGCACACTTTGATGCTGTTTATTGTTGTCCTCATGAGAAAGCTGATAGGTGTGAGTGTAAGAAACCACTAGCAGGAATGGTATTACAAGCAAAAGAAAAATTTAATATAAATATTCAAGAGAGTTATGTTATAGGAGATATTGGAATGTCTGATATGGTTATGGCAAAGGCTGTTGGAGCAAAAGGTATATTGGTGCGTACAGGAGTTGGACAAGGGAGTTTAACTGAGTTTAGAAATACTTGGGCTAATATAGAGCCTGATTATGTGGCAGAGAATGTATTAGAGGCTGTTAAGTGGATTGTAGAAAGAGAAAAGTAGTTCTTTGTAATATGAAGGAATCTGTAGATGTAATTTTAGACAAATATGATAAATCATTCTATGCATAAAAGGAGTCTTAACATAATGATTAATAAATTATTTTCCTTATAGTTAGGGTTACGCTTGCGTAACCATTGAAAAGCTTCATGTTTTA
Organism: Clostridium sp. TW13; assembly: GCF_024345225.1. Lineage (NCBI taxonomy): Bacteria > Bacillati > Bacillota > Clostridia > Eubacteriales > Clostridiaceae > Inconstantimicrobium > Inconstantimicrobium mannanitabidum. The sequence goes on from NZ_BROD01000001.1 coordinate 1,217,823, forward strand.
ATAGTATTAGTGAGTATCAATTTTATTTATCTTCAATAGTTATAAGATATTCGCAACAGTCATCACCTTGCATTAATGTTTTATTATGTTTACATGATATATTTGGGTTGATACCTTTTGCATAATAAGGATCTCCATAGCAGTGAAGGCAATACATAATATTTTCAACATCAAGTTCTCTTGCAACCTGTGCTACTAAACATCCTGAACTTCTTATAAATGCTTCAGATTCACTTTTTCTTACAATAGTTCCTCCTGTACCAAAGATTTTTAAAAAATCATCAAGTGTATTACCACTATTTGCAGAAATATTTTCACCACGCTTTAGTGAATCATTTGGATTAAATTCTTTAAGAAGTTCTAGTACTTTATCTCCATACAGTTCTTTGAATTTTTCAATAATAGTAACTGTATTTTTTATGTATAGTTTGAGTGGTTCTCTCCAGTCTACATTGATTTCTTCAATTATTTTAATAGCATCATCCCCAAAAGTATTTATGAAAAGTTCAACTATTTTTGTTGCTCGTTCCAATTGAAAGTTATGCAGTTCATCCCAAAAGAGTTCTTTGACCTCATTCTCAATAAAATGGTTTTCCATAATCAATCCCCCAATCAATGATATTTATCTAATTATAAGGAAATGCAAAGTTAAATAACAGTCTGGTAATTTGTGGATTTTTGTGGTATAATATATATATATAATAAGTTAATATTCTAATATAGAAATACCGTAGTATTCAACTGAATGCCACGGTATTCTTATATTAGCAGTTTATAATACAAGTTGTTGTCAGTAAAAAGTATAAGATTAAATATTGCTTGTTTAGCAAATAAATGGTACCATTTTGTAAAAGAATTACTATTTGGAGGATAATTATGAGTGTTTATTTTGGCAGCATTAACCCTGAAAACTGGCGTATTTTTAGTGCATTAAAGGTTAAAGATGAGCAGAAGGATTTTGTCGCACCTAACTTAACAATGCTTGCAAGAGCATTTGCATATAGAGATTATAACAGTAAGATTTATGCTATTTACAATGAGGATGAGCCTATAGGGATGCTAATGCAGAATGATTATAATGAAAATGGTAAAATATCATGTTTACTTACTGAGTTTATGATTGCAGAACAGTATCAAGGAAAAGGGTACGGCAAGGAAGCTTTACAACTTTGGATTTCTATGATAAAGAATGAAAACAAATATGATTCAATAATTCTTTGTTATAAAGAAGGCGATGAAATCGCAGAAAATTTATATCTTAACATGGGGTTTCACCATACAGGAGATGTAGATGAAGATGAAATACTCATGGAGTACAATCTTTAGTGAAAGTCGGTCCACTAAAGATAAATAGAAATAAACATGTGCATGGCAACAATTATAAATATTATTTTGTTAGTACTTATAATTGATACTGTTATTAAGCTTTAAAGAGCAAATAAATTTATTTGTGAGGTGTATAATGGGGCAAAGACAGAGAGTACAAGCAATTGCTATTCAAAATAATGGAGTGTTATTTGGAAGTGGAATGATAGATGAAAAACAGAATACACATTTCTTTATAGGTGGAGGAATAGAAGAAGGGGAAACTGCAGAGGAAGCAATAATTCGTGAATTAAGAGAAGAGGCAAATGTCGATGCAACAATAATATTCAAATTTGAAAAGGAATATAAGGAAAATCACCATACTTTCTTAGTGAAAATAGGGGAGCAAGAAGTATCTTTGGGGTATGACCCGGAAGAGGAAGAAGTAGAGAAGCCAGCTAATTTAAAAGCACTTCAAAAATTAGAGTTTATTGCACTAAACGAAGGTTCTAGATTTAGTGCAATTGATTTAGAATATTTTAAGATCTTACTAGAGGAGTGCAATGCGAGAAGTTATTTTCCTGAGTGGTATGGAAAAATGAAGAGATTAGTTGAATGCTGTTAATACGAAAAGATAAAAGGGCTTTCGACAAAAAACATTCTTTTTAAAACCTACTTTCATCCTTCAAAGCACTTTACAATTTATGTATAAAGTAAAACGAGTAATTGGGGGCTTGAAACATGGAATTAAGATTAATAAGTGATGATGGGGAATCAGAAGTAAAGCTTATAAAGAAAATTACTACAGATGAATTGTTTAAGAAAGCATTTGCAGCAGATATAACTAAAGAAGAAGAAAAGAGGACTAATGTTATAATTAATCGTTTAGGTGTACATAGAAGTGTACAAGATAAAAATAGACTATACTTAGTTTTAAATTTAATTAGACTGGGGAAGAACTATGATAATAGTCTAGGTAGAAGAATAAGTAAAGAAGAATACTGGGAAAATGATATATCTGAATCGATTGGAAATGTATTTATGAAAATTGATGCATTAAATGAAAACATTGAAATTTATGAAAAGAAAGATATGAATTATTATAACAGTGAGTTTTGCGAAGAGTGTGAAGGATTTTAATATATATTATAGTGATAAAAATTTTAAAAGAATTTCGGTAAGTGATTTTACCGAAGTTTTTATTTCTAGCGATAAAATTTATTTTGCAAATTCTTATTAATTATTGTATCTTGTATTTTACAGGGGGGATGATTTGTTGAACTCAGCTACATGGATTGCAATCTATTTACCTATTTTCATGTTACTTTTTGTAATATTACCGCAACAACGTAATATGCAAAAGTTCGTAATTAAAAAAAATAAGAATAGAAAGGGGTTGAAAATTATGACAAATGAGATATTAAAAAAGTATATAGGCAAAGAGTGCAGGATATCTACAGGGTCACTTGGTACGAATGTAGCAGGTAAAATTGTTGATATAAATGAAAATTGGATTGAGGTTGAAACTAAAAAAGGAATGGAAGTTATTAACGCTGAATTTATACAAAGTATTAAAATAATTTAGATTTTAGCAAACAAAATTGTAACACAATTATTTGCAAGTGGAGGATAAAATGAAAAGAACAATAGGGATATTAACGAAAAATACTTTCAATAGCTTTACCAAAATTATATTTTTGAGTTTTTTTAGTATAATTTATTTTTTAGAGTTTTTTGTTTATTACGTTCTTTCGTCTCCAGTTGATCCTGGGTTTAAGGAAGATAGGGTAGCAGATTTAAATCTTATATTAATTTTATGCTTTACTAAAGTACTTAGCATATCAGTATATTACTTTATTTTAAATAAGTTGAAAATGGAGTATGAGAATAGTTATGTATATTTAGTTGTGCTTTCATCAATTTCAGCTGTAGCTTATTTGCCAATGGTTTCATTTAGTTATAATGTGATCATAGCACTAAGAATTTTCACTCCAATCATAGTTAACATATTAATAATATTGATATTAGGAAATTCATTAAGAAATAGCTTGGGAAAATCAAAAATGTTTTGAACGTAAGATTGAAAGCTTACAATCCAAGTAAGGATGTTAGTTTTCAATCTTTTGTGCTTTTTAAGATAAATTGAAAAATAGCAGATACTTATAAACCAATATTACTGCATGTAATATTGGTTGGTGTAGAGAGGATTACTTACTTAAATTTAGAACTATCTTATAATTTATAGCGCTTTGATAATCTTCATTAGTAATATAACCATATTCTTTCATTTTCTCTAAAACTAGATTTCTTCGTTGTAAAGTATTATTTAAATGCTTTATGGGGTTATAATATTCTGGATCATTAGGAATTGCAACTAAGGTACATATTTCTGAAAGATTTAATTCTCTGCAATCTTTGTTAAAGTATTTTTTTGCAGCAGCATTAATACCATAAGCATTATTGTTGAAGTAAATATTATTAATATAAAACTCTAATATTTGATCTTTTGAGAATTTCTTTTCTAATTTGGTGGCAATAAACATTTCTTCAACTTTTCTTTTGTAATTTTTATCGAAGTTTAAAAACACGTTTCTTGCTAATTGTTGAGTAATAGTGCTACCTCCCTGTGTTAATTTCCAATCATTTGTACAGATTGAGTATACTGACCTAAAGATTGCTTTTATGCTTACGCCTCCATGCTTATAAAAGTCTTTATCTTCAATAGCAATAAAAGCATTTTTTACATCTTTAGGAATAAGTGAAGATGTTAAATATAACGGATCTTTACTATTTAAAGCTGTTGTATTGTTAGATTTATTAGTATTAAAGCTATCTACAGTACAATTATTAACCTTCGTAGTTGCATTATCATACAAGGATGAAATGGTAGGACCATATTTAAAGCAAATAAATCCACTAATAATAATTAGTGTTATGGCAACAAACTGTAAGATTCTTAATAATATTTTATTTTTAAATTTACTCTGCTTGATTTTTTTACTTTTCATATAAAAGCTCCCTTCGTTAAATTCTTTTTATTGATACTAATACAACTAATATATCGTGAAGCCTCTTCTTATTACATTACTTTAATAATGAGCTGAAGAGAAGTTAATTGCTATTATATCATAGTTATTTAGTTATTTTAACTTAATGTGCGGAATTCTTGCATATTCTTAGGGGGGATATGAATAGCACTTTGGTTAAAAGAAGTAGTAAGATGTTCACATTAAAGATTTATATGGGAACTATACAAACTATATGTTAGAATATAACTTGAAACATTTGTTAGGAATAGGAGTTGCTAAGATGCATACTCTATATTAGATATAATAAGTTTGTTTTGGAAGAGCATTAACTAAAACTTAGGATATACTTAAGAAATATAGGTACAAGAAAGAGTTCACTTATATAGAATAAATAGAAAACTTAAAGGGGAGATAATATTTATGAATGATAAGGAAAATTCATATTATAGTAAAGAAGAGTTAGTAAGAGAGATATTAAAAAAAGATAGGGACCTAAAAGAAAGTAATATTAATGAAGAAATGATACATGAACTGATTAATGGAAAAGTATCAAAAAACATAAATGAAGCTGATGATGAAAATTCAACCTTAGGACAAAGAGTTGCAGATAAAATAGCTGAATTTGGTGGTAGTTGGACATTTATAATAAGTTTTTGTGTGGTGCTAGTAGTTTGGATTCTAGGAAATGCTTTTATTTTAAGTAATAAAGCATTTGATCCATATCCATTTGTATTCTTGAATCTTGTGTTATCATGCCTTGCTGCTTTACAAGCTCCTATAATTATGATGTCACAAAACCGTCAATCAGAAAAAGATAGATTAACAGCTGCTAATGATTATCTTATCAACTTAAAATCTGAAATTATAGTAGAAGATTTGCATTACAAACTTGATTTGTTAATGGAACAACAGGCAGAAAATACAAAAACTATAGAAACTTTATTAAAGAAGATAGATGAATTAGAGAATAAAAGATAATAATATGTAGCTTGAAAAAAAACTTAATATATACTAAACTAAGAAATATCATAAAAACTTCGAAGAAGAAAATTGACAGAATATGCCTTAGATAGAGGAGCGTTATAATGATTTTATTTGGACATTTAGGACTTACTACAGGAGTAATAAAGACATATGAAAAAATAACTTATAAACATAAAGATTTAGAGGATAGGATTCCAATTGATTATAGATTTGTTTTATTTGGATCAGTCTTACCTGATTTGATAGACAAGCCTATTGGAGCTTTTTTGTTTAGAAGTACCTTTCATAATAGTCGTATATTTGCGCATACATTATTATTTTCTACCTTGCTAGTGTTAATAGGGGTGTGTATATTATATAAAAATAAGAAAAACAATATTCTATTTTTGGGTATTTCTAGTTTCATACATTTGATATTTGATAGTATGTGGCTATATTCAGGTATACTATTTTGGCCATACTTTGGTTGGAAGTTTCCTACTAGACCAGAAGGTAATTGGATGTTAAGTACTATTATCAAACTTGTTACAGATCCAACTATTTTTTTACCTGAGTTAATTGGATTTGGGATTATTGCATATTTCTTTGTGAAATTAAGAAAAGCTAATAAATTTAAAGAATTCTTATATAAGGGTAAATTATAATATTAAGCTTTAGAATAGAAGAATAGAGCATACTTATTGTAGCCTGATATGTTCATCCTCGTAGCAAACAGTTTTTATTATTTAAACTGATCTGCTATAACGGGAGAATAATGGCATCATATGAGTTTTGCTCTATTTTTTATATCATTTATTATTTCTTCAATTATATCTTTAATTTGCATAGTATTTGTTCCAGGTATGTAAATATTATATTTTTGTAATGGCAGGACATATTTAATGCAATCCATATTAATTATTGATTTTGAAATTAAGGGTGTAATCTCACCATCAATATTATTACAGCAAATTATATCAATTGGTCCAATTATACTATCAATCTCATTTGTTTTGCAAAATGAGATAATAGATCGTTCTCCACTTATGCCAACATTGGCGCCAGCTCTGACCATTTTTGAGGTAGCAAAGGAGTTTGTACCAAGGGCAATAATATTAACGTCTTGACCTATTTCTTTACGAATCTTTTTCACAACAGTTTGTCCAAGACCTGCACCTTGAGTGTCTATAACAGCAATTTTCATGATTATGCCTCCTCAAAAATAAATATAATTATCAAAGTCTTACTGTGTACCGAGTTAATCAATTAAATCTTGTTTTTTCATAACTAACTTTACACTACCCCAAATTAGTTAGGCATCAGAAAATAAATGATAAGTCCAAATAGATTTGTAGATAGATTTATTTATTTTTTCAAGATGCCGTATTTCATGTTCAACAATAGTATTATATAATAAAATATAAGTAGATTCTATTTTTTAGTGAAAATAACATTCTGAGGTATATAAATAATTATGATGGAGAGTGAGTAGATGGACATTAAGATTGTAAAACAGAAATTAGAGGAAGTCGAAGAGTGCAGTAATGAAATAAAAAAGATTTTGAAGGATAATAATGTTTATTTAATAAATGTCATGGGCTCACCAGGTACAGGAAAAACCAGTCTAATTATTGAATTGATAAAGAGTTTAAAAAATAAATATAAGATTGCAGTAGTTGAGGGAGATATAGCTGGACAAGTGGATGCTAAGAAGATTGATGCACTTGGGATTTCTGTAATTCAACTTAATACTGAAGGGGAATGCCACATAGAACCAATATCAATTAAGAATATATTGGGGTACTTTGATTTAAATGAAATAGATTTGATTTTTATTGAGAACATAGGAAACTTAGTTTGCCCTGCTGAATTTGATCTTGGAGAAAATTTTAAAATTGCTATTTTAAGTATTCCTGAAGGTGACGATAAAGTTGAAAAATATCCATTACTGTTCTCTACAGCTGATACAGTGGTTTTAAGCAAGTTTGATATGATGCAGTACTTTGAATTTGATGATAATATGGTTGAAAAAAGTGTTAAACTTTTAAACGAAAGTTCAGAGATATTTAGAGTTTCATCAAAAACTGGAGAGGGGATAGATCCTCTTGTTAAGTTCATTGAAGAGAGAGTAAAAGCTGATTTGAAGTAGCAAGTTTATATTTACAAAATGGGAATATTATAGTATTATAATCTTGTGTACTACGAAAGTATACGTTTTATAGATGTCTAAGTTAATAACATTGTTTTTACAACTAAAGATAAGCTGAAGTTGTTTTTTACTTGAGCAAAGGATAATGTTTAACTTTAATGTTTTATATCTATAATATAAAATTTAATATGTATGTTCAAATGAATAAATAGACTACATGCTGTATCTTTTATATTTGATATTAATGTAGGATATTATTTAGAACTTATATAAATATACTTATACTGATTAATAACCACGAGGGTTGATTTCTGAAAGCAGTTATCAATTCTTGTGGTTTTATTTTTTGTTACTTATTTGGGTATTTGGGAGGAGTTATTATGCATATTCCAGACAATTATTTAAGTCCATCAACCTGTGCAGTTATGGGTGCTGTAATGGTTCCTATATGGACAAGAGCAATAAAGAAAGTAAAAAAAGAGGTTACTAAAAAGAAAATGCCACTTATGGGTATTGGGGCATCACTTTCATTTTTAACAATGATGTTTAATGTACCATTGCCAGGAGGAACTACAGGACATGCTGTAGGAGCAACCCTATTAGCTGTTCTTTTAGGGCCAGAGGCAGCTTGTATTTCTATAACCATAGCACTTTTAATCCAAGCATTATTATTTGGTGATGGTGGTATTTTGGCCTTTGGGGTAAACTGCTTTAACATGGCTTTTGTGATTCCATACGTAGGGTATTATATTTATAAATTTTTAAGCAGCAGAATTAAAAAAGGAGAAAGTATTATAACTTTTATTGCTGCATATATTGGACTGAATTTTGGTGCCTTATGTGCTGCAATAGAGTTTGGTATACAACCATTACTTTTTAAGGATGCCGCAGGTATGCCATTATATTGTCCATATCCACTATCAATTTCTATACCAGCAATGCTAATTCCACATCTTGCAGTTGCAGGGGTTTTAGAAGGTATCATTACAGTTGGTGTATTAGGATTTATAAAGAAGGTTTCACCAGGAATTATATATGAAGGTTCTGCTACAAAAACAAAACCTATATATGCATTTATATTATTGCTTATTTGTTTGTCACCTTTAGGATTGTTAGCTACAGGTACAGCTTGGGGCGAATGGGGAGCTGATGAGATAAGCACTGTTTCAAATGGGGGAAAAGCATTAGGATTTGTACCAAAAGGTATGGAGCATGGATTTAACTTTAATTCATTGATGCCAGATTACTCTGTTAAAGGACTATCAGATAATCTAGGATATATTTTATCAGCAGTTGCAGGGGTAGCAATTCTTTTAATTATATTTAGATTGATAGCAAATATGAAGAAAGAAAAAAAACGGCGTAAATAACTAATGGTAGAAGAGAGGAAGTTACAAATGCCAGAATGGCTTTTAGAAAAAGATAATTATACACCGTTGAAGGAGAAGAATTCCTTTATAGATAAAAGTATTATTTCCCTATTGAATGTGCTTACAAGATTTAGAGGTAAGACTAAACAAAATAAGTTTACCATAAATGCTGCAGTTAAGCTTATTTCAACACTTATACTAATAGTGTTTGTTTCCTTAGCAAAAAATCTTACTTTTGTTATAATTGCAAATGTATTTATACTTGTGGTAATTAATTTCCTTAGCATAAATGAAATAAAGCATATTTTGAAAGTAAGTTTGATTGTAACAGCTTTTAGCTTTATTCTTTTGCTACCTTCAATTTTCTTTGGATATGGCAGTAATGCAGTAATGATCACATTAAAAATACTAGTTTCAGTTGCTTCTGTAAACATATTAGCTTGCACAACTCAGTGGAATGATTTGATAATGACATTAAAACTATTTAAAGTACCAGATGTATTTATCTTTGTGCTTGATATAACTATAAAGTACATTTTGGTTTTGGGAGAGTTTTCTTTAAATATGATCTATGCACTTAAGCTAAGATCTGTGGGGAAAAGTAAAAATAAAAGTACGGCACTTTCTGGAGTGCTAGGAACCATGTTTATAAAATCAAAAGAGATGTCTGAAGAGATGTATGGAGCCATGGAATGTAGAGGATTTACAGGAGAGTATAAAGTTTATAAGAAATTTAAAATGAAGTTACAAGATTATGTTTGTATTATAGCTAATGCAGTGTTTATAATAATATATTTTTACTTTGATAGGTTGTGATTAGATGATTGATATAAAAAATGTTTCATACAAATATAGTGAGGGCACTTTTGCACTGAGAAATGTAAATTTGCATATTGAAGTAGGAGAAGCAATTGCTCTAATTGGCGTAAATGGTAGTGGAAAATCTACATTGATGAAATTAATAAATGGATTGATAACTGCAAGTGATGGAAAATACTTATTTGAAGGTAAAGAAATCACTGATAAGGAATTGCAAAAGGAAAGTTTCTCAAAGTCTTTCCACAAAAAGATTGGATTTGTTTTTCAAAATTCAGAGATGCAGCTATTTTGTTCAAATGTTTATGATGAAATTGCCTTTGGGCCAAGACAGATGGGCATGGAGGAAGAAGAGGTTAAAAGAAGAGTTGAAGATACTTTAAGACTTCTAAAAATAGAAGATTTAAAAGATAGACAACCTTACCATCTAAGCGGTGGAGAAAAGAAAAAAGTAGCTATTGCTACAGTAGTAGTCTTAAATCCAGAGGTATATATATTTGATGAACCTATGAATGGGCTCGATCCAAAGACTAAAAGATTTCTAAGAGAATTTATGATAGCCATAAATAATGCAGGAAAAACAATTTTATGCTCAACCCATGATTTTGAGTACATACAAGATGTATTTAAGAGAGCTGTTGTCTTTTCAGGTGATCATACAATAATTAGAGATGGTAAGTATGATGAGATAATGAAGGATAAGGACTTTTTATATAAAAATAATATTATATAAGGTGCAATAATAAAATTACATTTATATAACAATTATTGTATGCATATATCTAAATTATAGATGCAGAAAACTAATAGCGATATATATATTTAATATATTATTTCTAAATAAGATAGCACATCCCTTGTAAATATAGCAGACAAAAAATATATAGTTTATTTATTGGAACATATATTTTTTTATGCTATAATAATTTCACTCAATAATTTAATGAGGTGGATTACGATGGAAAAAGAAATCCTAGAGATATTGAAGCAAATGCAAAAAGAGCAACAAGAATTTAGAGTTGAGCTTCAAGGCGTAAAAACAGATATTCAAGGAATAAAAGAAGATGTAAAAGGAATAAAATCAGATATTCAAGAACTTAATATTAAAGTTGATAGAATTGAAAAGAAATTGGAGTCAACACATGAACAAGTGGAGAGAACTGCTGAGGAGGTAACAATTATAAAGAAAGACTTGTGCAGAGTGGAAGAAGCTACTGCAAATAACTTGGTAGATATAGCAAGATTAAAAGCAAATAAATAATTTAATAAAAGATTATATGTAAATAGCACTGTGCAGTTAATGAGAAGGTATTTTTATTGATTACGCAGTTTTTTTTATACAAATAAGTGGTAAGTTGTGGTATATAGATGTTATATATGTAGTGAAGATTTTAGAGGATATTATTCCCTTAGCATCTATTGACAGAAAGCGTAATAAGTTATATATTATATGTAAACATATGAATAGCTACTCATATAATTGAATAAAATTAAATTTAATATAATGACATCGAAAGTATAACAAGATTGATAAATGTCTACAGGTCTCTTATTTAGAGTATTGGAGGGAAAGTATGAAGTTGCAAAAGAATAATGATCATATGCTTAATGTCTTAATTTATGAATACTGAATACAAATATAAACATACTAAAATAAGAGTGAAGAAATAAGTTAAGGCATCTGAAAATAAATAACAAATCCAAATAGGCTAGCATATGGACTTATTTATTTTTTGAAGATGCCTAATGTGATAAAATATATTAATAAATTTATTATAGATTAATAATAATTAGGAAAGGAATTTTGAACATGAGTGAAAGATACGATATTGCCATAGTGGGTAGTGGACCAGCAGGTTTATCAGCTGCTATAAATGCAAAGATAAGAAATAAGAATATAATAGTTTTTGGAAGTAAAGATTTGAGCAGCAAGATAGTTAAGGCTCCAAAAATTAATAACTATTTAGGTTTGCCAGGTGTTACAGGAGAACAACTTAAGGAGCATTTTAAAAAGCATGTTGAGGATATGGAGATAGAAATAACCACAGAGAGAGTCAATAATATTTATGCTATGGGAGATTATTTTGCGTTGATGGTAAATGACAAAACTTATGAAGCAACAACTGTTATTTTAACAACAGGAATAGAGTTTTCAAAACCATTGCCAGGAGAAATGGAGTTCTTAGGTAGAGGTGTTGGATATTGTGCAACTTGTGATGCACCTTTATATAAAGGTAAGGTGGCTACAGTAGTAGGCTACAATAAGGAGTCTGTTGAAGAAACTAATTTCATAAGTGAGATTGTAGGAAAGGTTAACTTTATTCCAATGTTCAAAGATGAATATAGCTTAAATCCTAATATAGAAGTAATAAAATCAATCCCTAAGGAGGTTTTAGGGACTGATAAAGTCAATAAACTTGTTCTTAAAGATGGTGAAGTTTCCACAGATGCAGTATTTATATTGAAGGACAGTATAAGTCCAGGTCAGCTTGTTCCAGGTCTAGAAATGGATGAAATGCATATTAAGGTTAACAGAAAAATGGAGACTAATCTGCCAGGTCTTTATGCAGCTGGTGATATAACAGGAAAGCCTTATCAATATATAAAAGCTGCTGGAGAAGGGCAAATGGCTGGTTTGAATGCAGTTAGCTATATTGATAATAAAAATAAGGCATCAGAAAATAAATAACAAGTCTAAATGGATTAGCAGATAAACGTATTTGCTTTGAGATGTCTAAATTAAAAATAATAAAGTTTTTTCAGGGTTAATTAGCTTGCATATTGCAAGTTAATTAACCTTTTTATTTTTTATCCGATGGCTAGCATCCGTAACACTCCAGCTTCTTTAAGTTGGAGAAAACGGCTGCACGGTTCTGGATAAGTTCAACTAAGATTCAGATGGGGATCAAACCCAACTGAATCAAGTTTCACTTGATAAGTTTAAAAATAGGTGTGATTTGGTATAATGTAGATAGTGGAAGATTATCCTGTGGAGTATAAAATCATGGGAAATAAAGTGGTTAAGAATATAATCTAATATAGCATTTCAGGAGGTTTATATGGAAACAAAAATATGCAATTTAGGGTTAGTTGAAGATAAAGAATTAAAGTTTGCAGTTATGGTATCAAAATATAATGGAAAATTCGTATATGTAAGGCATAAGAAAAGAAAAACCTGGGAAGTACCAGGAGGACACAGAGAATTAAATGAAGCTATTGACGATGCAGCATCAAGGGAATTAAATGAGGAAACAGGAGCTGTTAAGTTTAAATTAACTCCTATATGTGATTACTTATGTGATTATTCTATAGAGCGAGAAAATGATCCCAAAAGTTATGGAAGATTATATTTTGCAGACATTGAGGAGCTAGGTGAATTACCTAACTTAGAAATAGGGGAAGTTAAGTTGTTTGATGATATGCCACAAGATTTAACCTATCCAAAGATTCAACCTATTTTGATTAATGAGGTGGAAACAAAGTTAAAGTCGATGGAAATAATAAAAACTGTTTCAATTATAGTAGAAGAACAATGCAAAAGTAAGGATAATTTCTTTGGCTATGAAGTTTGGACATGCCATGTGACTAGTGTAGTTAAAAATGCTAAAATTTTAGCAAGAAAATTAGGTGCTGATGAAGAAATAGTTGAGATTGCAGCAATTTTACATGATTATGCAAGTGCTAAAGATAAGAACATGTATGAGGAGCATCATATATATGGAGCCATAGAAGCTGAGAGAATCCTAAAAGAACTAGATTATCCAGAAGAAAAAATAGAGATAATAAAAGATTGTATTTTATGTCATAGAGGAAGTGTAAGAAAAGAGCAAACAACAAAGGAAGCAATATGTGTAGCTAGTGCGGATGCAATGGCACATATAGATCAAGTTCCATCATTACTACATCTTGCTTACTGTAATAGAGGTATGGAAGTAAAAGAAGGAGCAAAGTGGGTAAGTAAAAAGATTCAAAGAAGTTGGAACAAGCTGTGCCCAGAAGCAAAAGAAATCATGGAGCAGAAATATCAAAGTGCTAAGATGATTTTGGAAGTGTAAGAACTCTGAAAATAGACTAGCATATAAAACCTAGGTACTTTCAGATGTCTAATGATATAAGCATAAATAAAAGGTTAGCTAGAGTGTAGAAATTCTTTAGTTAACCTTTTTCATACCAGTGATAAACATAAATTCGTGCGTATACTTAAATGTAATTTATAAAATGAAAACTTTAAGTTATAAATTAATATTAGTGGAAGTTCTCAATTTTACTATATTCATTATTACTTTATAAAATCCAAAGCCAATCATAGCTCCAAGCACATTTAAAATAATGTCGTCAACGTCAAAATCACCAATGGCAGTTAATAATTGAATCACTTCAAAAGAAAGGCTAACTATAAAAGAAATAAAAACAGTATGCCTAAATTTCTTTGCCCAATTCAATAATGTAGGTAAGAAAAAGCCTAAAGGGCCGAATGCAATTATGTTTCCAAGCAAATTTTCTACAGCAATTTTAATAGTTTCTTTTCCTGATAAATAATGAAAAATACTTTTTGTAGGAATAAAATTAGCATATTCTATTCTAGAACTTAGAGGTTGTTTGTAATCTGTTAGCATAACACTTATCATAGACAGGGGATATTTAAAAAATATTACCTTAATCAATAATGCTAGATATATTATGAATAAACACCAAAGGATAATATTGGACGATTTAGATTTCTTAGTTACCTTCATTTATAATTCTCCTCAATAAAATACAATTATTTTTAAATTATGTAATTATATTGTATATTTATTTTTTACATATTACAAGCGTGAAAAATATCAGGTGCTTGTAAAGTTAACGTAAAATTAAATTCAGATTATATTTAAAAACAGAAGTTAATTTTTCCATTTATGGTGTGAAAAATGTTATATAATAAAAATAAATAACTATAAGAATTATTGGATTAATTAAATTCAAACAATGATCGAATAAAAATAAATAATTTAAGCAATATTGGGGGGCAAATATGGAGTTGAAAATATTAAAGACAGATGGGAAGAATAGAGATTTTCTTAATCTCATAAAGTTACTAGATGAAGGACTTAACGAGAAATATGGAGAACTGCAGAAACAATATAATAAATTAAATAGTGTTGATTATATAAATGATGTAATTGTAATTTATAAAGATAATGTTGCTGTTGGCTGTGGAGCATTTAAAGAACATAGTGAAGATACTGTAGAGTTGAAGCGTATCTTTTTAAGAAAAGAAGAGAGAGGACAAGGTCTATCAAAGATAATTGTCAGTGAATTAGAGAAGTTAGCAAAAGAAAAAGGCTATAAATTTGCTGTGTTGGAAACAGGAATTAAGCAAATTGAAGCAATTAGTTTATATAAAAATGCAAGATATACCGTGACTGAAAATTATGGGATGTATGCAGGAAATGCAAATAGTGTGTGTATGAAAAAGGATTTATGGATAAAAAGTAAAGCACTATAAAAGGGGGGATAAAATGAGTACTTTAAATTATCATTGTAAGTGGAGATTAGAGTTAGCAAAGCAAATTTGTGAAAAGATAAAGAGTGTAGAAGGTACAAAAGGTATAAAAGCGATAATTGCTGGAGGTTCAGTTGCAAGAGGGTACGCAGATGAATATTCAGATGTAGAAATACCTATATTTTGGGATGAACTTCCCAATGAGAATATTCGAAAACTTATAATAAAGGAATTAAATGCAGAGTACTTTTATCCATATAATCATGAAGCAAGAGAAGATAATATAATTGTAAATGGATTTAAGATTGATTTATGGCATATTACTCTCGAACAAGAAGAAAAAGTCATCAAATCTGTAATTAAAGATTTTAAAATTGATTTTGGAAGTAGTAATGCTATTGATACTATAAGAACCTGTATACCCATGTTTGGAGAAGATATAGTGAATTCATGGAAGGCTAAAGTCAAGGAATATCCAAGACAGATTGCAATAGAAAACATTAATAAAGCCCTACAATCAATTAATAGTACACAGGTTGAGCTTTATCTGCAAAGAGAAAATTCAACATTATTGTTTGAACATATTGCTAACCTACAAAAAAGTATATTTATAATATTACTTGCCTTAAACAAAGGATATTTCCCAACTTTCAAATGGATGTACAAATCACTTGAAAGTTTTAAAATTAAGCCTGATAATATTGAACAAAGATTTAGAGATGTTTTTAATTACTCGCCAAAGGAAGCATTTGAAAATACCTTAGTTATTATGTTTGAGACCTTGGATATGATTAATAATATATATCCAGAAATTAACACAAAGATAGTTTTAAGTAAACTAAAGTCTGCTCGAATACCTCACATACACCCCGTATATATTTAACTTCAAGAATGCAGCAGCACTAGAATATTTTTGCAATATAATTAATGGAAGCTAAAATGCTTCCATTAAAAATTAATATATTTCAATATTATCCTTAAATATTTATGGGTTATAAAGCTTGAAATAATTTAAGTAAATGTATATATTGATTAGCTTCTCTAAGTACATGATCGCCTAAAAGTGGAACAATTATTGATTTGATTTTACAACTTAAAAGACCTTCAGTGCCTTGTGTTTTAAAGTCTCTTAGTTTTATAGTTTTGTTTAAAGTTTTATTAGTTAAGTTAGACATGTCTAGAGAGGCTTTGTTTATAGCAGAAGCTTCTTTTGTTAGTACTGCAAATTCATTTCCAAAGTTATTTGCGATATTAAATAATTCTTCTTCTGTTGGATCTAACAAACCTCGAATGAAATATGAGTGTTCAGACATTATTCTATTCCAGAAAGATTCTAAATCTAACACATCATTTTTCATGTCAATTTCAGTGCCATTTTGCAGTTTAGTTAATAAACTTACAAATAATTTTGCCTCTCTTAATATATGATCAATTAATAGAGGATAAGCTGTTGTGTATACACTACAAGATAGCACATCATTTAGAAGTTTAGTCTTAAATCTAATAAGTGCATTTGTTGCACTTATAGAACGATGGTTCAGTGAATAAACATCTTCTGTTAATCGAGACAAATTCTTTGGTATAGCACCAGTGGCAGGTGTAAGTGATTTTTCAAGAGCAGTGAGATTGGTGTCTATATCAATTCCTGTGTAAAATTCAGTTGCCTTTTCTGCATCGGCTGTGTAATTAGTTACAATTTCATTTGCAGATAGAACATGAGAAGGAATAACACCATCTGATATTGTTATAGCTTGTAAAAGTAATTTAGTGAATTCATTTTTAAATTTGTCGGCTTCAGTGATTAGTTCTTTATCTTTTATACCAAAGGCAGCCTCCAAAAATAATGAGTGTTCTTTCATTATTCTTAAAAAGAAAAGATTTATTTCTAATGATTGATTTATAAATTTTGGTTTTGTAATCATTGTATTCTCCTAAGATTATTACATATATAATATATTCATAAATTATAGAATAGTGAATAAGAGTTTTTTCAATAAAAAAAGTATTATGAAATGCATATATAATTTTTATTTAAACAGAAGGTGATTGTATGGTTGATTTGAAAATCCTTAATGGCTTATCTTTTATTGGTGCAGTAGCATATCTCATAGAGGCTAGATATATTGAATGTGAATCTATAAAACAAAACAGTGATGAATGCGATGTTATATGCTTATATCCATACATACTCTATGATGAAAATAATTGTATGATTGACAAGGTATATCATGCAGAATACTGTATGATTGATGAAGATGGAGACTTAAATGATTTTAAGACAAAATGGATAAGAATGTAAAAGTTATTTCGCAGTCTTCTTAAAAAATGAATTAAGGGAAGTCAAAATTACTATCTTTAATAATTTATACGCTTTTAACACTATTTCAAAACATAGACACAATTTTCAATGCATATAGAAGTATTCCATCAAAATGTTGGTGGACAAGTTGCAATAATTCGACAGGAAAAGCCAAGGACAAGCTGCAAAAATTCTACAATATTCTATCAACATTTAAGTGGAACAGTTCTATACAGGTCTATGATTATATATAATGTGCAGTTACGCAAGTAAGAATTTAAGGCACTTTGCAAGAAAATAGGCTGATTTGAAATGAGTAAAGGCAGTATTCTACAAGTTATTACGAAGATATAGATATAGTTATTAGATTTAAAATAGTAAAATTTATAAAAAATAATAAAAAGGTGTTGACGTGGAGTTAACTCCAGATGATATATTAATTTACGAGGAGAAAAAATCATGAATATTTCAAAGATATCACAAATATTAGGCATTAGCTATGACACACTTAGGTACTATGAAAAGATAGGACTCATAAAGAATATTAATCGAGATAAAAGTGGAAACAGAGATTATTCTGAGCAAGATTTAAACTGGATTAGGTTTTTGTTAAGATTAAAGAAAATAAAGATGCCTATTGAAAAGATAAAAATATATGCTGATTTAAGGTATATTGGAGATACCACTGTTAAAGAAAGACGTATAATGCTTGAAGAACAAAAAGAAAAACTAATTTCACAAATTGATGAAATTAGAGAGAGTATTGATTATTTAAATAATAAAATTGAAGTCTACAACAATATGGAGGGAAAAAATAATGATAAGTGAAAGATTTGAAAAAGGATCAAAGAAATTAGCAGAAGTGGACGGTCAAGTAGGAGAAGAAGTAGTAGCACCATTAGGTGATTTAGGAAAATACATAGTTGAATTTGCATTTGGTGATATATATTCAAGAGATGGTCTTAGTTTACGAGATAGAGAAATTGCAACAATAGCTATGCTAGCAAGCAGAAGTGGAGTAGAGCCTCAACTAAAGGTTCATATAAAAGCTGGGATGAACGTTGGATTGACTACTGAAGAAATTGAGGAGATAATAATTCAAACAGTTCCATACTCAGGATTTCCAACAGCTATAAATGCTCTTAACGCGTTGAAAGAGATAGTAGTTGAGTAGGTAAGTTTTAGCTTAAACATGTATTTATATAGAAGTTGATGTTATAATTAACAAAATGAATTCAGTTTAGATGAAGCATAAAAGGGGCGAGTGAACATGGATATAAGAGTAATATCAACCGAAAATAGAGAACAAATAAATAAATTTATAATAGACCATTGGTTCTCAACAGAAATGGTAATTAGAGGCAAAGTATTTGATATGACAGCTATGGAAGGCTTTGCTATATATGAAGAGAATAATATCATTGGTTTGGCAACATATATGATAGAAAACAATGAATGTGAGATAATGTCTTTAGATAGTCTAAAAGAGAAGCAAGGTATTGGAACTATGCTTGTAGATAAGGTTATAGAGGCAGCTAAAGAAGCAGGATGTAATAAGGTTAAGTTAATTACAACTAATGATAATTTGAATGCTATAGGATTTTATCAAAAAAGAGGATTTGATTTAACTCGTATATATCCAAATGCTGTTGATGCAGCAAGAAAGATAAAGCCGTCAATTCCTATACTGGGAGATTATAATATCCCATTAAAGCATGAGCTTGAATTTGAGATAGTATTGGTTTAAAAAGGAGATACAAGTGGATATTAAAGAATTTAAGCAAAAGATGAAAAAAATAAAGAAAGATGTTTATGTATTATATAATGCATATAGACATCCTAAAACACCTTGGTATGTTAAGATACTAGCTATATTGGTGATAGCTTATGCTGTTAGCCCAATAGATTTAATTCCTGATTTTATCCCTATTTTAGGCTATTTAGATGATTTATTAATAATTCCAGCAGGAATTACTTTAGTGATAAAATTGATTCCACCAGAAGTTATTGAAGAATGTAGAGAGCAGCAAGAAGATAAGGCAGGTATGAGAAAAAAGGGTATAATAGCAGCAGTATTCATACTACTTTTATGGGGTTGGATTATATATAAAATAGTTAGAATATTTGTATAGAAGAGCATATTAATTATTTTATATAAATAATAGTTGGAATATAAGAAAGTTTTCTTGTATAAAATAATAATATAGATTTATTAATTATTTTTTGGAGGAAATTATTTATGCAAATACCAGGTGGATGGACAGTACATGATACTATATCAGCTGAAGATTTAGAAATGTTTAATAACATTGTAAAAGGACTTGTAGGAGTGAAATATGAGCCTATAAAAGTAGCAACACAATTGGTGAATGGAACAAATTATTGTTTTATATGTAAGTCAGTACTCATTAGCCAAGACTTACGTGAGGGTATAGCGAAAGTTTCAATTTATAAGCCATTGCAAGGAGATGCAGTTTTAACAGGAATAGAGAGTATAGTATAATATTTATATAAAGGATAAACCAATAGAGGTGTCACTAATTATCTAGTGTCACTTCTTTTTTTATTGTATAGGAATTGCAGTGAAGACAAAGTACTATCAAAGTTACTGGAAAAGGGCTTGTCTTTTCCGAAGGAAATTAAAAAAGACTGGACATTAGTAGTTATTTACTACTAATGCCACAGTCTTTAATGAGTATCATTCTTTAGTTAGTACTTCTTTATTTATATTAGAATTTTCTCCTCTTTATAAATAATATTGCAGCACCAGATATAACTAATGATACACCAACTATGCCAAGTACTGTTGAACCAAATACAGATCCTGTTTTTACAATTTTTGAATTAGTATTTGAGCCATTATTTTGATTTCCAGTGTTTGTTGGGTTAGTTGGGTTAGTTGGGTTAGTTGGGTTAGTTGGGTTAGTTGGGTTTGTTGGGTTAGTTGGGTTTGTTGGAGTAACTGCTGGTTTCTCAGCTATAGCATATGTGCTAAAGTGAGGAGCAGAGAAAGTTACAGACTTAGTAGCCCCATCATAAGATCCACCAACTGAATCCCAAGTTTTTGTAGCTTCATTGTAACAGAATGCAGTAAGCTTAGCAGTGTCTAATCCATTTAAGTCAGCATCAGTAAGCTTTATTGTTACAGTTACAACTTTACCATTAAACTTAGTTATTGGAGTTTGAACTCCCTTTTCATCAACATTGAATAGGCTAAAGTTATAAGCCTTTCCAGCAAATTTCATACCAGTCATAATGCTTGAATTAGTATTTACATCAGCAAGCAATCTTATAGTACTATGCTCATCTCTTGTGAATAATGACATAGGTACTGATAAGCTTGCAGTATCACCAGTAACTGCAAATACACTGTTACTATCAACAAGGTAAGCAGGTAAGTCAACTTCATAGCTTGGAGTACCTGTTGCAGAAACACCTAATATTGAAGGAGCTTGCAATCCTGTACCACCTACAGTTACCTTTGTTTTACCGTTTGCTGTAGTAGCATTTACATCAAGTTTAATGTCAAAATGTTTAGTTATAATAGAAGATTTATTACCTACTTTATCAACAGCATAAACTTCTAAATTATAAGAACCTACTTTGTTTATAGGTGTATTTAAAGTATAAGGAGCTCCGTTGAGAGTAGCAACTATTTTGTCACAGCCACTTTGTTTGTCATCAGCTGTTATAGAAGGTGTTATTGCTTGAGTATAGACACCGTTATTATTAATACCAGCTACAGTAACTGTAGGAACTGTTGTATCAATATTTGTAACATCTAATGAAGCAACTTCACTAACATTTCCAGCATAATCAATTGCACGTGCATATACTTTACAATTTGAAGCTATATTTAGAGATCCATCATATTTTGAGAAGGTCTTACCATCAAAGCTATATTCAAAATGATCGATCTGTGTATCAGTATCACTTATAGAAGCAGTTAGAGCTTTATTAGTGAAATCAGTTGTGCTTAGAGTTATTTTTGG